>SYCI01000117.1 GCA_005787035.1 Actinomycetota bacterium | reverse complement strand
GCCAGGATCAAACTCTCCGTCAAGAACGTGCCTCGGGCCCGAAGGTCCGAGAAGCGTCCGTGGCGAGAGCGAGACTCCACAAGGGGGAATACCCATGTGTTGCCGAGTCCCGATCCGCTCGACCGGCTATGCCGGCCATTGATTTGTTTTGACGACCGGGCGAACCCGGCCATCGATGAATTGACAGACAGCCTCCAGCAACCCCGCGAGGGGCCACCGTGACTGCCCGCACTGGCGTTCAGTCTTCTCTTCCGTTTTCAAGGAGCTGATAGCTCTGGCACGCAGGTCTCCCGAGGGATCACCTGGTGGTGCCGCCGCCCTCCGACCGTGAACGGCCTACAGGGGCGAGGGGCAAATCTAGCGACCGGCCCAGGGAGCGTCAACCTGCCAGGACGGGAATTTTCAGGACTTTTCCCGCCCCCGGCCCGGACCGAACCGGGCCGAATCAGGCCCCGACTCGGACCAGATGGTGCTGGGTCTTTCCGCGCCGGAGAAGAAGATAGCGGCCGTGCAAGAGAGCGATCCCGGCGAGTGACGTCGTCTCGTCGATGACCGAGCCGTTCACGCGGAAACCCTTCTGACCAAGCGTGCGTCGGGCATCGCTGTTCGACGATGCGAGACCCGTCGACACGAGCAGAGCGATGACGTCATCGAGTGACGACGCCGCACACTCCGAGTTGGGCACTTCACGAGCCACGGCGTCGAGCGCGAAAGCCGATGCTTTCGAAGGATCGCCACCGAAGAGAACATCGGCGGCTTCGGCGGCCGCGGCTTCGGCGACTTCTCCGTGCACGAGCGACGTGACGTCGTGCGCCAATGCGCGTTGCGCGATCCGCTTCTCGGGGGCAGCGCGGTGTTCGGCAACGATCGACTCGATCTCGTCGACCGGACGCAGGGTGAGTTGCATCAGGAAACGTTCCACGTCTTCATCGGGCAACTGAATCCAGTATTGACGGAATTGATACGGGCTCGTCTTGTCCGGATCGAGCCACAGCGCCCCGTGCACCGACTTGCCCATCTTCTGTCCGTCGGTGCGCGTGAGAAGTGGCCAGGTGAGACCGAAGGCAGGGCGCGCGTGGCGACGACGAATCAGTTCGATGCCCGCGGTGATGTTGCCCCACTGATCGGAGCAACCCATCTGCATCTCGACGTTCTGTGCATCGCAGAGATAACGGAAGTCGTTGGCCTGCAGAAGCATGTACGAGAACTCGGTGTACGAGATGCCGTGTTCGCTCTCCATCCGCGCCCGCACCGACTCCTTGGCCACCATCTGGTTGACGGTGAAGTGCTTCCCGACGTCGCGCAGGACGTCGAGAGCGCTCATCGGTGCCGTCCAATCGGCATTGTCGACGAGACGTGCCGCGTGTGGTCCGCCGAAATCGAGGATCTTCTCGAGCTGGCGCTTCACACACGCCACGTTGTGCGAGAGGGTTTCGCGGTCGAGCAGATTGCGTTCCTCGCTACGGCCACCCGGATCTCCGACCATGCCGGTTGCCCCACCCGCGAGGACCACGGGGTCGTGTCCGGCCAACTGGAATCGGCGCAACATCACCTGCCCGAGAAGGTTGCCGGCGTGCAGCGAATCGGCCGTCGGATCGAAGCCCACGTACACACTGATCGGACCCGACTCGAGTCGGTCGGCCAGGGCACGACGATCGGTCGAATCATGGATGAGACCCCGGGCGTCGAGATCGGCGAGCAACGACATGCACCCATTCTCTCACCCCGACCACGTTGGGCAGGGGGATTATGGTGACGCTGTGGCGGACGTCGGCGAGACTCTGGCGATCCAAGCGGCGGCGTGTCGACATCTCGGATCGATCCAGTACGCGGATCTCCTCGATGCCTTCCTCGAGGATCACCGACGCGGAGGACCGATCGTCCAGTTGTTGGATGGCCGCTCCGATCGACCTCTCCACGATGCACTCCCCTTGCGACTCCTCGGATCACTTCACCGAGCCGCGCTTCTGGGTCGCGCTCCCGAATTGGCCGCACGCTTTCCGTCGTGTGGAGGTGACGGTGCGCCGATCGACCTCGCCCTCGTGTATCGGGTCGTGGACCGTCTGCGCGACGACGTCGAGGACGGACTGCGCCGCGGGGTGCAGACAAACGAAGTCGGCCGAGCGGTGTGTCATCTGGCGATCGCCAACTGGCTACCGACGCTCGGCGTCGACGAGTTCGACTGGTGGGAAGTCGGCGCCAGCGCCGGACTCAACCTGTCGTTCGATCAGTACGCGGCCGACACCGGCCAAGGTGTACTGGGGCGCGAGGGATCATCACTCACGTTTCCAACTTCCACTTTCGTCGCCGCGCCATCCGTTCGGACCGCCGCACGCTGCGTGTCGCGTCGTGGGTGCGATCCTGATCCGATCGATCTGGAACGAGATGCCATCCGCTTGGAGTCATTCGTCTGGCCCGATCAGACCACGAGACGCGCGCGTCTTCTCGCCGCCATCGCGATCACCCGCCCTCTCCGGCACCCCATCGATCAAGCGAGCGCGGACGATTGGATCGTCGCCCGCTTGGCCGAACCGTCCACTCGACCGGCGGTGATCTTCCACTCCATCGTGTGGCAGTACATGGCTCCCGAGGTGCAGACCAGGTTCCGAGAGACGATCGCTCGCGCTGGCCGAGTCGGAAGAACACTTGTGTGGGCGCGCATGGAGCCGGCCGGAGTGACCGCCGATCTCCGAGCCGACGTCTGGTCGAACGGCACCCGGACGGAGTTCCACCTGGCCGATGTCGGTTATCACGGCCAGGACTTCACCTGGCTGGATCGACGTCTCAGCGACTGAGAGCGTTCTTCACGAGTTCTGGGATCGGCGCCGGGCGTTGGGAGATCGGATCGATGCTCACGTAGGTGATGAGCGCTCCGAATTTGGTCTCGCCGGCGACGGAACCGACGATGGCGACATCGAAGCTCGTGTTGCCCCAACGGGCCACCTCGGCCGTGGCGTCGATCGTGTCGCCGAAACGCACCGGACTCGTCCATGTGAGTTCGGTCTTCTTCAACATGAAGTCGAACCCGATCGCGTGGAGATCGGTCGAGGTTCCGGCAGCGCGCAATTCTTCGGCGAGCGCGATCCGAGTCCACGAGTCGACGACATCGTCGCAGTACACGAAGTAGTTGGCGTTGAACACCACCCGCTGCATGTCGCATTCGCCGTAGCGAACGCGGATCGACTGGTGATACGCCACGATCAGTTCGCCTCGATCGCCTTGGTCACGAACTCGGTGACTCCGTTGGCAATCGATTGAACGGCCACCGCGGCGAGGATCATTCCGGCCACTCGCGCGAGGAGGAGGATCCCGGTCGGTCGCAAGACCCGCTGCAGGAATCCGCTGAATCTCAGCGCAACCAGAGAAACAAGCAAGGCCACCGCGATACCAGCGAGCACGGTGAGCCACTCACCTGCGCCCTCGGTGCGACTGAAAAAGACGATGGTGGCGACGATCGAACCCGGTCCGGCGAGGAGCGGCGTACCGAGTGGGACCATGGCGATCGAGGTTCGTTGTTCCGGAGTGGCCTCGGCGAAACCGTCCTCGCCCGTGCCCCGTCCGTAAAGAAGCTGGAGAGCGACGAGGAGCAACAAGAGTCCACCGGAAACCTGCAGGGCCGGAACCGACACCTTGAGGTAATCGAGCACGGTCTGCCCGAACAGGGCGAAGATCGAGATCACGAGGAATGCGGTTGCCGTGGCGAGATAGGCCGCGCGATGCCGTTCCTTGTTCGAGAGGCGTCGGGTAACGGCGAGGAAGATCGGGGTGTTGCCCGGCGGATCGAGGATCACGAGCATCGTCACCACGACCTCTCCGAAGAGACGCATGTTCACTTCTGCGCCCACACCTTCATGGCCGCTTCCAATCGGGCCATCTGTTCGGCCACCGGCTGCGGACCGGCACCACCGCGCGTGGTCCGGCGACGCACGCCGACGCCGGGGGCGACGAGGGCGGTTGCTTCCTCACCGAGCGCCGGTTCGGCGCGCACCAATTCGGCGAGCGAACCTTCGCCCGCCAACGACCGCCGTACTAGTGAACCCACGATGGCGTGGGCCTCGCGGAATGGAGTTCCCTTCTGCACCAGGAACTCGGCCAGATCCGTCGCGGCCATCGTGGGCGCATCGGCGGCCGCCCGCATGCGATCGGGAGCGAAACGCGCGGTGGCGATCATGCCGGTCAGCGCCGACAGCGCGAGCGACACCTGATCGACCGCGTCGAACAACGGCTCTTTGTCCTCTTGAAGATCACGGTTGTACGACAGGGGCAAGCCCTTCAGAACGACCAGCAGACCCGTGAGTGAACCCACGACCCGGCCCGTTTTTCCGCGCGCGAGTTCGGCGATGTCGGCGTTCTTCTTCTGAGGCAGCATCGAAGATCCGGTCGCGTAGGCATCATCGAGCACCGCGAACCCGAACTCATCGCTCGTCCACAGGACCCACTCTTCACCCATCCGGGAAAGATGAACCGCTACGAGCGAGAGGGCAAACAGGATCTCGGCCACGAAATCGCGATCACTCACGACATCGAGTGAATTGTCGAAAACTCTCTGGAACCCGAGGTCGGCCGCGGTGAACTCGGGGTCGAGAGGCAACGAGGATCCGGCCAGGGCCCCGGCACCGAGGGGCGACACATCGAGTCGACGGGAGGCGTCCCGCAGCCGTTCGATGTCGCGGCCGAAGGCCCAACAATGGGCGAGTAGATGATGAGCGAGCAACACCGGCTGCGCGCGCTGAACGTGCGTGTAACCCGGGAGATACACGGCATCGTCACCCGCTCCGGCTTCCTTGGCGCGGGTGATGAGCGCCTCCTGCAGCGAAACAACACGAGCGATGATCTCGGGGACGACGCGCTTGCACCACAGGCGGAGTCCGGTGACCGATTGGTCGTTGCGGCTCCGCCCCGTGTGCAGTTTGGCGCCGGCCGGTCCGGCGATCTCGGTGACGCGCCGTTCCACGGCGGTGTGGATGTCTTCGTCAGAGTCGACGAAGACGAAAGCATCGGCCGCCATCTCGCTCTCCACCTGCTCCAAGGCGGACAGGATCGTGTCGCACTCGGCGTTCGAGATGATGCCAACTCGGGCGAGCCCGCGCACGTGCGATTTCGAACACGCGATGTCCTCGCGCCACAAGCGACGATCGAAAGGGAGACTCGCCGTGTAGGCCATGAGTTCTTCGGCCGGACCGGACGCGAAGCGCCCGTGCCACAGGGTCTTGCCGTCGCTCACCGTCCACCACCCTTGTTCGTTGCGATTCCTGACAGCTCCCGTAAGTGAGCGGCGAGTTTGCCTCCACCCACCGACTCGTCGGCAATGCAGAAGATCGTGTCGTCGCCGGCCACGGTACCGATGAGACCCTTGAGACCACTGCGGTCGAGTGCCGACGCAACGACGTGCGCGCAACCCGGGGGCGTGCGCACGACGACCATCGGACCGCTGCTCTTGACCTCGGCCACCCACTCGCCCATCACCCGACGAAGTTGATCCTCGGGTGCGAGGCGCGCCGGCGCGAACTCGGGAATTGCGTACACCGACTCGCCGCCGGGCACGCGTACCTTGACGGCCCCGAGGTCCTCGAGATCGCGCGAAACCGTCGCCTGCGTAGCCACGATGCCGGCCTTGCTCAACAACTTGACGAGTTGAGGCTGATTGGTGACCGAATGCTTGCCGATGAGTTCGGCGATCTTCTGCTGACGCTGAGTCTTGACGGCCATCACCGAACTCCCATCAGATAGGCAAGCGCTCCCCGCGCCGAATGCAGGCGGTTGTGACCCTGCCGAATGACTCGACTACTCGGACCGTCGATGACCGCTGCCTCGACCTCGAGGCCGCGGTACGCGGGCAGACAATGCATGAAGATCGCATGGCCGTCGGCTTGAGCCATGAGGTCGGTGGTCACGGTGTAACGGCCGAAGATCCGAATGCGCTCGGCCTTCTCGGACTCCTGGCCCATCGACACCCACGTATCGGTGTGCACCGCATGCGCACCCTGCACGGCCTCGCGCGGGTCGATCGACGAGGACACCGAGCGAGCACCCAATGCTGTGAACCGGGCGAGTTCGTCGTCGGTCACTTGGTATCCCGCCGGACCGGCGAAACGCAGATGAGCGCCGAGAATCGAACACACCTCACCCAGAGAGCGCGCCACGTTGTTGTAATCGCCCACCCAGGCGACGATCCGATCGTCGAGGGTTTCGAATTCCTCGATCATGGTGAGCGCATCGGCCAACCCCTGGAGCGGATGCGAGTGGTCGGAGAGCATGTTGACCACCGGAACGTCGCAGACTGTGGCGAGCCGATCGACCACCGAATGCGAGAACACGCGAGCGGCGACCACTGCGTGGTACCCGGCGAGGATCCGGCCGATGTCTTCCACGGGCTCGCGCGTATCGAAGCCGACTTCCTCACCGCGCGTGTACACGGGATGACCACCCAATTCGACCACGGCGATCTCCATGCTGTGCCGAGTCCGGTTGGATGGCTTCTCGAAGATGAGCGCGGCACCTCGTCCGTCGAGTGGACGACCCAGTGACGAAACGGGACGACGGGCGAGATCGAGAACCGACGCGACTCCGTCGGCGCCGAGATCGGTGATGTCGAGAAGGTTCATGTGCCGACCCCCTCGGCGAGCACTCCCGCGATGATCGCCACCGCTTCGTCGATGTGCTCGATGGACGTCGTGATGGGCGGGGCCAGCCGAAGCGACGTGGCATTCACCGCGTTGGTGACCAGGCCGCGTTCGAGCAATGCGGTGAACACCGCTTTGGCATCTCGGCCCGGACCGAGCTCGGCGGCCCGCAGTAGACCTTGACCGCGAACGGTCACGACTCCGTCGACGTCGGTGAGCTTCCGGGCGAGGTACTCCCCCTTGTCATGCGCGAGTTTCGGGGCGTCGATGCGCCGCATCTCGGCGATGACGGCCGAGATCGCCGCTCCGGCCAGAGCGGTACCGCTGTACGTGGAACCGTGATCACCCGGCTGGAACACCGCGGCGACCTCTCGGCGCGCCCATGCGGCACCCACCGGGAAACCGTTGCCGATGCCCTTGGCCATCGTCACCACATCGGGCGCGATTCCGGCGTGCTGAAATCCGAACCACTGACCCGTGCGCGCGAATCCGGTCTGAACTTCGTCGATCATCATGAGGAGACCGCGCTCGTCGCAGATCCGACGTATGCCCCGCAGATACTCCGTCGCCGCTGGGATGACTCCCCCTTCACCTTGCACGGTCTCGATGAGAACGGCGGCGACCGAAGGGTCGATGGCTGATTCGAGCGACGCGAGGTCACCAAAGGGCACGTGACGAAAGCCCTCCGGCATGGGCTGGAAGGGTTCGTGTTTGGTCGGTTGTCCGGTGGCCGCGAGCGCCGCGAGTGTGCGACCGTGGAAACTGCCGAGTGCACTCACCACACCGAAGCGGCCCCGACCGCCGAACTTTCGCGCGAGTTTGATGGCGACCTCGTTGGCCTCGGCGCCACTGTTGCACAGGAACACTTGTCCGCGTTCGCCACTTGCCTCGAACAACAGCTCGTTGATGTCGACCGCCGCCTTGGTGGCTGCCGGGTTGGCGAAGAAATTGCTCACGTGCGACAGCGTGTTGATCTGTTTCGTGACGGCATCGGCGATGACCGGATTGCTGTGTCCGAGAGACACCACCGCGATGCCCGACAGGAAATCGAGGTAGCGCTTGCCGTTCACGTCCCAGAGTTCGGTCCCGAGGCCACGTTCGAACATCACCGCCGGCGCGCCGAAGACCGGCATGAAAGGACAATGGTCGTGACCGGTGGTCGGAAACTGATGGCTGCTCACGCCTTGCCCTCCGAACGCTTGAAAGTGGACTCGACCATGGTTCCGACCCCGGAGTCGGTGAAGAGTTCGAGAAGCAGGACGTGTGGAATCCGTCCATCGAGGATGTGCGCGCGCTTCACTCCGTTACGAACCGCGTGCACACAACTCTCGACCTTGGGAATCATCCCGCCGGCGATGGTGCCGTCAGCCATGAGGGCATCGAGTTCGTCGGGATTGGTCTGGCGAATCAGACTCGCTGCATCGTCGACCTGGCGACGCAGACCCTCGATGTCGGTGAGGTACACGAGCTTCTCGGCTCCGAGAGCCTCGGCGATCGCGCCGGCCACGGTGTCGGCGTTGATGTTGTAGGGCTGTCCTTGGGCGTCGGTGCCGATCGTGGCGACCACCGGCACGAATTCGTCGTCGAGCAGACCTTGGAGGATCCCCGGATTGATCCGCTTCACGTCACCCACGAATCCGAGCTCGGGGTCGCGGGGCTCGGCCGTGATGAGCGAAGCATCCTCACCGCTCACGCCCACTGCGAAACGTCCGTGCACGTTGATGGCGGCGACGATTTGTGGGTTCACCTGGCCGATCAGAACCATGCGCGCGATGTCGACGGTCTCGGCATCGGTCACCCGCAAACCGTTGCGGAACTCCGTGGTCTTGCCGAGTCGGTTCATGAGATCACTGATCTGCGGACCGCCGCCATGCACCACGACGGGTCGCAAACCGACGAGCCGCATGAGGACGATGTCCTGCGCGAAGAGTGCGAGGGCGTCGCTTTCGGTGGCCCCGGCCAGAGCATTTCCGCCGTACTTCACGACGACGACCTTGCCGGCGAAGCGCCGGATGTAGGGCAGAGCCTCGATGAGCACATCGGCGCGCAGCAACGGATCGATATCGGCCATCACGGATACACCCCGATCGACGAAAGCCCCGAAGTCTCCGACAGACCGAGGGCGACGTTCAACGCTTGGACCGCACCGCCCGAGGCGCCCTTGCAGAGGTTGTCGAGCGCGCTGATCACGATCACCGAGCCGGTGCGTTCGTCGAAACGCGCGGTGATGTGCACGGCATTGGAACCGAGAGTGGCCTTGGTGGATGGTGAGTCGGCACGCACCACGACGAACGGCTCGTCGCAGTAGGCCGCCTTCAGAGCGTCGAGCAAAGACTCGGTGGACACTTTCTTGGCCGGACGCGCGTAACACGTCGCGAGGATGCCCCGGTTCATGGGAACGAGATGAGGGGTAAAAAGGACTGTTGCTCCGATCTGCTCTTCCATCTCGGGCGTGTGGCGGTGGTTCACGAGTCCGTAGGCGTTCATGTCTTCGTCGACCGTGCAGAAGAGGTTGGAATGCTTCGGTGCCCGACCCGCGCCCGACACTCCGCTGGCTGCATCGACGATCACACCCGATGTCTCGATGAGCCCGCCATCGACGAGAGGTGCCAACGCGAGCGTCGCCGCAGTCACGTAGCAGCCAGGAGTGGCGATCAACGCGGCGCCCGGCAGTGCCGACCGGTGCCGCTCGGGCAGCCCATACACCGCATCGGCGAGCAAGGCCGGCTGTGTGTGTTCGAACCCGTAGTACTCCGGATAGGCGCCGGAATTCTTCAGTCGGTAAGCGGCCGAGAGATCGACCACGCATCCGACATTGCCCACGAGAGCGGGAACCAGTTCGAGACTCGCCTCATGGGGCAAGCCGAGGAACACCGCGTCGAGCCCGTGGCATGCCGTCGGATCGTTGTCGGCGAATCGAAGGTCGCCGTATCGCGCGGCCAGGCTCGGATACAGAGACGCAATGGGGGTTCCGGCTTGCGAATCACCGCTAGCCAACACGACCTCGATGTCAGGGTGGCCGGCCAGGAGACGCAACAACTCGGCCCCCGTGTAACCGGAGGCTCCGAGGACGGCGACTCGCTTCTTCGTGGACGAGATGGACACGACGCATGATCATACGGACTTCTGAATGGGAATACAATCATCTTTCGACACCCTCCTCGTGACCCGCCCGGCTCGGATGCTCCTGCCAACATGGTCGGGTGAACCGACCGTCCGGCTTCCCGCTGCCCTCGACCAAGGGCCGACTTCTCGTGGCTGCCCCTCCCCTGGCCGACGGCAATTTCGACCGGACCGTGGTGTACGTGCTCGAACACAACGAAGGCGGAGCCCTCGGGGTGGTGCTGAACCGCCGGAGCGAAGATCTCGACATCGAGTTCGACTCGTGGTCGCATCTCATCGCCCCGCCGGCCGAACTCTTCACAGGTGGACCGGTGGAGACGAACGCCTTGATTGCTCTCGGCCGATTCGTCGACGATCAGGGGCGTCCTTCGGCCGAACCGGTCGACCTCGACGGCGATCCACTCGTGCTCGACCCGATGCCGTCGGCGATTCGGATCTTCATCGGATACGCCGGATGGGGCGCGCAACAACTCGACGGTGAGTTGGAGATGGGAGCGTGGATCGTCGTTCCGTTCGAGGTCGACGACGCGTTTTGCGCAGATCCCGATGATCTGTGGCGCTCGGTGCTACGCCGCCAACCCGGACGCATGGCTTGGCTCGCCGATTGTCCGGTCGACGTTCTCTCCAACTGACCTTCGTCGCTACGAATCTGGCGCGACTTCTTCACCGATGCGGTGAAAAATCATCACCAGAACAACGGGTCAGGTGCGCAATGAGGCGGAGAGTTTGGCGGCGGCGGCGATGCACTTGTCGCGCACTCCGGCCACATCGGCATCGGTGAGCGTCCGATCGGCTGCTTGTAGACGCAACCGATAGGCCAGACTCCGGCTGTCGCCTCCCCCGTCGGCCCGGTAGACATCGAAGAGTTCGATCGACACCAGCAGCGACCCGGCCGCTTGTCGTAGTGCCTTCTCGATCTTCTCGGCCGTCACATCGGCCGGCACGGTGAAAGCGAGGTCGAAGTCCGACGACGGGTACTTGGACGTTGGCTTCCACTGAGCCACCTTGGGTTCGGAACCCAGCAGAACCGAGAGGTTCACTTCCAACACGGCCACGCGTTCGGTCACGCCATAGGCATCGAGCACGTCGGGGTGGATCTCTCCGACCACACCGATCAGGTCCTTGCCCGCCGACAAGGTGGCCGAACGGGTCGGATGCAGACCGGCCGGAACGACCGACTGGTCGAGACGCGCTCCCCAACCCATCGACGACACGAGCTCCCGCCAGATGCCCACGGCCACCGGCGCTTCCGCTCCCGAGATCACCACACCCAAGGCTTCGTATTCGGCCGGCAGAACGTCACCACTCGGCGGGTACACATGACCGATCTCGAAGAATCCGATGTCGGAACGGCGGTGCGATTCGTTGAAGGCGATCGCCTTCAAGAGACCCGGGCGTAGCGATGTCCGCAGCACATCGTCGCCGACCACGAGCGGGTTCACGAGACGTACCGCGTCGGACGCGAGTCCGGCGCGTTCGAGGTCGCCGTCGGTCAGGAACGGATGCGGCATGGCTTCGTCGAGACCAAGACCGAGGAGAATCTCCCGCACCCGACGACGGCGTTGTTGAACCGGCGACAACCCTCCCGGAAGGGTCGACTTGGGCACGGTGCGTCCGAGGTTGTCGTATCCGAAGAGCCGGGCCACTTCCTCGACGATGTCGATCTCGAGGGTGCAATCGGGCCGCCACGACGGAACCGACACCGAGAGCACGGCTCCCGACGTTTCGGTCGTGAAGCCGATCGGAGCGATCGCGTCCGCGATCTCGGCGGCGGTGAAGGTGCGGCCGAGCAGTGCGCTCACCCGCTCGGGCCGTACCGGAATCGTCGGTGCCACGGGGAACGACTCGGTGCGGGCGTCGACGAAGCCGTCGTGCACGACGAGATCGGGGCACGTGATTCGGAGCAACTCCACGAAGCGCGCGACCGACGCGTCGATTCCGAGCGGATCGATCCCGCGCTCGTTGCGCGCCGATGCCTCACTTCGCAGACCGAGACGCTGTACCGACTTCATGATCCCGACCGGCTCGAAGTAAGCGGCCTCGAGCGCGACCGTCGTGGTGGTCGCGCTGATCTCGGTGTTCTGGCCACCCATGATGCCGGCGATCCCGATGGGCCGGTCGGCCGCATCACAGATCAGGAGGTCGCCGGGAGTGAGGGTCCGCTCGACGCCGTCGAGAGTCACCATCGACTCGCCGTCGCGGGCCACCCGCACTCGGAATCCGCCTCCGCCCAGTGTGGCGAAGTCGTAGGCATGGTTCGGCTGGTTGGTCTCGAGCATCACGTAGTTGCTCACGTCGACCACGTTGTTGATCGGACGCATTCCCGCTGCCGACAATCGACTCTTCATCCAGTCCGGGGATTCGGCGACGCGAACTCCGCTGATGATCAGGCTCGTGAAGCGCGGGCAGCGATCGGTGGCCACGATGTCGACCGTCGCACTCGTCGTCGGACCGGACGGCTGGAGACGACCGGACGGAGCTCGAAGTGCGGCACCGAAGCGGGCCGCGAGATCGCGGGCCACGCCTACGTGTCCGTAGGCATCGGGGCGGTTACGCAGAACATCGAGGTCGTACACGGTCTCTTCGGCCAGCCCGAGTGCCCGACCGTACGGAACGCCGAGCGGGGTGTCGGAATCCATGATGAGAATCCCGCTGTGATCGTCACCCAGGCCGAGTTCGCGCGCCGAACAGCACATGCCCTCACTCGGGATACCGACGATCGGCTTGGTTTCGATGAGTCGTCCATCGGGCATCTGGGTGCCCGGTGTCGCCCACGGAATCACGTCTCCCGGCTGCATGTTGAATGCACCGCACCACACGTGGTGCTCCTGGCCGTCACCGATCTCGAGAAACACACGGTGCACCTTGGCGGCATCGGGGTGCCGTTCGGTCTTGATCACGCGCGCAGTGATCACTCCGGCGACGGTGGCTCCAACGTTGTCGACCGACTCGACGGCGAGTCCGACGTCGGACAACGTATGGGCCACGCCCTCGATGTCGTCGGGGATGTCGACGAGTTCTTTCAACCAGGAATGGACGACCTTCATGCTTCCTCAGAACTGCTCGATGAATCGAAGGTCGTTGGTGTACATCTCGCGCACGTCCCCCACGCCATGGCGCTCCTTGGCCATGCGATCGATGCCGAAGCCGAACGCGAAACCGCTCCACTCCTCGGGATCGAGCCCTCCGGCGCGCAGCATGCACGACACCTTCTACGTCGATCACGGTGCGCCCGGAAGCACGGTTCTGCGGACGCACACGTCGCCGGTTCAGATCCGGGTCATGCAAGAGATCGAGCCACCGATCTACATGGTCATGCCCGGCCG
>SYCI01000116.1 GCA_005787035.1 Actinomycetota bacterium | reverse complement strand
TCGATCTCGACGCGTCGTTCGGCGGTGGCGAAGAGTTTGCGGGCCGATGCGCTCGCGTACGTGGCACCCACGGCGACGCCCATACGAGCCAGTTCGGCATTGCGCGCGGCCATCGAGCCCCGACGGATCGCGCCGACGACCTTCGACTTGTTGCGCAACGTCGCCCACGCGCCGATCGTCGCGGCAACGGCGACGACCCAAGGCCAGCGTCGACGACTCATGAAGCGCGAGTCGCCGAAGGGGCCGAGCGCCGCAGAACCGAATGGGCACCCTCCACGATGTGAACGGCCATCCGATCGGAGTGCGCCACGATGGCGTCGTGCTCGGCGTCGATGCGAACGGCCTCGGCGGTGGGGATACGCGAGACCAGATCGAGTTGGCGGTACGCCGGGATCACCGGATCGCGCAACGTGACCACGTGCGAGGTGGGTACGTCGATCTCGGGTAGCCACTCGGTGGCCGAGAACGAACCGATCGCGTGTCCGGCTTCGAGCACCATGCGCCAATCGTGGAGTTCGATCTGGCTGATCGCCCATGGTCCCCACCGATCGGCCTTGCGGCGCAGGAACGAGCGCTCGGTGATCCACTCTTGGGCCGACGATGGCGTGAGACGCGCGAGGGCACCGAGACCGGTGAGCCCGAGGAAGCTCATCCGCTCGGCGCGACTGTGCGAGAAACTCCCGGCCGTCGCGCACAACACGAGACCGCGCACGATCGGTCGGTGCCGGCGCCACATGAGAAGCGCGATGGGTCCGCCCATCGAGTAGCCGACCGGGATGACTTCGTCGAGACCGAGTTCACTGACCAGACACGCGGCATCGTCGGCGCAGTCGGCGAGACGGAACGGCTTGCGGGTGCGGATGCCCTGTCCGTGACCGCGGTGATCCATGGCGACGATGCGGAAGTGCTTTCCGAGTTCTTCGTACACACCGAACCAGTTGAGATCGGCGGTCGCCGTCCAGCCGTGCAACAAGAGGAGCGTGGGCGCGCCGCTCGGGCCGGCGACTTCGCGGATGAACGTCGTGCCACGGCCGGGAAGTTCGACTTCGCGGCCGGGCGGGAGGGGTGGGACGCCGAGGAGGTCGCTCATCGGATCCCTACGGAAGTTCGACGCTGACGATCGACACTTTCAGTTCGTGGCCGTTCGGCGTTGTGTACGAGCACTCTTCGTTGACTCGCTTGCCGGCGATGGCCTTGCCGAGTGCCGATTCCGGGGTCATGGTGGCCGCACCGGCGAACTGTTCTTCATGCGAGCCGAGGTAGTACGTCTCGGGTTCGTCGCCGTCGATCGAGAGCGTGACCAACTTGCCCGGTCCCACGAGGTCGCCGTCGTCGGCCTCGACGAGTTCGTAGTTCTCGAGAATCGACTCGAGGTGGCGGATCCGGCCTTCCATGTGGCCTTGTTCGTCCTTGGCCGCGTGGTAGTCGCCGTTCTCGGAGAGGTCGCCGAGTTCGCGGGCGCGCTCGATCTTGTTGGCGACCTCGATGCGGCCGCGTGTAGTGAGGTCTTCGTGTTCGGCCTTGAGTCGGTCGAGTGCCGATTGTGTGAGGTGGTGGACCTTGGCCATGCCAGTCAGGGTAACGGTGGTTCGCCGGTGTTGAGACGGCGGAATGGTGATGTGTGTCCGACGCTCGTACGCTGTGTCGTCTATGGCACACAAGATCGCAGTGATCGGTGGCGACGGCATCGGACCCGAGGTCACCACGGTGGCCCTCGACGTGATCCGGGCCGCCGGCGTCGATCTGTCCACCACCGATTTCGACCTCGGCGGCGCCCGCTATCTGCGCGACGGCGAGATCCTCTCGGATCAGACGCTCGACGAGTTGCGCGGATTCGACGCGATCCTGCTCGGCGCGGTCGGCACCCCCGATGTGCCGCCCGGCGTGATCGAACGGGGCCTCCTGTTGAAGATGCGCTTCGAACTCGATCTGTACGTGAACCAGCGGCCCTTCGTCGGCACCGCTCCCGGTCACACCAAGCCGCACGATTTCATCGTGATCCGCGAGAACACCGAGGGTCCGTACGTGGGCGAGGGTGGAGTACTCCGACGCGGTACGCCGCACGAGGTCGCCACCCAGGGAAGCGTGAACACGCGGATGGGTGTGGAACGTTGCGTCCGCTACGCGTTCGAACTCGCCGCCAAGCGCGAGCGCAAGCACGTGACCCTCGTGCACAAGACCAACGTGCTCACGTTCGCCGGCAACCTGTGGGAGCGCACGTTCAACGAAGTGGCGCGCGAGTTCCCGGGTGTGGGTACCGCCTACAACCACGTCGACGCCGCGTGCATCTACTTCGTGCAGGATCCGCACCGCTACGACGTCATCGTGACCGACAATCTCTTCGGCGACATCCTCACCGACCTCGGTGGCGCGGTGTCGGGCGGAATCGGACTCGCGTCGTCGGCCAATCTCAATCCAGCCCGCACCGGGCCCAGCATGTTCGAGCCGGTTCACGGTACAGCGCCCGACATCGTGGGCACCGGCCAGGCCAACCCGACGGCGGCGATTCTCTCGGCCGCGCTCATGCTCGATTTCCTCGGCGAGTCGAAGGCCGCCGAGAAGGTGCGGGCCGCCTGCGCCGAACCCACCTCGGGTTCGACCGTGGAGATCGGCCGCCAGATCGCGGCCCGTATTTCGAAGTAGCCCCCGAAGCCCAACAACTACTCTCGTGAAGTGACCGGTGCGCCGGTCGCCACCCCGAACCGGAGACAACATGCCCACCCTGATTCCCACCCCGAAGATCTGGATGAACGGCCACTTGGTCGACTGGGACCAGGCGCAGGTGCACGTACTCACGCACACGCTTCACTACGGAACCGGTGTGTTCGAAGGAATCCGCGCGTACGAGACCAAGAAGGGCACGGCGATCTTCCGCCTGACCGAACACATCGAGCGGCTGTTCCGCAGCGCGCACATCCTCGGTATGGAGATTCCGTACACCGTCGACGAGATCATCCAGGCCACCAAGGACACCGTTGCCTCCACCGGTCTCGCGTCGTGTTACGTGCGTCCGCTCGCGTCCTACGGCTACGGCGAGATGGGTCTCACTACGCTGCCCTGCAAGGTCGATGTGGCCAGTGCGTGCTGGCCGTGGGGTGCCTATCTCGGTGACGATGCGCTCACCAAGGGTGTGCGCATGAAGATTTCGTCCTGGACGCGCCACGATCACAACACCATGCCGCCGGCGGCCAAGACCGTGGGCAACTACGTCAACTCGTCGCTCGCCAAGGTGGAGGCCCTGAAGGCCGGATACGACGAAGCGATCATGCTCGCCCCCAACGGACTCGTGGCCGAGTGCACCGGTGAGAACATCTTCTGCAGCCGCAACGGCATCGTGCTCACGCCGCCGTTGTCGGCCGGTGCGCTCGAGGGTATCACCCAGAACACCGTGATGAACCTCGCCAAGGACCTCGGGGTCGACATGCGCGTCGACAACATCGCGCGCAGCGATCTCTACATCGCCGACGAGATCTTCGTGTGCGGTACGGCGGCCGAGGTGAGTGCCGTGAATTCGGTGGACGATCGCAAGGTGCCGTGTCCGGGCCCGGTCACGAGTGCGATCGGTGCGCTGTATTCGCGAGTGGTGCGCGGCGAGGAGTCCAAGTACTCCTCCTGGTGCGAACTCGCCAAGTGATCCCACCGTTGTTCTGGTGATGATTTTTCACCGCATAGGTGAAGATCTCGCGCCAGAAAACGGGTTCAGGACGCGGCGCGACGCTTGCGCGCGGCCAGACCACCGAGGCACTCGAAGGCCAAGCGGTGCGCCATGTTCACGGTGAGTTCGCTGACGTCGTAGGCCGGCGCGACTTCCACGATGTCGATGCCCACCACGTGGTGATCGAGGCACAACTGTCGGACCATGCGCAAAAGGTCGGCCGACACGATGCCACCGGGCTCGGGAGTTCCGGTTCCGGGGGCGTACGACGGGTCGAGGCTGTCGATGTCGATCGAGATGTAGAGATGATCGGCCATACCGAGCGCCTGGCCGATGGCGTCATCCATCACGGAGCGGAATCCGCGTTCCCAGATGTCTTGCATCGTGAACCAGTGCATGCCCTGCGCGCCCATCCAGTCGAAGACTTCCTTGGGAGGCCAGTAACCGCGTAGGCCCACTTGCACGAAGTGCGTGCCCGGAATCGCGCCGCTCTCGATGAGTCGACGCATGGGCGTCCCGTGACTGGCGAGATTTCCGTCGCAGCTCTCGGCGGTGTCGGCGTGGGCGTCGAAGTGGATGAGTCCGACCGAACCGCGTCCGTAAGCGTCGGCGACGGCAGTGGCCGACGGCCAGGTGATCGAGTGGTCGCCTCCGAGGACGATGGGCACGATGCCACGGCGCGCGATCTCGCCGACGCGCTCTTTGATGTTGGCGTGACTCGTCTCGGTTTGGCCGTGCGGGCAATACGCGTCGCCGAAGTCGACGACCTCGAGCCAATCGAAGATCTCGATTCCGAGATCGAGGTGGTACGTGCCCGGCTCGTAGGCCTGGGTGCGGATGGCGCGCGGCCCGAAGCGCGCGCCCGGACGGTTGGTGGTGGAGATGTCGAAGGGCGCGCCCATCACGGCGACGTCGGGTTTCCACGAATCGAGCTCGGTCGGTTCGGTGAGGAACGGGCGTTGACCGAAAGTGGACAGCCCACCGAACACGTAGCCGAGTTCGAGTTGTTCGCGCATGCCGGCCGAGAGATCCCGCCGCGGTTGATCGCCCCGATCGATCGATGACACGACGTCACGCTACCGATGCCGACGACGCGGGTTCGATGACGCGCGCACCCGACAGCAGAGAACCCCGGGCGGTGCTGCCAGGTGACCGGCGCTCCACCCGGGGTTCCCCAGGTCGAGGACATCCACCAGTGAACGATCTCCGGTTGTTACCTTTGCGTCGCTCACTTGGCTCGCCCGTCGGAGTTGCCCCCGGCGGGCGAGTTGCCATTTCGGCCCCGATCCCGCAGTTGCCTGCGGCACGGACCCGGTTGCCCGGGCCGCGCGAACCTCCCCGCCGCCTCGGAGTGCCCCCGAGACGACTGATCGGAAGTCCGGTCCTGACCCGCTGGGTTTCCCGAACGGATCGAGGGACGGAATGTCCTCTCCCAAAGCGCCCGTCTCGCCGATCGTCCCTAGTAGGTCCCGGCGAACCGGTTCCTGCGGTGGACGAACGATGTCGTGACGCCTCAGTGGGGAGAACTCTGGAACATGCATTTCCGCTGGTCAAGAGGTATTTCTCGACCCACAGGGTTATCCACCGGATTTCTCGGTCATCCACACCGAAACGCCGTCTGTTCACCATCGATGCACACGGTTTCCCACAGGTCGTCCACACCCTGTGCTCGGTGGCGATCTCCGTCGGCGTTGACGGGGGAGACCCGAACCGGTTGACTAAGAGGCGATGAACGCTTTCACCGCTCCGGCCACTGTGGCGATCATCATTATTCGCTAGCGCACGGGTTCGTCTCGTGCGCTGTCGCCGCCCAAAGGGCGGCGTTTTTGTTTCCCGAGACGACTCAAGCACAGCACCATCACGACCGATACAGAACCAGTTGAGGAAACGGAACGAACCATGAGCGACATGATCGAAGTGTTCGACACCACATTGCGCGACGGCCTTCAAGTGGAAGGCGTGTCGGCGACCGTCGAAGACAAACTGCGCATTGCCGAGCAGCTCGACTATCTGGGCGTCCACTTCATCGAAGGTGGTTGGCCCGGAGCGAACCCGAAGGACATCGAGTTCTTCGCTCGTGCAGCCAAGGAGTTGCGCCTCTCCACGAGCACGCTCGTCGCATTCGGTTCCACGCGTCGTCCGAAGGGCAAGGTCGACGACGACGCGACTCTTCGCAATCTGCTCGACGCCAACACGAGTGCGGTGTGCATCGTGGCCAAGAGCTGGGACTACCACGTGCTGAACGCCTTGCAGACGACCCTCGACGAGGGTGAGGCGATGATCGCCGACTCAGTGGAGTTCCTCGCCGCTAATGGTCGGCGGGTCATGGTCGACATGGAGCACTTCTTCGATGGTTTCAAGCGCAATCAGGAATTCGCGCTGCGCGCCCTCGAGGCCGCCGTGGTGAAAGGCGCGAGTCATCTCGTGCTCTGCGACACCAACGGTGGCAGCCTTCCCAACGAAGTCGCCGACATCGTGCAGGTCGTGAAGCGTCATGTCGGCAACGACGTGATCATCGGCATCCATTGTCATGACGACACCGGTTGTGCGGTGGCGAACTCGATGGCGGCGGTGCTGAACGGCGCGCGACACGTGCAGGGAACGCTGAATGGTCTGGGCGAGCGCACCGGTAACACCAACCTCACCACCGTGATCCCGAATCTTCAGTTGAAGCTCGGTTACGCGTGTTTGCCCGATGGTCGACTCGAGCGTCTGACTGCGGTGAGCAATCACGTGGCCGAGGTGCTCAATCGTCCGCTCAATCCGCAGGCTCCCTACGTGGGCACCTCGGCCTTCGCACACAAGGCCGGGCTCCACGTGAGCGCGATCGCCCGCGCCAAGGACGCTTACGAGCACGTGGATCCCGAACTCGTGGGGAACGGCACCCGTTTCGTCGTGAGCGAAATGGCGGGCCGGGCGACCATCACCATGAAGGCCGACGAACTTGGCCTCGAGATGGATGGTCCGGCGGTGAACCAGGTGATCGACGACCTGAAGCGCCTCGAGCACGAGGGCTATCACTTCGAGGCCGCCGATGCGTCGCTCGAACTCCTCATGCGCCGGGCCACCGGATGGGAGCAGTCGTTCTTCCGGGTGGAGAGCATGCGCGTGATCACCGACGAGACGACCGCGGGCGATTTCACCACCGAGGCCACGGTGAAGGTGTGGGTCGGACCCGATGGAACCGCCACTCGTCACGTGCACACCGCCGAGGGCAACGGCCCGGTCAACGCGATCGACAAGGCATTGCGCGCGGCAGTGGCCGAGGCGTATCCGCAACTCGCCAAGGTGCATCTCACCGACTACAAGGTGCGCATCCTCGACGGCGCGACGGCCACGGGTGCGGTGACGCGTGTTCTTCTGGACGCCACCGATGGTGAGCGTTCGTGGACGACGATCGGCGTGAGCCCCAACATCATCGAAGCTTCGTGGCGGGCCCTCGAAGAGTCGCTCGTGTACGGCTTGCTGCACGCCTCGGCCTGACGCCGGCGGCGGCGGACGACTACAGTCGAGTCATGGCTGCACCTCGCTTCGCGCCCACTCCCGTGCTCGACAACGTGCGCGCCTACGCATCGCCCGATGTGGTGCCGGCTCCTTGGAGCCCCGATCGGCCCGGCGACCTCGACGCCGGTCAGCCGAGTGGTCAGCGTCTCGGATACCAAGGGCCGGATCAGGGTTACGGGCTCACTCTCGCCAATCGATTCCGTTCGCGTCTGCACGTGGGTGAGCTCACGGTCGACGATGCCATCCGCGGTTGTCTGAACATCGCGCTGCGTCGGGCTTCGATGTTCGGGCGTGCGCCGGTGATTCACGACTTCACGATCGCGTTCACGATGTGGGGCTTCCTCGATGCCGATCCGCCGGCCGATCTCGTGGCACGACGTCTCGAGTTGTTCGACGGCGTCGGACACGTTCATCACTACAAGGAGGGTCGGGCCATCGTCGACATGGTTCCCGAATCGACCCTTCGGCTCACACCTGCGCAGGTGACGGTTCAGTACCGCACGGGTTGGCGCGCGCTCACCGGCGCGTAGTCGATGTCACCTCGGCCACTCACGGTCGGGAGCGGGCCGCCGTTTAGCCTGAGGGTCGTGACCGACTACCGCGCACCTCTCGCCGACATCGACTTCGTCCTGAACCGCGTGTGCGGTCTCGACCGGATCCTGAAACTGCCGGGTTTCATCGACGTCGACTCGTCGGTTGTTCGTGATCTGCTCGAAGAAGCGGCGCGATTCATGGAGGACAAGATCGCGCCCCTCAACAAGGTGGGTGACTCGTTCGGTGTGAAGCGCCACGAGGACGGTCGCATCACGACGGCCCCCGGTTTCCGCGCCGCGTATCAGGATTACGTGGCCGCCGGGTGGGGCGCGGTGCCTTTCGATGTGGGTTACGGCGGCGGTGGATTCCCTTGGATGGTGGGCATCGCCCTGCAGGAGATGATGACGGCGGCCAACATGGCGTTCTCGATGTGCCCGCTCCTCACGCAGGGGGCGATCGACGCCATCGCGCATCACGGCAGTGAAGTGCAGAAGATGACGTATCTGCCCAAGATGATCACCGGCGAATGGACCGGC
>SYCI01000115.1 GCA_005787035.1 Actinomycetota bacterium | reverse complement strand
CGGCCGGGCATGACCATGTAGATCGGTGGCTCGATCTCTTGCATGACCCGGATCTGAACCGGCGACGTGTGCGTCCGCAGAACCGTGCTTCCGGGCGCACCGTGATCGACGTAGAAGGTGTCGTGCATGCTGCGCGCCGGATGCGAGGGCGGCATGTTGAGAGCTTCGAAGTTGTACCAGTCGGTCTCTACTTCGGGCCCCTCGGCGATCTGGAACCCGAGTCCGACGAAGACGTCCTCGAGGCGCTGCCACGCCTGGGTCACGATGTGCGCCCGACCTCGAGCCGAAGCCCGATAGTGCTCGGTCAGATCGATCGCCTCGGCAGCGAGCTGCCGGTCGCGTTCGCCACGTCCGAGAACTGCCAACCTTTCGGCGAGGACCGCCTCCACCCGCGTCACCGCGAGATTGAGCGCAGCCCCGGCCTCCTTCTTCTCGTCGACCGTCGCCAGCCGACCCAGACCCGCCTTCAGCGACGCGAGGGCGCCCTTTTTGCCCAGCAATTCGGCGTCGAGTCGGCGCAGTTCGTCGACCGTCGTCGCGGCGACGATGCTCGCCTCGGCGGCGACTCGGGCGGCTTCGATGTCGGCGATCATGGTCGTTTCACGGTACCCGAGGCCGTACGACGTTGACGAGCAACTTCGAAGCACAGGATCGTTCCCGCCATGGCCGCGTTCAGACTTTCGGCGCGCCCGACTTGCGGGATCGAGACCCACTCGTCGATCGGCGTGTCCGCCGGTAGCCCATGAGCCTCGTGACCGATCACGAGCGCGACACGAGTTGTCAGATCGACCTCCGTGAAGTCGACTCCGTGGTGCGACGACGTGCCGATGATTCGGATCCCCCTGACGCGCAACTCGTCGAGATCGGCGATCTCGACGATCGGCAGGTGGAACACGGCGCCGGCCGATGAACGGACGACTTTCGGACTCGTCGCATCGACCGAACCCGGCGTGATGGCCAGTGCATCGGCACCCGCCGCTTCGGCCGAACGCATGAGGGTTCCGAGATTGCCCGGATCGGCCAGACCATGGGCGACCACCACGAACGTGGCCCGATCGAGAACGTCGGTGCTCGAACGTGGACGACGCGCAATGGCCATCACGCCACGCGGAGCTTCGGTGTCGGACACCTTTTCGAGCACGCCGTCGGCGAGAAGATGCACGATCCCGGCGCCGGCCACCGGATCAGCACCCGGTCCGACGAATTGGCACTCGACGTCGAGGCCGGCGCGAACCGCCTCGGCCACGAGCGTCGGACCGTCGATCACGAGGACACCTTCCTCGAGACGCGCACTGCGGCGCCCCACGAGGCGCCGCAGTCGTTGAACGTGCTGATTGCTGAGGCTCAGCCCGGAACTCAGAGCCATCTCCTCCGAGTCGGCGATCAGCCGAGGGCGGCCTTGGCGGTGGCCACCAACTTCGAGAAGGCGGCCGGATCCGTCACGGCGAGGTCGGCGAGGATCTTGCGATCGACTTCGACGCCAGCGGCATTCAGACCGGCGATGAACCGGCTGTACGACATGTCGTTCAGACGGCAGGCGGCGTTGATGCGCTGGATCCAGAGACGGCGGAATTCGCCCTTCTTGGCCCGGCGGTCGCGGAACGCGTACTGACCCGACTTCATCACCTGTTCGTTGGCGGCGCGCACCGAACGGCTCTTGTTGCCGTAATAACCCTTGGCGCGCTCCAGGATCTGGCGACGCTTCTTCTTTGCTCCAACGGCTCTCTTCACCCTGGCCATCGGGACTCCCTTCTCTCTACAGAACTATGTGTTGACTGATTACGACGTGTGTTGATGGTCGACGAACGACTCAGCGCTCACCGAGGAGGCGCTTGATCTTCTTCTCGTCACCCGAATGAACATCGACCATGCCGTCGAGACGACGGGTACGGGTCGAGGGCTTCTTCTCGAAGAGGTGCTGGCGGTTCTGCTGCAGACGGCGGAGTTTGCCGGTGCCGGTCTTGCGGAAACGCTTGGCGGCGGTCTTGCTGGTCTTCATCTTCGGCATGTTGGATTCCTTACTCGGTTGATTCGGGTGCTGATTGCTCGGCTTCGGCGGACTCGGTGCCTTCGCCCTTCGGGCCGGCCGAACCGCTCTTCTTGGTCGTCTTCTTCTCGGGAATGAGCACCAAGGTCATGTTGCGTCCCTCGAGCCGGGCCTGGGTCTCCACCTTGGCGATGGCACCCACCTGTTCGATCACGCCGTCGAGGATCTTGCTGCCGAGTTCCGGGTGGGCCATCTCACGCCCGCGGAACTGGAGGGTCACCTTGACCTTGTGTCCCTCTTCGAGGAACTGCTGCACGTGACGGACCTTGGTGTCGAAGTCGCCCTTGCCGATCTTGGGACGGAACTTGACTTCCTTCACCGTGATGTGGGCGGTCTTCTTACGGGCTTCACGCGCGCGTTGCGATTCCTCGTAGCGGAACTTGCCGTAGTCCATGATGCGACACACCGGCGGCGTGGCGAGCGGTGCGACTTCGACGAGGTCGAGGTCGATCTCCTGAGCCAGCGCCAAAGCTTCCGGGAGGGTCTTGATCCCCACCTGGGAGCCGTCGGGGCCGATCACCCTCACTTCGCGGGCGCGAATGCGCTCGTTGTAGCGAGGTTCGTTCTGCGGCGTTGCTATGGCTGTTCACTCCTGTGCAATGGGCTTGCCTCCCATGTGAGTCGGATAGGACGCGACGCGAAACCAATCCGACAGGAGCCCAGGGCGCCTGCGCTTCATGACCCGGACGCACCACAGGTGGCCGGGTGGGGGAACTCCCCACTTCGCCTCAGTTGTGGGCAGTAGGGTAACCGCCCCACGAGGGAAATCCGATGGATGACAACGAGATCGACCAGCAAATAGAGGATTCGATGGAGGCTCTGGCCGAGGCCCGAGCCCGACTCGCCGAGGTTCCGGCCGAAGTGGTCGTGGTCAACCACGCCATGGGCCTCTACGAATTGGCGGCCATCCATCTCACCTCGGCCCCGGCCAATCTGGGCGCGGCCGCTCTGGCCATCGATGCCCTGGCGTGTCTGGTGGAGGGGCTCGGTGAGCGCATCGGACCCGATCAGGCGGTCCTGTCCGATGCCTTGTCGAACATCAGGATCGCTTTCGTCCAGGTGAAGAGCTCGACCGACTGACCCGGCCGCCCGGACCCACCGCCACCCCTTCGGCCGCCAGCCTTCGGGTCTGGTCTTTTTCGTGACCCGGCACGAGTCGGCCGGCGGCGTCCACGACCCGCCACCACGGCAGATCGAGTTCGGCCGATCGTTCGGACAGGATCCGACCGACGAGACGTGACTGGCGAGGATGACCGGCGGTGTCGGCCACTTCGCCGTACGAGACGACCTCGCCTTCGTCGAGTGCCATCAGCACCGCGACGATGTCGGCCTCACGCCGCCGAGACAGAGAACGCTTCTGGTCGTCCGAACTTCTCACGGATCTCACACGTCACCGCGGCACCGACCTCGATCGAACGCGATCCGTCGGCGATCTCGGCGCAATGGAACAGCACCTCGGTGCCGTCGTCGGTACGGACCCTCCCGAGTCCCACGTGGGCATCGAAGGCGGACACCACGGCGCGCATGTCAGGCCACGATCTTGGCGATGGGGATCTCGAGGAGATCCGAGGCGCCGGCGTCCTTGAGCGCAGGGATCAGAGTGTTGATCGAGCGCTTCTCGACGACCGATTCCACTGCGAATCCTCCACCGGCCAGTTCGCTGATGGTCGGTGACTTCGCCGAAGGAAGCACGGCGAGCACCCGGGCCAGATCGTCTGCGCCGACGTTGAGCTTCACGAGAACCTTGCCACGCGCATCGAGAGTGCCGAGCAGGAGGGTCATGAGTTGATTCATGGCGTGGCGCTTGGCCGCGTCGGCATGGGCGTTCGGATTGGCGATCATCTCGGTGTAGCTCACGAGCATGGTGTCGATCACCCGGAGTCCGGCGGCGCGCAACGCGCGACCGGTTTCGGTGATGTCGACGATGCAGTCCGCGATATCGGGGATCTTGGCCTCCGATGCACCGTACGAGAGTCGGACATCGGCGCTGATGCCACGACTCGCGAAGAATCGCTCGGTGAGTCCCGGATACTCGGTGCTCACACGAACTCCTTGGGGCAGATCGGCCACCGAAGTCGCCGGGCTGTCACCGGCCACGGCCACGACCACCTTGACCGGATCGTTCGTGGCTTTGGAGTAGCGGAGTTCGCCGAGACTCTCGACCCGACTCTGGGTTTCCTCCACCCAATCGCGCCCGGTGATGCCGATGTCGAAGAGACCCTCGGCCACGTACTGCGGAATTTCCTGCGGACGCAGAATGCGGACATCGGCGATGCGCGGATCGTCGATCGTGGCCTTGTAGTCGACACTCGACGAGCGGCGGATCGGGAGATCGGCCGCCTCGAAAAGGTCGAACGTCGCCTTCTCGAGCGAACCCTTGGGAAGTACCAGCCGAAGCACGACCGGAACGCTACCGCTGCGGGGTCAGTGGTCAGTCGGGGTTTCGGCGAGCAGTCGGAGCGCGTGCGGGAGGACGTCGATGATCGCGTTCAGTTGCTCCACACAACCCTTGGGTGATCCGGGCGTGTTGCAGACGATCGCCTGCCCTCGTATTCCGACGATGCCACGCGAGAGCCGTCCGAGCGGGCTCACGAGACGCATGGCCTCGGCGAGTCCGGGAGCCTCACGCTCCACCACCCGACGGGTGCCTTCCGGCGTCTGGTCGCGAGGCGCGAAGCCGGTGCCACCGGTACTCACCACGAGTCCGGCAAAGCCCTCGCACAAGTTCGTGAGTGCCACCGCGACTTCATCGGCTCCATCGGCGGTGAGCGCGCGCTCCACCACCGTGAACCCGGCCGCCTCGAGGGCATCGACCAACGCAGCACCGGATGTATCGACGCGCGTGCCGTGCACGACGCCGTCGCTCACCGTGAGCACCTTGGCCGCGAGCACCGACGTCATGGCCGGCGACGGTATCGGATGACGACCATGCCGTCGGTGTCGTGTTGGTGCGGAAGCACCCGAAAACCCGGACCGAATTCCCGCCAGCGGTCGTCCAGCGCCGGGAGACCGTCGGCGACCCGTCCGACGATCTCGAATCCGTCCGGGGTGGGGTGATCGATCGATTCGGCGGCGAGAACCGTGCACACGCTGTACACGAGAAAGCCACCTCGCCGGACGAGCGGCGCACAACCTTCGATGATCGAAGCCTGTAGCGCGGCGAGGTCGTCGACATCGGATGATCGGATCCGCCAACGCGCATCGGCTCGGCGTCGGAGCGCACCGAGTCCCGAACACGGCGCGTCGATCAGGACCCGGTCGAATGAACCGGCCGCGAAACACGGCCGGGCGCCATCGGCGACCACCACTGCGATGTTCTGACCCAGTGCCGAAGCATTGGCGCGCACGAGACCCGCTCGGGCACCGTTGCGATCGCCGCCGATCACTCGCGCCCCCGTCGCCGCGAGGCCGGTGCACTTGCCGCCCGGACCCGCGCAGACGTCGAGAATCAATTCACCGGCCCGGGCTCCGACGGCATCAACCACCCACTGACTCGCCGAATCCTGTACGTAGCCGTCGGCGCGCTTGGTCACCGGTGGTGGCGTGTTCATGCACTCGAGCATGCGGTCGGCGTCCGAACCGAGCTCGCGGCGGAGGCGATCGACGATCCATGTCGGGTAACTCAAACGCGTCGCGTCATCGGGCCAGACCATCGGTGTGCTCGCCACCCGTCGCAGGACGGCATTCACGAAGCCGCGTTTGCTTCGTGGCGCGAGATCGATCGTTGCCGAGACGGCGGCGTGCGCCGCCACTCCCCCGAAGACGAGTTGGTACGCACCCAACCGCAGAATTCGTCGAATCGTGACATCGGGTTCGGTGGTCACGAATCGGTCGACGAGAGCATCGCATGCCCGCCGCATACGAGTGGTGCCGTACACCAGGTCGGTCGCGAACCGTCGATCCTCGGCCGAGAACGTCGACGCCGTGAGCATCTTGCCGAGCAAGAGATTGGCGTAGGCCCCCTCGTCGTCGATGCGGCGGAGCGCCTCGAGCGCGAGTTCCCGAGCCGTGGTGGCATCGAGCGCCATCAGCCGAACACGCGACCGTGCGGCCGACTGCCGTTGGCCCAGTCGCGCGCGCTCATCGACGCCTTGCCTTCGGGTTGAACGGCCACGAGTTCGAGGGCCCGATCGGCGGCACCGACCAACACCCGATTCCCGTCGACGACACATTCACCCGGAGCGATGGCGACTTCCGCAATGTTCACCCGGAGCACCTTCACGCGGCGTTCGTCGTAGATGCACCAGGCCCCGCCCACCCGGACCTGGGCCGAGATGTACCGCGCCTCACGCCGCCAATCGATGCGTAGGTCATCGGAGGAGATCTTGGCCGCATACGTGGCATCGCCGACTTGCGGATCGACCGTCGGCAACCCACCGCGCAATGCATCGAGGAGAAGTCCGATGCCATCGGCCACAAGAGCGCGGCGGAGTTCGTCGAGCGTCGTGTCGTCCGCGATGGGCCGCGATGCGACCGCCATGACGCCACCCGTGTCGAGACCCTCCTCGATCTGCATGAGACACACGCCGGTCTCCTGATCACCGGCCAACAACGCGCGCTCGACCGGGGCCGCGCCGCGCCACCGCGGGAGCAACGAGAAATGAAGATTCACCATGGGAACGCGCTCGAGAACATGCGGCTTGATGAGAGCCCCGAAGGCCACCACGACGGCAAGATCGATCGTCGGTTCGAGAACCAGTAGATCGTCCACCGAGTGCGACACGGGGAGGCCGAGTTCGACGGCTGCCTGCTTGACCGGACTCGGCGAGGTCTCCGATCCCCTACCCCGGCGTTTGTCGACCCGGGTCACGACGAGGGCGATGTCGAGTTCGGCCTCGTGAAGAGCGCGCAAGACGACGGACGCGAGTTCTGGAGTGCCGAGGAATGCGATCCGACGAACCGGGCCCGAGGGAAGGGGCGCCAGTGTCACGTCACTCGGCTCGCAGGCGACGCGGGGTCGCGGCTCCGGAGGCCTGTTCGACGAGACGCTTGTATTCGGCCAGCGCTTCTTTTCGTTGTTCTGGCTGCATGCGGTCGAACATCAGGACCCCGTTCAGATGGTCGAGTTCGTGTTGGAAGAGTCGGGCCTCGAGCTCGTCGGCCTCGATCTCGATCTCGTTGCCCTCCATGTCGAGTCCGCGCATCAACACGGTCTTGGGGCGGGTCATCTCCACGAACAGACCGGGGATCGACAGGCACCCTTCGTCGTACACCCATTCGCCATCGGATTCGGTGATGACCGGGTTGATCACGACCATCGGCTCGTCGTCCATGTCCCAGACGAAGATCTGGCGTTGGATGCCGACCTGCGGAGCCGCCAGTCCGATTCCCGAATCACTCGTGTACAGGGTGTCGAACATCTCGTCGACGATCCGTGCGACCTTGCCGTCGATGTCGGTCACGGTGGCCGCCTTGGAGGCGAGCACCGGGTCACCGAAGGTCCGGATCTGATAAGCCATGACACGAGGCTACTTGCACGATGTCGCACTACTTCGACCACGACCCGAAGGTCGACTCCGATCGAAAGACCGTGAGCGTGATCGTCGCCGGTGACGCCTTCGAGTTCGTCACCGATGCCGGGGTCTTCTCACACGGTCGTCTCGATGCCGGTACGAAGATCCTCCTGAACGACGCGCCGCCACCGGCGACCGAGGGCAACCTGCTCGACATCGGTTGTGGAGCCGGACCCATTTCGTTGTCACTCGCTCGGCGGTCACCACGGGCGAGGGTCTGGGCCGTCGACGTCAACGAGCGGGCACTGAGTCTCGTTCGCGACAACGCGAAGCATCTCGGCCTCGAGAACATCACCGCTGCTCGCCCCGAGGACGTTCCGGCCGATATCGAGTTCGACACCATCTGGAGCAACCCCCCGATCAAGGTCGGCAAGGACGAACTGCACTCGATTCTCGATCTCTGGCTCCCACGTCTGCGGGACCAAGGCACTGCCGTTCTCGTCGTCAACAAGAACCTCGGCAGCGATTCGCTCGCCGCTTGGCTCGAGCGCAAGGGTTGGAACGTTCGTCGTCTCGGATCACGACGCGGCGATCGCCTGCTCGAGGTCTCGTCGAGTCGTCGATCAGAGTCGGGGCGGATCGACGACTAGTCGGACCTTGGCTTGCGGGGGCCACGGTGTCGCGGCGCACGCGGCCGCCAAGGTGTCGGCATCCGACGCTCTCAGCAGGTGAACGTCACCCGATCGCGACGTACGAACTCCTTCGATCAGACCGACGAGCCGCGCGAACTCGTCGGCGCCCGGCCCCTCGGCCGTGGCCAATGCACCGAACGGAGGCAACGACAGGTCGAGTCGACGTTGGCGTTCGACGGCCACGAATTCGGCGAGGTTCACCTCGGCCACCGCTCGAACGACGGGGTGTTCGGGTAGGGCCGTCTGCACGATGACCTTGCCCCCACCGCGACGCGTGCCCACGAGGCGTGCCGCCCGGGTCAGGAGCGCGAGAGCCTGCTCGTTGGCCCGGAACCGCGGGGCGAGCAATTCGGCATCGAAGTCGAGAAAGGCAACGGTGTCGACCCGACGAACACGATGGAGAACGGCCTCGGTTCCCACGAACACATCGGCGGCGCGGTCGTCGAAACCCTCGGGCGTCGCACCGGTGACCTCCATCACCGGACGATGCGCGGCTTCCTCGAGTTCGAATCGCAACCGACTGGTTCCCGGCCGCACGCGGGCGAGCGCCGACGATCCACACTCGATACACACCTTGGGGCGCGTGGCTCCACACGCCCGACAATCGAGACGGCCGTCGACTTCCTCGGACATCGAGCCGCCGCACGCCTCGCAACGCACGAGTGCCCGACAACTCCGACACGCGAGAAGGCGTGCTTGGCCCTTGGTGTTCACCACGCACACGATTCGCCGCGAGTGCTCGTGCAATTCGGCGATGAGTTCCGAAGAGACGAGGCTGCGCTTCCAAGGCTCGACGTCGTGCCGGTCGACGACGTCGACGGCCGGCCAAGCCGCGCGCTCACGCTCATGCTCGGGTGCGACGACGGGGCGACCCTCACTCACCACCACACTCGGAGCCGGCGACACGGCCACGAACACCGCTCCGCGACGACGGGCGCGCTCGATCAACACGTCGCGCGCATGCCAATTGGGTGAGCGTTCCTCTTGCAACGATTCGTCGTGCTCGTCGAGAACCATGGCCACCGCGAGGTCGGGACACGGGGCGAATGCAGCGGCTCGACCTCCGATGACCACGTCCACACCGCCTCGCGCCTTGGCCCAGTCGTCGGGCATGAGGGCCACGCTCACCCCGGCCCGATCGAGTCGGTGCGCCAAGGCCCGGGCCCCTTCGATCGACGGACACACCACGAGGGTCGGACCGTGCTTGGCCGCCGAGAGAATGGTCGGCAGCTGATCAGCTGTCGGGGGAAGGCGCAGCACTCCCCCTCCGTCGGTGATGAGCGACGTCGTCGCCGGCGACGAAGGCTCGGCGAGAACTTTGGTTCGCCGTTGTGTGGCCGGGCGATTGACCACCACCGGCGGTGAAGCCGTGACGAGCAATGGACGGAGACGCTTGGCACCCCAACGCCACGTGGCCCACTCGCACAAGTCCAAGACCTCGCGGTCGGGTCCGAGTCCACTCGACTTCACGATGCTCTTCAGACTGGATACGGCCGGCGCATCGGAGACATCGGCGACGACCCAAGCGCCGACCCGACGGCCGTGAAGCGGAACCCGGACCCGGGAACCGACGACAACGTCGGCGAACTCCTCGGGAACGATGTAATCGAAGGTCTTGTCGAGTCCCGTCACATCGGGAACGACACGGACGACTCGGTTCAGGGGGCCTCTCAGAGACCGAGCGCCGACGAGAAGTCGGCCAACCGCGACAAGGACTCCCATTCGAATTCGGGGAGTTCGCGTCCGAAGTGACCGTAGGCCGCCGTCTTCTGGTAGATCGGCCGCTTCAATTTGAGATCGCGCACGATGGCCGCCGGGCGAAGATCGAACACCGTACGTACGGCAGCCTCGATCTTCTCGGTGGCGACCTTCTCGGTTCCGAAGGTCTCGACGAGGATGCTGACCGGATGAGCCATACCGATCGCGTACGCGACCTGCACCTCACAACGGTCGGCGGCTCCCGACGCCACCACGTGCTTGGCCACCCAACGCGCCGCGTAGGCCGCTGAGCGATCGACCTTGCTCGGATCCTTGCCGCTGAAAGCCCCACCGCCGTGACGGCCCATCCCGCCGTACGTGTCGACGAT
>SYCI01000114.1 GCA_005787035.1 Actinomycetota bacterium | reverse complement strand
CTTCGGCGAAGAGTTCGCGGACGAGTTCGGAGGTCTCTTCGCGGGTCGAGGTGAGGTAGTCACTCCATCTGCCACCACGATCGGCCAGGTCGACGCGACGCAGGAAGCTCGGGATGACCTTGCGCAATTCTTCGAGCATCAGAGCGGCGTACTGCTGTGCTTCCGGAAGCGGATGAGCCCGCATACGAATGAGCATCGCCTCGTAGGCCTGCCCACTCGCGTAGATACCCACATTCGACAAGGCCGATGACGGAAGAACGCCGCGTACAGCATCCAGCGCCTTGGCTCTCGTCGCCTGGCGGAGGACAAAATCGCTGTCGCGTGGATCGCGTTTGACGGTGGCGCGTACGTGCTCGGTGACCTTGTCGACGAGCATGCTGTACGAATCGAACATTCGGTCCATGTCGCCCACGTAGCGCGTCCCGAATCGCGAATTCAGCAGATCGATGTCGCGGTAGAACCGGTAGCGCCCGGCCAGACGCGCGTCGTACGCGATGTAGCGGGTGCTCTGTTCGAGATAACTCGCCAGGCGCCCCCACTCGAGAATCTTGGTCAGAACGTTGGAGGCCTGCTCACACGCGAGATGGACTCCTCCGAGTTGGGCCACCGAATCGTCGCCGTACTCGAAGAAGACTTTCTCGTAGAGCTCCTCGGCGCGTTGGAGACCTATGGTCGCGTCGACACCCAAATCGCCGGACACGTCGAGGTCGCCCACGAACTCGTCGAGGAAGAGACGGCGCAGACTCTTCGCGCTCCGGCTGTAACGGGCGAACAGTGCACCCTTCACGACTTCGGGCAGGTTCACCAGCGCGAAAACCGGGCCGTCGAGATTGGTGAAATAACGCCGCAGGATCTCGGTCTCCTCGGGGGTGAACTCCTCGGGGGCGTAGACCGTCACGGGACCGAACGCTAGTTGCCGCACCCTTGCGTTCTGGGGAACCCCCGGTTCGAGAACCCGGGTGACTCAGGCCAGGACGTCGACCCCCTGCGGAATCCGCGCGAACTCGCCGTTCACACGTTCACACAGGGTCGGGTCGGTCCAGAGATCGATGATCGTCATCGCCATGGCCTTGGCTCCGTCGATCACGGCCCGGTCGCCGGCCTCCGAGCCGGCGTACTCCGCGAACTCACGAGTGTGGATCGGCGTTCCGGCCGGAGCGACGGCCACCATCGGGTGAATCGATGGCACGAGGTACGACACGTTTCCCATGTCGGTGGAACCGAGAACTCGATGTCCGGTCGTTCGCGGATCGGTCACGGTACGCCCGAGCGCCGCCATGTTGTTCGCGTACGCGCCGGCCAGAACCTCGTTGTCGCGTACTTCGGCGTATGAGTGGTTCTCCCAGTGCGCGTCCATCGAACATCCGCAGGCCGAAGTTGCTCCCTCGAGACACGCCACGACTCGCTGCTTCAACACTTGCAGTGACGCGAGCGATTCCGAGCGCACGTACCACGAAGCCGCCGCCCGCCGGGGCACGATGTTCGGCTTCTCGCCGCCGTCGGTGATGATGCCGTGCACGCGTTCGCTCGGGCGTATGTGCTGGCGCAGCGCGGCAACGTTCATGTAGCCGAGGACCGCCGCATCGAGGGCATTGCGTCCCTCCCACGGGGCCGCCGACGCGTGAGCTTCCCGACCGTGGTACACCACATCGATCGCCTGAATGGCCAGTGAGTCCATCCGTAACAACTCAGCATCGGCCGGGTGGACCATCATCGCCGCCACCCCGCTGTCGAAGGCGCCGTTGCGCGCCATGGCGATCTTGCCCCCTCCACCCTCTTCGGCCGGCGTGCCGAGGATTCGCACTCTTCCGCCGAGTTCGTCGGCCAGGGCCGCCGCGGCCAGACCGGCGCCGAGTCCGGCAGCGGCGATCACATTGTGACCACAGCCGTGACCGATGCCGGGCAGAGCGTCGTACTCGAGCAGAACGAGGACCTCGGGCCCCGATCCACCCGCCACCGCTTCGAACGCAGTGGCGACGCCGTAAGCCGATTGCTGAACGACGAGACCCTGATCGTGCAGCGTTCGCGTCAGGAGGTCGTGGGCGAAGACTTCGTGATAGTTCAGCTCGGGATGAGCGTGTATCGCCCGGCTCACCGACACCAGAAGGTCGGCGCGCTCGTCGATCAGAGCCGAAACGCCGGCCTTGGCTTGGCTGGCCGTCGATTTCGTCATGACGATAAAGGTAGTCGGCGTCGGTTCATTGCCGCACCCACACATCGGCGGCGTCGGGGATCACTTCGAACTGCAGCCCGACCGCTGCACCCATCGGCACACCGTCGACCGACAACTCGAGATCTTCGTCGAAGGTCCACTCCGCCCTATCCCTCGCTCCGATCCTGATCGACGGGTGCGGAACGTGCGCGCCGAGCGGAAGGCGACGACGCGCGAGCCATCGTTGGCCGACCGACATCGCCGAATCGACTTCGATCACCTCGACCCGACCGTCGTTGGGATGACCGCGTGGCGCGACATGCCAAGCACCGATGAATTGGGCGTTCATCACGGCGATGATCGGACCCGTCCAGCCTCGCCGGCGACGCACCACGGCGTGAGCCAAGGACAGCGCACTCTCACTTCCACGCGGACTCTCCCATGTCACGCGAACGATGTCGATCCGGAATCGAATCGAGGCGCCATCACCCTCGGCGCCGAGGGTTCGGGCCATGTCGCCGCCCAGCAGACCCAACCTGGCAACTCCCGAATCCGACACGACGCGGGCCGCCGAGCTGTCGTCGTGGAACCACGGGAGATCGGACGGAGCCGACGACGGTTCGCCCCAATCGTCGCCGCGACGAATCACCATCAGCTCACCTCCCCGATCGCACTCGAAACCGCAACGACCCCTCGAAGCAGCATCTCGCCGGCGCGCTCGGCATCGGCGCGAGTTTGCGCCGACGGAGCGATCACCGCGATCTGACGCAGCAGATCGATCAGTTGCTTCATGTTCCGCACGAAGTCGCCACCGGAGAGTTCTTCGGCCTCCACGACTTCGGCGAATCCCTCCCCGACCGCCCAGGCGTACGCCACTGCGATGTAGGTCGGATCGGGTGCACGGTGCGGAGTCAGATCCTGACGTTCCTCCACCCCCCGCAACTCGCTGCTGATCGTTTCGATGCGTCGCGTGCGTTTACGAACCTCGGCGGAAGGAAACCACGGTGCGGGCGGCGGCTCGCTCGAACGATGTTCGTACACGAAGACCGAGACGAGCCCGGCCAACTCGGCCGGGGGAAGACCATCGAGCAGACCACGATCGATGCACTCGGCGACCAAGAGATCGCATTCGTGAAACGTTCCGGCGAGCATGCGGCCTTTCTCGGTCAACGACCAGCCGTCCACGTATCCCCAATCCCCGAGTACGGCGAGAACGCGATCGAATCGACGGGCCACCGAGTTGCCACGCCCACGAACTTGTTCGCGCAATTGGTCGACCTCACGGGCCACCCGATCGGCTTGAGCCGCCGCCTTGAGGCGGGCGCTCAGGTCCGGATCGTCCTCCACCGGGTGAACGGCTTGACGATCGACCTCGGGGGACGACCATTCGCTGACCGTCAACCGGACACGGTCGAGGTCGTCGGCGACACGTCGCTGGAACTCGGGACGGGTCGGATCGAAAGGTCGGGGTAGTTCGAGATCGGCCAACACTCGCGGTTCCTCCGCGAAATCCCGGGCCGAGAGGTTCAAGAGAGCGCGTTTGGCGGTCAGCACCGTCAGCTTCGTGCCACCGGTGCGGTTGGCCGTACGAACGACCACGGCTCGTCCGGTCACCTTGCCTTTGTCCACATGGATCACGTTGCCCGGACGCAGACGCGAGACCGCATGTTCGATGGCGCTCTCACTCCTCTCTTTGGGGCGCCCTTCGAGCCGACTGCGGTAGTCGTAGATGTCGCCGAAGGGGCTCTCGGCCTCTTCGCGCAATTCGTCGAGCCTCTGCAACCGCGCCTCGAGACGGGCTTCGATCCTGACCACGTCGCGATCGGCTTGATACTGCGCGAGTGACAGATTCAGCAAGTGACGCGCCTCTTCACTCGAATACGAGCGGACGAGATTTACCGCCATGTTGTAGGTAGGACGGAAAGAAGACGTCAATCGGAAACTTCGACTCGCTGCGAGTCCGGCCACCTGGTCGAACGAGACGAAGGGACTCCACAGAACGACGGCATGTCCCTTGGGGTCGAGTCCACGCCGGCCGGCCCGACCGGTCAGCTGGGTGAATTCACCGGCCGAGAGGAATTCGTGATGCTCTCCGGTGAACTTCGACAACTTCTCGATCACCACCGATCGCGCCGGCATGTTGATGCCAACGGCGAGAGTCTCGGTCGCGAACACGACCTTCACGAGTCCCTCCACGAAGCAAGCCTCGACGGTCTCCTTGAAGGGTGGCACCATCCCGGCGTGGTGACTCGCGATACCGGCCTCCAGTTGCGCCACGAATTCGGGGTAACCGAGAACGTCGAGATCGTCTTCGTCGAGACCGTCGAGGCGCTCGGTCACGATCTGGGAGATCCGCCGCCGCTCGTCGGGCGTCGTGAGTCTGATCCCCTGACGACTGCACGAACGGGCCGCTTCGTCACACGCATTGCGACTGAAGATGAAGTAGATCGCCGGAAGGAGATCTTCTTCGCGCAGACGTTCGACGACGTCGAGTCGAGACGGCGTGAAGAAGGTACGCCGGGCCTTGGGTCGATACGAACCTCGGCGGCCCGGACGGACCCCTTGGTCCATCAGACGACCGACGTCCTGATTGGGGCGACCCGAGACGAGCAGCGGAAGAAGGTGATCGCGCTCGGTCGTCTTGTCTCCCACCATGTACAAGCACTCGAGTTCGACCGGACGCTTGTCCTCCACGACGGGCCGGGTCGTCCCGCGAACGGTGGTCATCCACTCGGCGACCTCGACCGTGTTGGAGACAGTGGCCGACAGGCACACCAACTGGACGTGCCTCGGTAGGTGGATGATCACTTCCTCCCACACCGGACCGCGGTAGGCGTCCTGGATGAAATGGACCTCGTCGAGAACGACGACCTTCAGATCGATGAGCGCCGAGCTGCGGGCATAGATCATGTTCCGCAGAACTTCGGTCGTCATGACGACGATCGGCGCATCTGGGTTCACTGCGTTGTCACCGGTGAGCAGCCCCACTCGCTCTCGACCATGAACGGCCACGAGATCCATGAACTTCTGATTCGACAAAGCCTTGATCGGCGCGGTGTAGAAGGCGCGGCGCCCATCGGCCAGTGCCGAGGCGATGCCGTACTCGGCAACCACCGTCTTGCCACTCCCGGTCGGTGCGGCGACCACCACCGAGTCGCCGGCGTCCACGAAGTCCATGGCCTCGACCTGAAAACGATCGAGCGGGAACGTGTACCGCGCCGTGAGCTGGCCGCGATCCGGCCGAGCCATGTCGATCAGGTCCGAGCCGGTCGGCGCCGGATGATGAGGTGCGCGAGCCCAATGGACAGGAAGTACAGGACAACCAGCGGCAACGAGAGCGCCGCCAAGGTGATCGGATCGCCCGAGGGAGTGATCACGGCCGCCAGCACGACGATCACGATGATCGCCACCCGCCAACTCTCCACGAGCTGCCGGGGTTTCAACACGCCCACCAACTGGAGGAACACGAGGAGAACCGGAAACTCGAAACCCACACCGAAGGCGGCGATCATCAACGCGACGAGGCTCGTGTACTTGGAAATCTGGAACGCCTGCTGAACGTCACTCCCCGACCACGAAACTAGATACTCGAGGCCTTTGTCGAGCGTCACGTAGGCGAGAAAGCCACCGACCGCGAAGAGAAGTACCGACGAAAAGACGAACGGAATCGCGTATCGCTTCTCCTTGGCGTGCAACGCCGGGACGACGAAACGCCAGATCTGCCAGAGAACGAAAGGAAGAGCCAAGACCAGACCGCCGTAGAGCGAGATTCGCAGCCGGGTGTTGAAACCATCCAACGGTCCGAGCGAATACAAGTCGCAATTCGCCACGAGGTCAGGGCGGCGTTCACACAGACGGTCGTAGGGCTGACGAAGAAAATCGAGGACGGGGTCGTAGAAGATCAGGATCGCCAGGACACCGACTGCCACGGCGAGCACCGATTTGATGAGTCGGTTCCGAAGCTCGGCCAGATGTTCGGTGAGGGTCATTTCCTCGTCGGCGGATTTCTCCGTCCGGCCGCGGAAGGGAATCCGCAATTTCATACGACCGGACCTTCCGGGTCGGGCGCGACATCGGCGGCCGGCGGGTCGATCGGCGGCGGGCCATTGCGTCGCTCGACCGGCGAATCATCGGAATCGAAGGCCTTGGTCACCGCTTCCTTGGTGAGCTGAGCGGTCTCTTTGAGTTCACGTACCGGCTCCTCGAACGCCGACTTGATGTCGGTCTGGAAGCCGCGACTCATACGGCGCAACTCTCCGTACACCCGACCGAACCGGCGGATGGCCTCGGGAAGCTTCTCGGGCCCGAGAACGATCAGAGCGAGCAGCAAGATGACCACGATCTCGCTTCCCGACAGGTTGAACACGGAACGAGTCTAGGTTTCAAGGGGCAGACGTATCCGGTCGATCGGCCGCTGAGTGCCGACGACTGGGCTCGTCCGATGGCACTTCTGCCAACATGACGGAGTGCAACAGCGATTGGACTCGCTGATCGACCCACCGATCGGCTTCGCCCACCGAGGGGCCCGGGCTCACGCACCCGAGAACACGATCGAGGCATTCGCCCTCGCCTTACGGCTCGGGGCCAGCGGACTCGAGAGCGACGTCTGGGTCACGGCCGATGGCATCGCGGTTCTCGACCACGACGGAATCGTGAAGATACGGGGTCGCAAGGTGGCCATCGGAGAAGTCATGCGATCGGAACTACCGAGCCACATCCCGACGGTCGCGGAACTCGTCGCGCACTGTGGACACGATTACGAGTTCAGCGTCGACATCAAGGACCGACGGGCCATCAGACCTTTCATCGACGCCGTCCGCGACTCGGCGCCCGACATGGAGTCGCGCCTCTGGATCTGTCATTACGACTGGGAAACGGTGGCCGGCTGGCGCGACCTCACCCACGCCAAGTTGGTCGATTCGACTCGGCTCGCCCGGATCAAGGAAGGTCCCGAACGGCGCGCGGCCCTCCTCCGAGAGAGATCGATCGATGCCATCAACCTCCACCACACCGACTGGAACGGCGGCTTGGTCACCCTCTTCCATCGCTTCGATCGATTCGCTCTCGGCTGGGACATGCAGCAGGAGTACGTACTCGAACAATCGCTGCGCATGGGACTCGACGGGGTCTTCAGCGACTGGACCGATCGGATGATGGATGCGATCGGCAACCTGAACTGACGCTCAGAGGAACGACAGGCTCGTCAATGGCCAGATGACCGTGAAGGCGCGGCCCCGAATCTTGTCGATGTCGATGGGACCGAAGTCGCGACTGTCGAAACTTTGCGGACGATTGTCGCCCATCACGAACACCATGTCGTCGGGCACCACGGTCGGCATCATGTCGGTGTGAACACCGCATTGAGCGGTCGGATCGGGCTGTGACATGAGTTCGTCATCGAGATAAGGCTCTTCGAGACGGATGCCATCGATGTAGATCACACACGACCGGACCTCCAGCCGTTCACCCGGCAGGGCGATCACCCGCTTGATCAGATCGTCGTGCTGATCAGCCGAAGTCACTCGGTCGAAGACCACGACATCACCCCGATGAACGTCGTGGAGTCGGTACGAGAGTTTGTTCACGAGAACACGGTCGCTCGGCTCCAGAGTCGACTCCATGCTCGGGCCGTCGATGTAGTACTGCTGAAAGAGGAAGACACGAACGAGGAGGGCGGCGCCGACCGCCACCACCACGACCACGAGCCATTCCCACACGGAACGAGAGAGGTTCTTCTCGCGCTGTCGTCGGACCTCGCGCAGATCACGATCGATCTCCTCGACCACAGCCCCACCGACGGGGGTGGGATCGTCGGGCGACACGAGGTTCGAATCCATCGCCGACACGGTACCGGTCGTGGCCGGTGGTGAGGGGTCAGAGTGACGCGATCAGTTTCTCGACCCGCTCGTCCCGACTCCGGAAAGGGTCCTTGCACAGGACGGTCCGTTGGGCTTGATCGTTCAGCTTGAGATGGACCCAGTCGACCGTGTAGTCGCGACGTTTCTCCTTGGCCGCTCGGATGAACTCTCCGCGCAGTCGGGCTCGCGTGTTCTGCGGTGGTTCGCTGATCGCGAGGTCGATGTCGGCATCGGTGCAGAGACGGTCGACCATGCCCCGGGACTGGAGCTTGTAGAAGACCCCACGGCCGGTATCGATGTCGTGGTACTGGAGGTCGAGTAATTGCACTCGCGGATCACCGAGTTCGAGGTCGTGTCGGTCCATGAACGACTGGATCAAGGAGTGCTTGATGACCCAATCGACTTCGCGATCGAGTTTGAGGGGATCGTTCTCGATCGTCGAGACGCAGTGCTCCCACATCTCGAGCGCGCGCTGTTCCTGCGGCGGAAAACCCTTCGTCTCCGCGTAACGAAGGGCTCGGTCGAGATACTCACGTTGGATGTCGAGCGCCGTGACTTCCCGGCCGTTGGCGAGCGAGACGGTCCGGCGACATGTCATGTCGTGACTGATGTCGCGAATCGCTCGAATGGGATTCTCGAGGCTCATGTCGCGCAGCACGACTTTGGGATCCTCGAGCATGCGGAGCATGCAGGCCGTCGCCCCAACCTTCAAGAAGGTCGAGTACTCGCTCATGTTCGAGTCACCCACGATCACGTGGAGCCGTCGGTACCGCTCGGCATCGGCGTGCGGTTCGTCGCGGGTGTTGATGATCGGTCGGCTGCGGGTCGTGGCCGACGACATCGTCTCCCAGATGTGATCGGCGCGCTGGGTAATCGAGTAGATCGGCCCTCGGGCGGTCTGCACGATCTTGCCGGCCCCGGCGTAGATCTGACGAGAGACGAGAAACGGAATCAGGACCTCTCCGAGGCGGGCCGCATCGTCACCGCGACGGGTGAGATAGTTCTCGTGGCATCCGTAGCTGTTGCCGGCCGAGTCGGTGTTGTTCTTGAACAGGTAGACCGTGCCGCGAATCCCTTCCTCACGCAGACGCTCCTCGGCCGATCCGGCGAGTCGTTCGAGAATCCGTTCTCCGGCCTTGTCGTGCACGACGGCGTCGTAGATCGAGTCGCATTCGGGCGTCGCGTATTCGGGGTGCGAACCGACGTCGAGATAGAGACGCGCACCGTTCTCGAGAAAGACGTTCGAGCTTCGGCCCCAGGAAACGACCTTGCGGAACAGATACCTCGCGACCTCATCTGGACTCAAGCGACGTTGGCCACGCAACGTACAGGTCACCCCGTACTCGTTCTCGAGTCCGAAGATGCGGCGGTCCATGCGTGGAAACTAGTCGTGTCGGCAGCGATGGGGTACGAGCAGAGCCCCGTGGTCAGGAACCCAGGATCGCGCGCACTTGTTCGTCAGGGACCCGCTGGAAGCAACGACGCCCGTTCGATCGAGCCAGAACTCCCACCTCGGTGTCGTCACTCGCGATGCGACGATCGGGACCGGCGAGGGCCGCCGCGCACTTCGCGAGCGCAGTGGCGAGATCGTCCGTGGCCGACCAAACCGCTTTCAGTCGCTCCGCGATGGCATCGGCGTCGCCACCCAGAACGCTCATCCCCTTCTCGTCGACCAGAGTGCCGTCGTACAGGATGTGGAACAACTGATCCTCAGCCGCGGTCGGACCGACCTCGGCGATGAGGATCTCAACTTCGAGTGGCTTCACCTCGTGGGTGAAGGTCTGACCGAGTATCTGCGCATAGTCGTTGGCCAGACTCCGCGCTTCCACGTCGTCACGGGAATACGAATAGCCCTTGACGTCGGCATTGCGAACGCCGAAGCGCCGCAACTGATCGAACTCGTTGTACTTACCGACTCCGGCAAAGGCGATCCGGTCGTAGATCTCGCTGATCTTGCGCAACATGTTCGACGGGTTCTCGGCGACCAGGAGGATGCCATCGGCGTACTGGACGGCGACGAGTGCGCGCCCGCGGGCGATGCCCTTACGGGCGTAATCGGCCCGATCCTTCATCATCTGCTCGGGCGCGACGTAGAAGGGCATGTTCATGATGCAGCCTCCCTTCCGCTCCGCTGCGCGGCGGCGAGTCGCTCGAAAACCGATGCCAGTTCGTCGTCGTCGATCGCCCGCCAGCCATCGGCCGAGATGGTCGCGACCACCGGGTAGATGCCGCGCAAGGCATCGGGACCGCCGGTGGCGGCATCGACTTCGGCCGCTTCCCACAGAGCGCGACACGCGAGCTCGACCGCCTCGGTCGCACTCTGACCCGGGCGATACCCGACCTTCAGCACGGTGGCGGCCGGCCCCATACCCGAGCCAGTGGCCACGAACTCTCGTTCTTCGTAACGCCCACCCGTGATGTCGAAGTCCCACAACCGACCCGTGCGACGGATCAGGTCGTAGCCGGCGAAGATCGGGATCACGGCCAGTCCTTGCATCGCAGCACCGAGGTTGGCCTTGATCATCTGCGACAACTGGTTGGCCTTGCCTTCGAGGCTGATCGGCCGCCCATCGATCTTTTCGTAGTGCTCCAATTGCAACTGGAAGAGCTTGATCATGTCCATGGCCACTCCGGCTGTGCCCGAAATGGCCACACCGCTGAACCGATCGGCCGGAACGACCTTTTCCATCTCGCGATTGGCGATTCTCGTCCCCATGGTGGCGCGACGATCGCCGGCCATCACCACGCCATCGGCATAGCGCAACGCCAGGACGGTCGTGCCGTGCGGAGCAGCAACGACCCCTTCGACGCCCTTGGTCGAACCGAAGGGATCGAGCCCGACCATTTTCAGGAGAGCCGTGAAGTTCGATCCGGGATCGTGTTCGGACGTGAACAGCGGGACTCGCACCCCTCACTCACCGCCCTTTTGGATGTACGACTTCACGAAGTCCTCCGCATTCGATTCGAGGACCTCGTCGATCTCGTCCAACAGATCGTCCATCTCGGCCTTCAATTTGTCACCCTGTGCGGTGACGGCCGCCGCGACCTCGGCCGACTCCTGCGACTTGTCGGTCGACGACTTCTGCTTCTGAATGCGCTCGGCCATGGGTCCTCCTGAACCACATCCTGCCAGCCGGTCGGCGAATCGTCAGCCTCCGGACCCCAAACGGTCGAGTAACTCGGTCACGCTCGAGCTGCCCTCCACGAGCTCACCGACCAACGCCTTGGTTCCCCGAAGTGGCTCCATCATCGGGACCCGCCGCAACGGATCCCGACCCACGTCGAACACGATGCTGTCCCAGTTGGCCGCCACGACGCTCTCGGGCCAGCGGGCCAGACAACGGCCACGGAAGTACGCCCGCGTGGACCCCGGTGGTTCGGCGATCGCGGCCTCGACCTCGGCCTCGTCGACGAGATCGTCGAGACCCACTCGGCCCGCCAGACCCCGATCGGGACGCATGTCGTGATACTGGAGGTCGATCGCCTTCAGGCGCAGATCGTCGGAGGCCAAGCCATGTCGCTCGGCATACGCGTTCACCAGACGCTCCTTGGCGACCCAATCGATCTTGCCCGCAACGCGAGAACGATCGGTCGACAAACCGTCGAGGACCTCCTCCCAGAGACCGAGCACCTCGGCTCCGACCTTCTCGCCCACGCATTCGAGTCCATGGGACCGTTCGTACTTACGGGCCCATTCGAGGAGTGACCACTGCACGTCGAGTCCGGTCATCCGCTGACCGTTGCGGAGCAACACCGTCTGGCGAAGGGTTGGATCATGACTGACCTGACGGATGGCCGCGACCGGATGGGCCAGACCGAGATCGACGCCGATCGCCCCGTCCTCGATCATGGCCAGAACGATGGCCGTCGTGCCGACCTTCAAGAAGGTCGCGGTCTGACTCATGTTCGCATCGCCCACGATCACGTGGAGGCGGCGGTACTTCTGTGGATCGCAATGTGGTTCGTCGCGCGTGTTCACGATCGGACGTTTCAACGTCGTCTCCAGACCGACCTCCTCCTCGAAGAAGTCGGCACGCTGACTGATCTGGAACGGCACCTCGGCCGATCCGATGCCCGGGAATTCCGATCCGACCTTGCCCGCTCCGCAGAAGACCTGTCGGGTCACGAAGTGCGGCGTGATCTCGGCGACCAGTCGACCGAACGGCAGCGCACGGTCGACGAGGTAGTTCTCGTGACAGCCGTAACTGTTGCCCTTGCCATCGGAGTTGTTCTTGTAGATCAAGAGTTCGGCACCGTCGGGCAGATAAGCCCGACTCTCCGCCATCGATCGACGCACGATCTCCTCGGCCGCCCGATCGAACACCAGGCACTCGCGGGCATCGCGACATTCCGGGGTCGAGATCTCCGGGTGTGCGTGATCGACGTAATAGCGGGCGCCGTTGGTGAGCACCGCGTTGACGAGGTGCGCCTCGACCTCAGGCGCCAAGCCATCGTCGAACGAGAAGCCGCGAGCATCGTTGCCCGGACGCTCGTCCTCGAAATCCCAGCCGACGCGCCGCGCCGTCGCCGCCACGTAGGCATTGATCAGCACCGAGGACGCGAGAACCGGATTCGGGTCGCCGTTACGGACGAGGATGCCGTACTCGGTCTCGACACCGCAGACCTTCGGGATGGCCATGGTGCCTACAGGTACTGGCCGGTAGCCGTACGTTCGATGGCCCGACCGCCGGCCACTCCGCGATCTCGACCTTCGTTCACCAACGTGCGGATGAAGACGATTCGCTCACCCTTCTTGCCGGAAATCTTCGCCCAGTCATCGGGGTTGGTCGTGTTGGGAAGATCCTCGTGTTCACGGAATTCCTGGCGGATCGATTCCAGGAGGTCGACGGTTCGAATGCCCTTCTCACCGCCCCCGATCACCCGCTTGATCGCCGACTTCTTGGCGCGACGCACGATGTTCTCGATCATGGCGCCCGAAGCGAAGTCGCGGAAGAAGAGGACTTCCTTGTCGCCGTTGGCGTAGGTCACCTCGAGGAAGCGATTCGCCTCGTCGTCGCGGTACATCTCGGCGACGGTGGCCTCGATCATTCCGTTCACCGCCGTAGCGAGATCGGCGGAACCCGCTACTTCGGAGGCCGCGATCGGGATCTCAGTGGTGAGATATCGGGAGAAGATCTGTCGCGCCGCCTCGGCATTGGGGCGTTCGATCTTGATCTTCACGTCGAGTCGACCCGGCCGCAGGATGGCCGGATCGATGAGGTCTTCACGATTGGTCGCGCCGATCACGATCACGTTTCGCAAGCCCTCGACGCCATCGATCTCGGCCAGGAGTTGCGGAACGATCGTCGATTCCATGTCGGAAGAGATTCCGGTGCCACGTGTTCGGAACATCGAGTCCATCTCGTCGAAGAAGACGATCACCGGCCAACCCTCTTCGCTCTTCTCACGCGCCCGCTGGAAGACGAGGCGGATCTGGCGCTCGGTCTCGCCCACGTACTTGTTCAGCAGTTCGGGACCCTTGATGTTGATGAAGTAGCTCCGACCCTTCTCGTCGCCGGTCTTGGCCGCCACTTTGCGGGCCAGGCTGTTGGCAACGGCCTTGGCGATGAGGGTCTTACCGCACCCGGGTGGGCCGTACAGGAGGATTCCCTTGGGGGCCGGCAGGAGGTGCTCGGCGAAGAGATCGTGGTGCAGGAACGGCAATTCGACCGCATCGGCGATCTGCTCGATCTGCGTGTCGAGTCCCCCGATGTCGGAATAACTGATGTCGGGAACCTCTTCGAGGAGGAGTTCTTCCACCTCGGGACGCGGCAACTTCTCGATCAGCATGTTGGATCGGATCTCGCGACGGACGGAATCGCCGCTGCGCAGGAACACACCCCGCAGCGAGCCGGCGATCTCGCACACGATTTCCTCGTCGGCCCGACCGACGACGATCGCGCGAATGCCGTCCTCGAGTACTTCCTTGATCGTCACGACGTCGCCGCCGCCCTCGGCGTCTCGGGCCCGGATGACGTTGAAGCTCTCGTTCAACACGACCTCGCAACCGATGTCGAGCGCATCGATCTCGATGTCCGGGTGGAGATTCACGCGCATCTTGCGACCAGCGGTCAGGACGTCGACCGTCCCGTCGTCGTTCTTACCCACGATCGACCCGTAAGCCGACGGGGGTTGCGACAACTTGTCGACCTCGTCGCGCAAGTTGGCGATGTGCTCTCGTGCCTCACGGAGCGTGAAACTCAACTTCTCGTTCTTCGCGGTTTCCTGCGCGAGGAGCCCCTTTGTCTCGAGGAGACGTTCCTCGAGCTGTCTCATGCGCAAAGGAGCGTCGGCCAGACGACGGCGTAGGGCCGAGACCTCCGATTCGAGCACCTCGAGCGAGGCTCGCAGACCGGCGATCTCGTCGGCCCCCTCCGATGGCTGATTGTCGGCTGTCGAACCCACCGGAACCTCCTCGGGCGCAACCTACACCGGCACCACCGATCGTGCGACGGCAGAGGGTCCCGTGTAGGATTGGCAGGACTAGCCCCGATCACCCCCGATCACACGAGGAGCGTTGGAAGAATCATGAAGGTCTGGATCGATCAGGATCTCTGCACCGGCGACGGTCTCTGCGAAGAGATCGCCCCTGACGTCTTCACTCTGCTCGACGACGGGCTCGCCTACGTGAAGGAAGGCAGCAAGATCTACGCGACGGCCAAGGGCAATCCCCAGGGCGCCGATGGTCTGGCCGAAATCCCGGACGGCCAACTCGACGGTGTGATCGAATCCGCCGAGGAGTGCCCCGGCGAGTGCATCTTCATCGAGCCCTGAGTTCCTCGCCGAGCAATCGGCCGACCGTCAGGAATCCGGTGTGGGCCACCATTCGGTGGTCGGGTCGGACTGCATTGCCTTCGATGTACCAACTCCGGTGCAGGACCTCGAGCGTTCGTGTCCCGGCCCAACGAGGATTCGCCATGCGATGGCGGGTTTCGGCGGCCTGCGTGATCGACGGGGTGTAGGCGACCAGGATCCCACCCGGGCGGAGCGCCACTTCGGCGTGCGGCACCACTTGCCACGGTTCGGGCAGATCGAGCACGACCCGATCGATCCGACCGTGCAGAGCCTCGTCGATTCCTTCGTAGGCGTCGCGCACCTCGACTCGATAGCGGTCGAGCACTTCGGCACCGAGGAACGAACCGACGTTGGTCCGGGCGCGTTGCGCGAAGTCTTCACGCAGTTCGTAGCCGACGATCTCGGCCCCCCAGCGCAGCATGGTCATCGACAGCGCGCCCGAGCCGACTCCGCTGTCGAACACCCGGACACCCGGGCCGATGGCGGCGAG
>SYCI01000113.1 GCA_005787035.1 Actinomycetota bacterium | reverse complement strand
GGATGACGAGCACGTCCATGGCCCGTTCGAGAGCCGGATGGATCTGGTATTCGCCGACCTTCCACATCACGCTGAGGAAGTTCGCCGGGAACGAGAGATCGTTGTTGGGGTACACGAACGGGAGGCCCACCGAGAAGCGGTGGCACATGGCGGCCAGCGTGGGCATCTTGGCGATGAGACGCAAGATCTGCTTGTCGCGGCTCTCTTTGCTCTCGATGTCCTTGGCGTCGTTGTAGAACGTGCCGAGGGCGGCCACGGCCGAGACGAACATTCCCATCGGATGGGCGTCGTAATGGAAGCCGTCCACGAACCGCTTGCGCATGTTCTCGTGGATGAAGGTGTGGTGCACGACGTCGTGCGTCCACTGGGCGAGCTGGGCCTTGTCTGGAAGTTCGCCGTTGAGGAGGAGATACGCGACCTCGAGATAGGTCGACTTCTCGGCGAGCTGTTCGATCGGGTAACCGCGATAACGAAGGATGCCGTTGTCACCGTCGAGGTAGGTGATCGCCGAGCGGCAGGCGGCAGTACTCAGATACGCCGGGTCGTACATCCGGAGATCCGGGTCGAGTTCACGCAGGGCCGACGAGGGGAAGACCCCGTCGGAGATCGGTACGGTGACCTTCTTGCCGGTGCGGTCGTCGGTGATCGTGATGGTCTCGGGCACCTTGCTCGTCCCCTTGTGTCTAGGGATCCGTTGTTCGGATCACTCGTTGTGTGTGGAGGCTTTCTCCCCCGACGACGAGGATAACCGTGCCGACCCGACGGGCGACCATCCGGACCGGACCCCAAGGAGCGGTCAGAGGGGTGAGTTGTCGTGCTTGCGACCCGGCAGGTGCTCGCGCTTGTCGACCAAGGCATCGAGGGCCGAACAGATCACCGACCGTGTGTCGGACGGGTCGATCACCGCGTCGACATAACCGCGTTCGGCCGCGACGTAGGGGTTCAGGAGGCGCTCGGAGTAGTCGGCTTCGAAGGCGGCCTTCTCCTCGGGAGTGGCCCGGCGTTGCAGGATCGCGGCGGCCTGTCCGGCGCCCATCACCGCGAGCTCGGCCCATGGCCACGCGAGGCAGAGGTCGTTGCCCATGCGTTTGGAGTCCATCACGATGTACGCGCCGCCGTAACTCTTGCGCAGGATCACGCAGATGCGGGGCACCGTGGCCCGTCCGTAGGCGAACACCAACTGGGCGCCGTGGCGGATCATGCCGCGCCATTCGAGATCCTTGCCGGGGTAGAAGCCGGGGGTGTCGACGAGGGTGATCACCGGAAGATTGAAGGCATCGCAGAACGCGACGAAACGCGCGCCTTTCTGCGAGGCCGGAATGTCGAGGGTGCCGGCCAGAACCATCGGTTGATTGGCGAGGATGCCGACCGGCCGCCCGCCGACGGTGGCGAAACCGGTCACGAGATTGGCGGCCCAGCGACTCCGAACTTCGAGGAAATCACCTTCGTCGGCGAGTGATCGGATCACGGTGCGTACGTCGTAGCTGCCCGTCGATGCTGCGGGTATCGCGTCACCGGCTTCGGGGGTGGGGCGATCGGTCGGGTCGTCCGTGGGGAACGCGGGCGGCTCCGCATCGGCGTGGTCGGGGAAATAGGTGAGTAGTTGGCCGACGGCCGCGACACCGGCCGCGAGGTCGGGAACGACGATCGAAGCCGAACCGGTGTGGCGCGCGTGTGCCGCCGATCCTCCGAGCTCTTCGTTGTCGACCACGATGCCGGTGAAGTCGGCGACCATGGTGGGTCCACTCACGAATGCGTACGACGAATCGGTCATCACGACGTGATCGACGATGCCGAGCAGTAGGGCCGGACCCGATACCGCCGGACCGTCGACGACGATGAACGTCGGAACCTTGCCCGAGCAATCGGTGAGCGCGCGAGCGGCGAGACCCCACCCGTGAAGTGCGGCGAAGCCGTCACGGATCTCGGCCCCCGACGAAGCCATGACGATCACGAGCGGAAGACTCTCGGCCACCGCGGCGCGGGCCGCGTTCTCGATCACCGACGACGCCTCGAAACTCAACGCTCCCTTGTGGGTGTCGCCGTTGACCTCGACCCACACCACGCGCCGGTCGTCGAGTTCACGAACATCGGCCCGCGCTGCCCCGGGCATGCGCGCACGAAGTCCGAGGGGTTGCACGACGCAACAGTACGCCTCCGGGCTCGAACCCGAACCGTGGCAGGAGGGTCAGGAGGTCTTGAGGGGGAGGACGTCGGCACCCACGTAGACACCGGGCTGGCGCGAGCCCCGGCTGAGCACGAGTTCGCGCACGACATCCAGTGCAGCGCGGGACGGAGGGCCCGGCCGGGGCCGACGGCGTTGTACCCAGCCCACCACGCGGCGCGGAAGTTCGGGGGCGGGTACCCGGGTGAACGCTCCGTTCAGCCAACGCGGCGCGGCGGTGGCCGGAACGATCGCCGGCGCGAAACCCTCGAAGGCGAGCGAAGCCATGAGGCGGACACCGTCGATCTCGGCTTCGGTGGTGAGTGTGACCCCGTTGAGGTCGGCGGCCCGGTTGATGATGCGACGCAGGGTGGACGACGGTGGCGGGAGCACCAACGGTTGTTGGGCGAGTTCGCGCATCGAGAGCGAGGTTGCGCCGGCCCAGGCGTGTTTGTTGGGGACGATCACGATGAGGTCTTCGGCAAAGAGTGGTTCGACGTGAAGTTCGGGGTCGTCGACCGGAAGGTGCACGATGCACGCATCGAGCTGGCCGGCCACCAGACGGGGGACGAGGCTCGAGGTGCCACCTTCCGACACCACGGGGTGCACGTGGGGGTGCTGTTCACTCAGGCGTTCGAGGAACTGGGGCATCAGCCAGCGACCGGTGGTGCCGATCACCCCGATCCGGGTGGCTCCAGATACGACGTCGTCGAGGGCCGCGATGTCGGCCGAGATCTCGTCGAACTCACGGATGATCCGGCGACCCCGCTCCACGACGAGGGCCCCCTCGTCGGTGATCTGGCCGGTAGCCCGGTCGATCAGGGTCACCCCGAGTTCGCGTTCGAGTCGGGCGATGTGGGCCGAGACGTTCGATTGCACGGTGTAGAGAGCCCGGGCGGCGGCCGAGAACGACCCGTGGTCGGCGATGGCGATCAGGGACGAGATCTGACGGAGGTCCACGATCGGAGCCTATCTCGATAAGTGATAGGCGGTATCACGCGTATCGGCTTGAACTGTCACCTATTCACGTGCATACTTTCACATACAGATCGGGTGCGTATCCCCCATACGCACACGACGTGATCCCAAGAAGCGAATCCCCCATTCGCAGGGATCCCAGGTTGAGAGGCCCCGCTTCCCCCAAGCGGGGCCTTTCCCGTTCTCCGGCCAGCGCCGACCTGTTGGCGAGTGCACAGGGATACCGTGACGCGCATGGCGCGCTCGGCGGCGATCTTCGATCTCGATCGCACGTTGTTGGTCGGCGCCTCGGGACCGTTGTTGTCCGAGGCCATGCGCGCCGCCGGAGTGATGTCGCGTTCGGTTCCCGGTGAGAAGTTCCTCTATGAGATCTTCAATCGCATCGGCGAAACGTTGCCGTCGATGGCGCTCGCGCGTCAGGGTGCAGCTCTGGCCAAGGGTCGTTCGCGTGCCATGGTGCAGAACGCGGCGGCCACGGTGGCCCCGCGTCTCGCCGAACTCGTTCCCTCGTATGCACGACGCGAAATCGCTGAGCACCGCGCCGCCGGTCGTCTCCTCGTGATGGCGACCACGACCCCCGACGATCTCATTCGCCCGCTCGCCGAATTACTCGGCTTCGACGATGTCGTCGCCACGCGTTACGGCGTCGATGATGACGGGACGTACGACGGTCGCATCGACGGTGAATTCGTGTGGAACACCGGCAAGCTCGTGGCAGTGAGCGCCTGGGCGTCGGCGAACGACGTGGATCTCGCGTCCTCGCATGCGTATTCCGACAGTGTGTACGACCTTCCGCTTCTGTCGGCCGTCGGACATCCCACCGCCGTGAATCCGGATCCGCGTCTCGCCGTCGTGGCAGCCACGCGCCGCTGGCCGGTGGTGCACTTCGATGTCCCGCTCGGGGTGGCCAAGGTGCCGGTGGTGAACATGGAACTCCAGCGGTTGTTGCTCGAACTCGCTCGACCGGCGTTCATTCCCTTCGCCCGATTCGACATCGCGGGGGAGGAGAACATCCCCGACGACGGGCCGGCGATCCTGTGCGGCAACCATCGTTCGTACTTCGACGTGTTCGCCGTTGCGGTCACCGTGGCCCGGGCCGGCCGTCCGGTGCGATTCCTCGGCAAGAAGGAAGTCTTCGACGCACCGCTCATCGGTCAGTTGGCCACGGCACTCGGTGGCATTCGGGTGGAGCGGGGAACGGGAAGTGACGAGCCGATCGAACTCGCGGCTGACGCTCTGCGTGCCGGCGAACTCGTGGCGATCATGCCCGAAGGAACGATTCCGCGGGGACCGGCGTTCTTCGACCCGGTACTGAAGGGACGGTGGGGCGCAGCGCGTCTCGCCATGCTGACCAAGGCACCGGTTGTTCCCGTCGGCCTCTGGGGTACCGAGAAGGTGTGGCCGCGTTCGTCGCGCATTCCGAATCTGCTCAACGTGACCAATCCGCCCACGGTTCGGGTGCGGGTGGGCGCACCGTTCGCACTGCGTCACAAGACGCCCGACCCGGCGACCAAGAAGATCATGAAAGAGATCATGAACCTCTTGCCCGATGAGGCGCGCGTACGACGCACGCCCACCGAGGCCGAACTTCGTCTTGCCTACCCCGCGGGATACACGGGTGATCCGGGCAAGGAAACGACCCGCCGGCCCGGAACCGACTAGGCGCTACACGCCGAAAGGCGATCCGTCGAAGCGGTCGATGGTCGTGAACGCCTCGACCGGTTGACGGGACAACTTGGTGAGTTGTTTCACCGGTCGGCCGAGGAAGATCGTGGCCACCAGCGCGTGGTCGGCGGGAAGTCCGAGGAGGGGTCCGGTGACCGGCTCCACACGCGAGGCGAACGTGGTGATCACCCCACCGAGTCCGCGGTCGCGCGCCGCGAGAAGGATGTTCCAGCAGAACGGATAAACCGACGCGCCACCGGTCATGGTGGCTCGATCGAGGTCCTTGTCCATCATGGCGATGCGCGAGAGATCGGCGGCAATGGCGAGCACGACTGGAATGCGTTCGATGTTGTCGATCAGATCGTTGGGCACGTTTCCGGGTGTCGTCGTGGAAAGAACCGTCGGCGACGGATCGACGACCGTGAACGGTGTGCGGCCGGCGGCGACGAGCGTCGCGTATTCGTCCCAGACCGGACGCATGGCCGCGCCGAGTTCTCGTCGAATGGACGGATCGGCGACGATCGCGACTCGCCAAGGTTGGCGATTGCCGCCGCTCGGCGCGAAGCGCGCATCGTCGAGGATGGCGTGGAGTATGGCGTCCGGAACCGCCTCGTCGGTGAAACCGCGTACGGCGCCCGTCTGGCGGATGCCGTCGCGTAGTTCCATCAGCGCCCGCCGGCGACCTTGGCGCGCACGATGTTGAGCGCCGAGCCGGCCTTGAACCACTCGACTTGCTCGTCGCTGAACGTGTGCACGGCCTCGAAGTCGATCTTCGACCCGTCGGGCTTCACGATCTGGCACTTCACGTTGCGGCCGGGAACCGGCGGGAGTCCGAGCACGTTGATCCGGTCGTCTTCACCGATCTTTTCGTAGGTGTCGGGATCGGCGAAGGTGAGCGGAACCAGACCCTGCTTCTTGAGGTTGGTCTCGTGGATACGGGCGAACGATCGGGCGAAGATCACCACACCACCACGGAAGCGGGGTTCCATGGCCGCGTGCTCACGTGACGAGCCCTCGCCGTAGTTGCGATCGCCGATCGCGCACCACTGAATGCCCGCCGCGCTGTAGCGCTTGGCGATGTCGGGGTAGGAGCGCACACCACCGTCGGTGACGTCCTTGCCTTCACCCACGGCCCCGTTGAACGCGTTGACGGCACCGATGAAGAGGTTGCCCGAGATGTTCTCGAGATGCCCGCGATAGGTGAGCCACTTGCCGGCGGCCGAGATGTGGTCGGTCGTGCACTTGCCTTGCGCTTTCATGAGAACCGGCAAGCCGAGGTAGTCCTGACCGTTCCAGGCGGGGAACGGATCGAGAAGTTGCAGGCGATCGCTCGTCGGGCTCACGGCGACCGACACGCTGCTGCCGTCGGCGGGCGGGGCCGTGAACGTGTTGCTGCCGGGGTCGTAGCCGCGCGCCGGGAGAACCTCGCCGACCGGTGGATCGAGACGAACCACCGAACCGTCGGGTGCGGTGATGGAGTCGGTCGTCGGATCGAAGTCGAGTCGACCGGAGAGGGCGATGGCCATCACGGTGTCGGGGGAGGTGACGAAGCTCAGCGTGTTGGCCGAACCGTCGGCGCGCTTGGGGAAGTTGCGATTGAACGAGTTGACGATCGTGTTCGGCTTGTCGGTTGCGGTCGACGGGCGTTCCCACTGGCCGATGCAAGGACCGCACGCGTTGGCGAGCACGGTCGCTCCCACGGCCTCGAGGTCGGCCATGAGGCCGTCGCGTTCGATGGTGGCGCGGATCTGCTCGGACCCGGGGCTGATGAGGAGTTCGCACTTGGCGCGCAGGCCTTTGGCCGCTGCCTGTCGGGCGATCGATGCCGCACGTGTGATGTCTTCGTAGGACGAGTTGGTGCACGAACCGATGAGGGCGGCCGACACCTCGAGCGGCCAGTTGTTCTCGCGCGCCGCGTCTCCCACGGCGCGGCCGATCTTGTGGGCGCGATCGGGGGAGTGCGGTCCGTTGATGAGCGGCTTGAGTTGATCGAGATCGATCTCGATGAGTTGGTCGTAGTGCGCGCCGTCGTCCGGACGGAGTTCGTCGGCCACCTTGTCCGCGGCATCGGCGATGGCCTCGCGTCCGGTGGCCTTCAGGTACATCGACATGTTGTGGTCGTAACCGAACACCGAACACGTCGCACCGATCTCGGCGCCCATGTTGCACACGGTCGCCTTACCGGTGGCCGAGATGCTGTCGGCGCCGGGACCGAAGTATTCGACGATCGCACCGGTGCCGCCCTCAACGGTGAGCACGCGTGCGACCTCGAGGATGATGTCCTTGGGCGCCGACCAACCGCTGAGGGTTCCGGTGAGCTTCACACCGATCACCTTGGGCCACTTCACGTTGAACGGGAAACCGGTCATCACGTCGACCGCGTCGGCCCCACCCACGCCGATCGCGACCATGCCGAGTCCACCGGCGTTGGGTGTATGGCTGTCGGTACCGATCATCATGCCGCCGGGGAACGCGTAGTTCTCGAGCACGACCTGATGGATGATTCCGCTTCCCGGGCCCCAGAAACCGATGCCGTACTTCGCCGAGACCGACTTCAAGAAGTCGTAGACCTCGCGGTTGTCGCTGATCGCCACGCCGAGGTCGATCTTGGCGCCGACCTTGGCGAGGATGAGATGGTCGCAATGAACCGTGGAGGGCACGGCCGTACGCGGCAAGCCGGCGGTCATGAACTGCAACAAGGCCATCTGAGCGGTCGCGTCCTGCATGGCGACGCGATCGGGATGGAAATCGGCGTAGCTCTGTCCGCGCTCCATCTCCTGTGACGACGGATCGACGAGATGGTTGATGAGGATCTTCTCGGCCAACGACAAGGGGCGGCCGAGTCGCGCGCGACCGAGCGCGGCCCGCTCGGGGAGGGTGGCGTACACCTTGTTGACGAGTTCGATGGGGGTTCCGGCGGACACGGTGCTCATGGAGACAAGTATAATACAAGTGTGCGCGAGATCAGATACCGAGCCATCGCCGACGACGTCCGCCGACGGGTGGTCGAGGGCGAATACGCGGCGGGGAGCCTCTTGCCCTCGGAAGCCGAGCTCGGCGCCGAATTCGACGCCAGCCGGGTGACCGTGCGTCGGGCCCTCGAAGTGCTGCGCGACGAAGGTCTGGTGGATGCCCGTCAGGGTTTCGGCTGGTTCGTGGCGTCGGCGCCGTTGCGCCAAAGTCTCGGTCGACTGGCGACGATCGAGTCGCAGTTGGTCGACGGAGGCATCCGTCCGGAACGGCGCATTCTCGAATTCGCCTTCGAGCGCGCCTCGCGCGAGGTGAAAGCGGTTCTCGGCGCGGAACAGGTGTTGCGCGTCAAGCGTCTGAATCTCGCTGACGGTCAGCCCTTCGCCGTGGTCACCGTGTGGTGTCGGGCCGATCTCGGGCAGAACCTCTCACGCAGCGACGTGGAACGTTCACCCTTCTACGAACTGCTCGACATACCTCTGAAAGGCGCCACGCAAACCATCGGTGCCGACGCAGCCGACGTGTCCGACGCCGAACTCCTCGGGATTCCGGTCGGTTCACCCGTGTTGCGCTGCAAGCGGATCACGACCGACGTCGCGGGAGACGCCGTACTCCTCTCGGAGCACGTGTTTCCGGCGCATCGCACCGAATTCGTGGTGGATCTGCCCCATGCCGAACCATCGATCGCGCCCACGGGGTTGCGCCTCGTCGAATAGTCGGACAACTAACCTCGCTCGGGAATGAGCGAGACCGCTTCGACCGCGGCCGAGCGCCGCTCGCCTACCGGTGAAGCGGTGCAGGTGGCCAAGCCCGAGTACCTACCGGCGCTCGATGGCATCCGTGGTCTGGCCCTCATCATCATGTTGCTGTACCACCACGGCGTCACGTGGGTCACCGGCGGCGAACTCACGGTGGCGATGTTCTTCACGCTGTCGGGGTTCCTCATCACGCGACTTCTCGTGTACGAGTGGTCGAACAGCCAAACGCTCGCGCTCCGCACCTTCTACGAACGTCGAGTGCGGCGACTCTTCCCGACGTCGTTCATCGTCCTCTCGGCGGTGGTCGTCGTGTGGACATTGTTCCCCGGATCGGGTCGTCGCTTGGCGAGTGGCGAGTGGTTCTCGGGGCTCTTCTACTTCGAGAACTTCTACTTGCAGGCCGCTGGCAAGGACTACGGCAATCTCTTCGGTCTCGGCAACCCCGTGCAGCACCTGTGGAGCCTGTCGCTAGAAGAGCAGGTCTACATCTTGTTCCCCCTGCTGTGCCTCGTGTTCTTGAAGGGACGGCGCCACGCGGCCGCGGCCTGGCGACTCTTCGCCGCGCTCGCTGCGCTCACGGCGGCCGGGCTCGTTCTCGGCGTGGTCTACAAATCGCACTCACCGTTGTGGGGAGCCGTCACCGGCACCGACATCGCGTGTCGCGGTTCGTCGTGCTCGTACTACGCCCTCGAGGTCCGTTCGGCCGAGTTCTTCCTCGGTGCCGCCTTCGCCGTTCTCTGGGCGGTCTGGAAACAGGTGCCGCACATCGTCGAGATCCTCCGTCGCCCGGTCATGCGACGGCTCTCGTGGTTGTTGCTCGCCTTCGAGTTCTGGATGTGGTGGGAAGTCGGCCTGCGCAACGACTGGCGCGACGTCTGGTTCCCGTGGGCTGTTCTGGTGCACGGTCTGATGACGCTCGTGCTCATCGCCTACGCGCAAGCCGGTGTGGGCATGAACCGCCTGCTGTCGTGGCGACCACTCATCCTCATGGGTCAGACCACGTACACGGTGTACCTCGTGCACTGGCCGCTCTTCATGCTCATCGAATCGTGGCGTCTCGACCCGAACCTGCCTCACGTTCGTGTTCCGGGCACCTCGTGGGTCACGGTCGACAACTTCTGGATGTTCTGGTTCAAGATCGCCTTCACCTACGCGCTGGTGATCCTCATCTATCGGTTCATCGAGGACCCGGTTCGCCGACGCGAGCGATGGAAGGGGAGAACCATCTATCCGTGGCTCATCGGCATCGCGCTCGTGGGCATCGTCACCACCGTGGCCGGCGCCGACCGTCGTTCATCGGCCGACGATGTCATGAGCGTGCTCGATCAGGATGCGCTCGCGATGCAGGAGCGCGCGGTCGCCGAACTCCCGGTCCTTCCAGCCGATGCGCCCACCCGGGCGACCGCCGATCCCGAATTACCGGCGCGCGTGCTCTTCGTCGGTGACTCGCAGAGTTGGGTGTTGGCTTCGGGGTTGGACGACTGGGAAGCGGCCAACGGAGTGTTCCTCGTTCCGAGTCCGGGGGTGGGCTGCGGTATCGGTCGTACGACGCCCATCGAATATCTCGGAGTCGAGCAGGACGCGCGTCCGGGTTGTAGCGAATGGCGCGACGCACTGCCGGCGATCGTCGCCCGACTCCGCCCGAATCTCGTGGTGATCGTCGGCGGCACCGCCGATCTCTCGAATCGCAAGATTCCGGGCTATGACGACTGGTCGCACATCGGCCAGCCCGATTACGACACCTGGCTGACCACGGAGATGCGCGAATTCCTCGATGTGGTCGGAGACGGCGGAGCACGAATCCTCTGGCTCACGAGCCCGGACGTGGATCCTCCGTACATCGTCGGTGAGACCGGTGAACCTCCGTTCGACGAAGCCGATCCCGCTCGCACCGCGCGCTACAACGAATTGATCGCTGTGGTCGCCGCCGACGACCCACGTGTGGTGGTGGCCGACTTCGCGGCCGCGGTGCGGGCCCATCCCGGTGGTCAATTCGAACCGAAGATGCGTCCCGATGGCGCGCACATCGACCTGAACCAGGCGCCCGAACTCGTCGAGTGGATCGATGCCGCGATCAAGGACGCCTACCGTGAGTGAGCGTCCGGCCCGATTCGTGGCCCGGGTCTCCTCGCACGTGGATCGTCCGTCGGCGGTGGCGGCCGGAGTTTGGACGATCGTCTACGTGCTCGTCGCCCTCACCGGCCAGCGATTCGACACGGCTTACCTCGGTTTCGGATGGCAGTTGATCCCGTGGGACATCCTCTCGACCGATCCGCTCCGGAGCGTCTGGTATCTGCACGTGCAACCACCGGGCTGGAACCTGTTGCTCGGAGTGCTCGCCAAACTCTCGCCGTTCACCGATGCCATCACGTTGCAGGTGTTGATGGCGGCGTTCGGCGTGGCGGTCGTCTACCTGGCCAGCCGACTCGGTCGTCGCCTCGGACTCTCGGCGCGCGCGGCCGCAGTGCTCGCGCTCGCCGCCACGTTGCACCCCGAGGTTCTGAAGGGGGCTTTCGAACCCAACTACGAATTGGCGGTGGCCGCGCTCATGCTCGCATGGCTCGTCGCCGTCGCGCGCCTCGCCGATGAGCGGCCCCGGCGGCGTGCCTTCATCGTCGTTTCGGTTCTGCTCACCGCGCTCGTCATGACCCGCAGCCTGTACCACCCGCTGTTTCTGGTGGTGGTGTTGGGCGCGGTCGGCTTGGCCCATCGGAGTCGAATCGATCGTCGCACCGTGGCCGCGGTGGTCGCCGTGCCGTTGGTGGTGGTCGGTGGATGGATGATGAAGAACGAAGCGCTCTTCGGAACCCCCACGTTGTCGAGTTGGTTCGGCATGAACCTGCAGCGAGCGGTGATCCCGGTTCTGCCCCTCGACGATCTCGAGAAGATGCACGAGCGCGGTGAAGTGTCCGATATCGCGATGATCGGTCCGTTCGGCAACTACGGGTTGTACGAACCGGTCGTGAAACCGTGTGTTCCCGAGCATTCGCACCGTTCACTCGTCGAACCGATGCGCACGACCGATCCCTACAGTCCGAACTTCAACTACGAGTGTTTCCTTCCCGTCTTCGATCAGGCCGGTTCCGATGCCTGGGCCGTGATCAAGAAGTACCCGGGCACATGGTGGAAGGGTCGGATGTGGTCTCTGCGAACCACGGTCGCCGTCTCGGTGATGCCCTCGGAATCGAAATCGATCGTCATGCGTTCGTTGGACGACGTCTATTCCGTGGCGCGTCTCGACTACCGGGGTGTGTTGTCGACCGAGGGGTGGGGAACGCCCATCTACGGGCGGCTCGAGGCACCGACCGACTTCGGCCTCTCACTCGTCGCGATCTACGGCCTGACGATCGGACTCGGAGTGCAGGCGGCGATCGGTTGGCTGCGTCGCCGACGAATCGAAGCACGCGATCTTCTTCACCTCTTGATCGGGTTCTCGGTGGCTTTCACCGTTGTGGTGGGAGCCGTGGCCGAACTCGGTGAGCAAGCCCGCTTCCGAACCGTGACCGACCCGGTCGCGACCGTCGTGGCCATCGGATGGATCTGGCAGTGGGCCAGACGTCGGTGGGTTCAGCGGCAGGCGGCCGCCGTCGGTCGGTAGACGATCACACCCGGCGATTCCTCTTTCGTCAGCGCACCTTCGACCACGGCGAGATCGAGCAGGTCGAAGTCGACGCTCGAGAAGGTGATCTGGTCGCTCAGCACCACGATGCCGTCGTTGCGGAGAAGCGCGCAGGGGAGTCGTCGGTAGAGATCGTCGACGTCGACTAACTCGCCGGTGAGGGCCTTGCGCGCCGTGGGCGCGTAGGCCGCCGGCAGTCCGGTGTCCCAGTGCACGGCATCGGCGTCGTTGGTGACGACGAGTCGCGCCTGCGAACTCGCGGCGACTTCGGAGAAGGCCTTGCGCCCCGAATCGTCGCTGAAACTCTCGCCGATCGATGTCGGTTGCACCGCGACCACGATCCACAGTGCGACACCGAGCGCGACGCCGACGAGGGCCCGACCGCGACGTGGTGTGCTCCAGTAGATGGCGGCCAGGGTGAGCAGACCGGCCGGCAGCATCAGACGATTGTCGGGAATCACGAGCGCGTCGAATCCCATGAGCCCGAGAACCAGACCGGCCGAGATGATGGCAGCTGCCGCGAGGGCGATGTGCGCCGTCGTCGTGAGGAACGAGCGCCGACGAATCAAGTGAACGACGGCGACGACCAGCACGGCGACCCACGCGACGGCGACGATCCACGACCACCATTGAGGCCCTTCGCCGGTGAAATACGTCCGCCGAAGGTCGCCCTGTCGATGATCGAACCAGCCACCGACCGAACGCACGAAGACGTCGACATCCACCCGTTGCAGGCCGCGCCAGCCCGCATTGTGGCCACCACCGGCGAGAGACGCGAGCGCGATGTTCGCCGCGGCTGGTGCGGCGAGGCCGATCGTCCACAGGATCGAGCCGCGCCGATCGCCGGTACGGCGGTAGCGCTCCCAGCCACCGAGGAGTGCGAGCGGTGCGCCGATGAATCGAAGCAACGACGCGAGAACGGTGAAGCCGGCGACCCAACTCCAGCGACCGCCTTCGCGGTAATTCGCAAGGGAGATCACGAGCGCGAACACCGCGGCCGTGAACACGGGCTCGGACAACGTGCCCTGGGTGACGAGACGGGTCGTGGGGAGCGCGATGAGCGCGACCGCGAAGACGATCGTGAGGAAGCGTCGGGCGTCGACGCGGGGGGAGGTGCGGGGTGTTCGGTCGCCGAGCACGACGCACATGGCGACGACGGCGAGCGACAGAACGACGACGAGTCCCATGGCACGGCGAACACCTATCAGTGCCCCCGGAATTCCGGCGAGTAACGGAAAGCCGATGGGGAAGTCGACGAAGGGGAGTCGGCCGCCTCGTTCCAGGAATTCGATGGCGTCGAAGTTGGAGAACGAGGGAGCGAGATGGGTGGTGAACGGATGCCCGTCGGCCACGGCCTGCGCGCCACTCCAATACGTCACGGTGTCGAGAAGGTGGACGATTCCGGACCGGAGTTGGACCGCGGCCACGACGATGGCGCCCACTGCGGCCACGGTGGCCGTCGTCCACTCGGCACGAGTCGGGCGGGTCAGGGCGGCCACAGGATGAGTCTGTCAGGCGGGTGACCTGACAACATGGACGCATGTCCGACACCGACCGCGTGAAGATTCAGGTATCCGACGGCATCGCCGACGTCCGCATGACCCGGGCCGACAAGCGCAACGCGCTCGATGGTGCGATGTTCACTGCGCTCGCGCGCGCCGGTGAGGAACTCAAAGCCCGGTCCGATGTTCGCGTGGTCGTGCTCTCGGGTGAAGGGTCGTCGTTCTGTGCCGGGCTCGACTTCAGCTCGATGCAGCAGATGGCCGGTGGCGCCAAGCCGGCCAACGACGATGGCAATCCGGGAAGCATGGAGAAGGGTCGGATCACGCACCTCGGACAACAGGTCGCGTGGGTCTGGCAGGAGATCCCCGTTCCGGTGATCGCCGCTGTACACGGCCACGCGTTGGGTGGCGGGATCCAGATCGCCCTCGGAGCCGATATTCGTATCGTGCACCCCGACACTCAGATGTCGGTACGTGAAGTGCACTGGGGTCTGGTTCCCGACATGACGGGCACGTTGATCCTGTCGCGTCTCGTGCGTCCCGATGTGGCCAAGGAATTGGTCTTCACCGCCCGCGTGTTCTCGGGTCGGGAAGCGTTCGAGCTCGGTCTGGCCACTCGTCTCGCCGACGATCCGCGCGCCGAGGCCCTGTCCATGGCCGCCGAGATCGCCGGTCGGAGTCCCGATGCGGTTCGCGGAGCGAAATCTCTTCTCAACGGTCTGTACAACGCCGGAGCGGCCGACCAGTTCGCCGAGGAGCGTCGGGTCATCGGCTCGCTCATCGGACGACCGAATCAGGTCGAGGCCGTGATGTCGAATTTCGAAAAGCGCGTGGCGGTTTTCGCCGATCCGGCCTGACCTCCGGACGGGTGTCACAACGCCCGTATTGGTTGGCTCGCCGAGCCACTGACTTCTAAGATGCGAGAGCCGTTCGGGCCAGCGTCGTCCCGGGGGCCACAACCGACAGTCGTTGTCCGTGGACCCGAGAGAAGAGACATGAACCTGCCCTTGAACGCGTTCGGCCATCCCCAGCCGTACGGTTTGTACGACCCCCGTTTCGAGCACGACGCATGCGGCGTGTCGTTTGTGGCCGACATCCATGGTCGGGCGAGTCACGACATCGTGGCCCGGGGACTCGGGGCTCTCTGCAATCTCGAACACCGTGGGGCGACCGGGGCCGAGGCCGACACGGGCGACGGAGCCGGCGTGCTGATCCAGGTTCCCGACCGCTTCCTTCGCTCGGTCGTGGACTTCCCGCTTCCGGCCGCCGGTTCGTACGCGGTCGGTATGGCGTTCCTGCCCGCGTCGCCGGCCGATGCCCAGCGCGCCACCGAGGCGATCGATTCGATCGTGAAGGAAGAGGGCCTCGCGGTCGCCGGTTGGCGTCCGGTTCCAACCGACCCGTCGACTCTGGGGGCCAGCGCTCGTCGCGTGATGCCGTCGTTCAGCCAGTTGTTCCTCACCGATCCGGCGGGAGCGACCGGTATCGACCTCGACCGCAAGGTGTTCGTCGCCCGCAAGCGAATCGAACACGAACTGCCCGCGGAACTTCGCACCTACTTTCCGTCGTTGTCGAGTCGGACGCTCATCTACAAAGGTATGTTCACCACGCCGCAGCTCGGTGCGTTCTACCCCGATCTCGCCGACGAACGCGTGGAGAGCGCGCTCGCCCTCGTGCACAGCCGTTTCTCCACCAACACGTTCCCTTCGTGGCCCTTGGCCCATCCGTATAGCTTAAT
>SYCI01000112.1 GCA_005787035.1 Actinomycetota bacterium | reverse complement strand
TGGATCATCACGCCAACATCGTGCCGTGGCACATGTTGGCCGCGCGCAAGGGCATCGAGATCCGCTGGATCCCGCTCACCGCCGACGGCCAGCTCGACCTCACCGATCTCGACCGCTTGCTCGACGGCGCCAAGGCCGTGTCGTTCACGGCCATGAGCAATGTGCTCGGCACCATCACACCGGTCGCGCGGATCTGCGCGGCGGCTCACGCTGCGGGGGCCATCGCCATCGTCGATGCCTGCCAGTACGTCCCGCACAACGTGACCGACGTGCGGGCGTGGGGCGCCGACTTCATCACGTTCAGCAGCCACAAGATGTGCGGACCATCGGGCATCGGTGTGGTGTGGGGTCGCGAAGATCTTCTCGACTCGATGCCTCCGTTCCTCGGTGGCGGCAACATGATCTCCGACGTTCGCCTGGATGGCTTCTCGTGCGCCGAACTGCCCGCCAAGTTCGAAGCCGGTACTCCACCCATCGTGGAGGCCGTGGGGCTCGGCGCGGCCGTCGACTACCTCTCGGGAATCGGGATGGCCAACGTGCGTCAGCACGAAATGGCTCTCACCGACTACGCGCTACGCACTCTGAACGCGCGATACGGCGACGGCATCACCATCCACGGCCCGCGCAACATCGAAATCCGCGGTGCGGTGCTGAGCTTCGCGTTCCGCGACATCCACCCCCACGACGTGAGCCAGGTTCTCGACCAGAAGAACGTGTGCGTGCGGGCCGGTCACCACTGCGCGAAGCCACTCATGCGCCTGCTGGGTGTGAACGCCACCGCCCGCGCGAGTTTCTACCTGTACAACGACGAATCGGATGCCGATGCGCTGGCCGACGCCCTCGACGGCGCATCCGACATCTTTGGCCTGTAGAACGGCAGCCGAAGGAGCCACCATGCCCGGACTCGAAGACCTCTACCGCGAGATCATCCTCGACCACTACAAGTCGCCCCGCAATCGCGGTGAACTCGCCACGCCCCCGGCCGTGAGCGCACAGGGCCACAACCCGCTGTGCGGCGACGAGATCACCGTGTATCTGCAACTCGACGGCAACACCGTGACCGACATCAAGGTGGGTGGTTCGGGCTGCAGCATCTCTCAGAGTTCGGCGTCGATGATGTCGCAGGCCGTGAAGGGCAAGAGCGTCGACGACGTGAAGGCGATCGTGCGCCGCTTCAAAGGCATGATGTCGATCGACACCGAGGACGATTCGCCGCTTCCCGATGTGAAGTTGGGCGACCTCGAGGCTCTGCAAGGTGTGGTGAAGTTCCCCGTGCGCATCAAGTGCGCGACCCTCGCGTGGAACACACTCACCGAGGCACTGGCTGAAGCCGGCCAGTCGTGAAGATCACTCTTCTCGGAACCGGTAGCCCGATCCCCGACGCCAACCGAGCCGGCCCGTGCACACTCGTGCAAGCTTCCGATCAGAACGTGATGGTCGACTGCGGTCGTGGCGCACTCATGCGACTCGTCGCGGCCGGTGTGATGCCGCCCATGGTGCAGACGGTTCTCATCACCCATCTGCACAGCGATCACATCTCCGACCTGAACGACCTGATCACCTCCAAGTGGGTCATGACGCCCGTGAACATCCCGCTCGTGGTGTACGGACCGCCCGGAACGCGCAAGATGATCGACGCCCTGCTGCAGATGCTCGAACTCGACCAGCAGTACCGCCATGCCCACCACGACGATCTACGGGCCAATGGTCCGCTCACCGTCACGGTGAACGAAGTGAAGCCCGGTGATCGATTCGCGCTCGGCGAAGTGTCGGTATCGGTCCACGAGACCGACCACCGACCCGTGCAGCCGAGCATCGGGTTCCGTGTGGAGCACGACGGCAAGGTGGCCGCATTGGCCGGCGACACCATTCCGTGTGCGGGGCTCGACGAGCTCTGCCGTGACGCCGATGTTTATGTGCAGACCGTCATCCGCGAAGACATGGTGAAGTTCGTGGCCGACATGGTCCCCACTGGCGCACGGTTCCGCGACATCCTCGACTATCACTCGACCGTCGAGCAGGCCGGCCAGACGGCGGCTCGCAACAACGTGAAGAACCTCGTCCTCACTCACTACGTGCCACCCCTGCAAGCAGGCCAAGAGGACGACTGGCGGTCTCGAGCCGCTCAGCACTACTCGGGACCCATCGTGATCGGCCCCGATCTCACCGCCGTCGAAGTCTGAGATTCACTCCGGAGATCAGACTCGTCAACACGACGCTTCGAAATTTCATAGAGTCCGGCGCGCAACTGTGCCGTCCGGGCACGCCCCTCAGAAGGAGAAACTATGGAAACCGTGATGCTCATCGGGCGGATCCTCTTCGCCGCCATGTTCGTCATGTCGGGTATGAACCACTTCAGTCACGCCGAGGCCATGACCGGCTACGCGCAGTTCAAGGGTGTCCCCCAGCCCAAGCTCGCCAATCTCGCCTCGGGTGCCCTGCTGCTCCTCAGCGGTCTGTCGATCATTCTCGGCGTGTGGGCCGACCTCGGCGCCCTCGTCGTGAGCGTGTTGCTCGTGATCATGGCGCTCTTGATGCACGACTTCTGGAAGCAGAGTGATCCGCAGGCCAAGCAGACCGAGATGATCGGCTTCTTGAAGAACATTTCGATGGCCGGTGGCGGACTCTTCATGTTCGCGATGATGGCCACCGAAGGCGCCAAGTACGGTCCGGCCATCACCGAGAGTCTGTTCTCCGTCGCCAAGTAGTCGAACTCGGCATCAGTTTCACCGAAGGTGGGGTGGCATCATGTTGTCACCCCACCTTCTTTTTCATTGGTCATGACCCTCGACCGATCGGCAAGAATCCTTCGGTGATCGAAGTTCGACGGGCGGATGATGGCGAACTCTGTGGCTTGGTCGACGAGGTCGACGGGCGATGGTGGGCTCGCACCGTGTTCGGAGCGCCGGTTGGGTCTTTCCCGGATCGTGCTGGGGCCGAACAACATGTGCTGACCGAGGGCTTGGGGTACCTCAGCCGCCACTGGCTCCACCGGCACGACGAGACCGACGAGTGGCAGATCTGTTGCATCCAGGAGGCATCGCCAACACAGGTTCGGGTTGCGCTCGACTACTACTCGATGCCCGGCGTACCGATCGTCTCCCTGACCGCCACCGAAGCCCGAGAACGGCTCCGCCTTCCCGACGATTCGGACGGGGTGTGATGTGATTCGAATGGTGTGTGTGCCATGGTGACGGCCTCCGGTGATCGCTCCGAACACTTCCCGGCGATCGAGAAGAAACACGGGGAGAAGATCGACGTGTGGATCCGGCGACTCCGGGATCTCGGCGATGCCAAGTACGCCGAGCAGATCGCCTTCCTTCGTGAGAACCATGGGTTCAGCCAGGCTCACGCCAACGCGCTGGTGATGCACGTACGAGGCTCCCTCTCGGCCCGCCGATTCCGGACCCCAGCGGAGTACTGGAAGTCGGTCGATCCGGCGGGAGCCAAGACCGGCCGAGCGATCATGGACTCACTTCTGAAGCGGCACCGCGACCTTTCACTGGTGATCGCGTGGAACCACCCGATTCTCCGATCCGAAGCCGGATACGTCCTCGGTGTGTCCGTGGCGAAGAATCACGTGACCATCAACCCATTCAGCGACGTAGCCCTCCAGAAAGTCGCTTCGCGACTGAAGGGCTACGAGGTCAACAAGAAGACGTTCCAGGTTCCGTTCGGCTGGAAGCCCGACGAGGCCCTCCTCGACGCCCTCGTCGCCGCGCGCCGCACCGAACTCGGACGCTGAAGTCTTCACGTCAGTCCAGCGTGGGAATAATTCTCGGTTGGACCTAGCACTGACCGAGGGACAGGCGTACTGTCCCCAATTGCCGACGCATCCGCGACGGTCCCCCCTACAAGGAGTTGATCAATGATCGAAAATCCCGATCTCAATCTCTTGGTATACAACGCCCTCTCATTCGGCACCGCCGTGATGCTCGGAGCGTTCGTGTACTTCCTGACGCAGATCTCGAGCGTGGCCAAGAAGTACCGCTCGTCCATCGCCGCCTCGGCGGTGGTCGTCGGAATCGCCGGCTATCACTACTACCGAATCTGGAGCGGTTGGTCGAACGGCGAGGTGAACGAGGGCTACCGCTACGCCGACTGGCTGATCACGGTGCCGCTGCTCATCGTCGAATTGCTGATCGTCCTCGGCACGTCCGCCGAGCGTCGCAAGTCGTTGATGCTCACCCTCGTTCCGGCGACCGCCCTCATGGTCGGTCTCGGCTACCCCGGAGAAGTTTCCACGGACAACGGCACCAAGTGGCTCTTCTGGGTCCTGGCCATGATTCCGTTCGCCTACATCTTGATGGTGCTGGTGAAGGAACTGAAGGAAGTCAAGGCCCGTGAGAACGCCATGGTGGCTGGTCTCATCACCAACGCGACGAGGATTCTCCTCATCACGTGGTGCGTGTACCCCATCACCTACTTGTTCCCGGTCTTCTTCGACTACCCGCACGATGGTGCCGAGGCCGCACGTCAACTCGGCTACACGATCGCCGACATCACGGCCAAGGCCGGGTACGGACTCGCGGTTCTGGCCATCGCCAAGGCACGTTCGGCTTCCGAACCATCATGAGGTGATTGTCGGGTCCTCTGATCCGACGATCGAGCAACCGCAAGGGGCGTGTGTGGCATCAGCTGCACACGCCCCTTTGATTTCAGACTTCGACCGACAGTTGGAGCCAGTGTCGGGTCGAAACCTCTCTGCTGAAACTGATGTATCGTCCCACCCGGATGTCCACCTACTCCGGCAACCGTTCGATCATCGACATCGACTCGCACATCCTCGAACCCGTGGGATGGTTGCGGGAATACGCACCGAGTGCGATCCGCCACGAGATTCCTGAGTTGGGATCGGACGATCCGCAGTTCGCACAGCTTCTGCGCGAGGCCGAGCGCGAGTACGAGCGACGCTCCAGCGATGCGGAATTCCGTTCGCAGGCACTGGCCGAATACATGACGATGGCCCGCAAAGGTTGGATGTCGCTCGGCGGCTGGGACCCTCGTGAACGATCAGAGGCTCTCGACCTGCTCGGCTTCGCCCATCAACTCGTCTTTCCGACCGGTTCTTTCAATCAGGTGATCGACACTCCCCTGCCTGCACGTATCGAGGCAACCCGGGCCATGAATCGCGGCATCGCCGAGTTCTGTGCCGATCCGCGCTTGCTGGCCACCACCTATGTGCCGTTCGAGCACGGTCCGAGCGTGGCGATCGAGTTCATCGACGACGCGATCCAATCTGGTTCCGGGGGAATCATCGTCGACTCCATCCCGTCGTCACGCCAGCCGTCCTTCACTCATCCCGACTTCGATCGCGTGTGGGCACACATCGAAGACTCCGGAATCGCCGTCTTCCTCCATGTCGGTGTCGATCAGGGTTATCGACCCGTTCCGAAGGCCTTTTTCGACAACGGTCGCAACATGACTCATTTCCGATCCGACGCCCCCGGTGACCCCCTGTCGTTCATGGGCATCGGGTACCCAGCCGAGCTCTTCCTCGCGTCTCTCGTGTACGACGGCGTCATGGAAAGGTTCCCGCGGCTTCGATTTGGCATCACCGAGTTGGGTGCGACGTGGTTGCCCTCATTCATGCGCTTCATCGACACCGGCGCCCGGATGTTCCGCCGCATCCAGGATCTGTCACACCTCTCGCTCAAGCCGTCGGATTACTTGCGCCGACAAGTGATCGTGAGTCCTTTCGCCGGCGAGGACGTGGGCTGGGTGATCGATCAAGTTGGACCCGACATAGTGGCGTTCTCTTCCGACTACCCGCACCACGAAGGAACCGACGATCCGATTCGCCGCTTCGAGGCGAGCATGCCCAACCTCGATGCCACGAGCCAGCAAGCGTTCTACGACGGTAACGGCCGTCGGCTCTTGGCCTCGGCCCTACTCTGACCGTCGCCTTCGCCTACACAGCTACCAAACGACGGAAGTCGTCGCGCCCTTGGCTCGCCCCTCGGCTCGCACACCTCGAGGCACCAGATCGGCAGCCAACTCGTTCCAGACCTTCTTCAACCGATAGTGAGGAACTCGCGGATACAGATGGTGGATCGCGTGGTAGTCGTGTCCGCGAATGAGTAGCCCCGAGCCGGGGAACACCGCGACGCGCGTGTGCCGATAGCGGCTCGTCTCCTTGGCCGGGTGATGCGGATACCAGGCGAAGATGAACATGAGCCAGCAGAGTTGTAGACGGGCCGGGAGCCACCACAGCGTCAGGGCGGCCAGACCATGGCCGGTGGCGATGAGCGCCACCAACACGATCGTCGACACGAGCCAGTAACGAAGCTGCGCTTTCCCTTCGGCCTTGTCGCCATCTCGGCTGAGCAGTTTGGCTTTCAGTGCGGACGGCAGCAGAACTCGGGTGGGCGGAATCAACGCAAAGAACAGCAGGAAGGTGGAGAGCATCGTCATCCCGTAGAACTTGACCGGCAACTCGCGAAGGCGGCCTTCGGTGAAGTGATCGGGGTCGCGATCCGGGTCGTTGGTGAAGGCGTGATGGCGCATGTGCCCGGCCCGGTGGGAGGAGAACTCCATACCGGTCGGAATCGAACACAGGTAGCCGATCACGTCTTCGATGCGGCGTCCCTTGGTGGCCCGACCCCAGATGTTGCGGTGGGTCGCTTCGTGCATCGGCATGTAGAAGGTGGACGCGATGATCGTGTTGAGAAGAAGGCACGACCAGAGGGGAAGTGAGCCACGGGCACCCAGCACGATCACGGTCACATAGGCGGCACTGAACACCATGAAAGTTGCGATGATCCTGACCTGGACCGGACCCCAGTACTCCGCGGCGACGGCGTTTTCGGCCCGAACCTGATCGGTTCGCACCTCTTGTGCTCCAGAGGGCGCCTCGATGATCGCCCGATCGGTGAGAGTGGCCTCGAGGTCTTCGGGTAGCGGGGTGTCGATCGACATAACGTCACCGTACTCCCCCGTCGTGGCCCCGGTGCTCAGCGACGGAACTGCACCTCGTCGGTGGTTTGGGTTCCGGCCGAGCGCCCGGGAACCGAATGCCAGTGCCAGTAGTGATTGGTCATCTCGATGATCGAGGTCGCTGGGATCTCAGCCGACATGTCGGTGGTGGAGTGGGCGTCGGAAACCAGAAGCGCGTCGTACCCGCGGGCGATCGCGCCGTGAAGGGTCGACCGGATACACCATTGGGTCTGAGCACCGACCACGATCAAGCGCGAAACACCCCGAGTCGCGAGCTCAACTTCCAGCGTGGTCTCCTCGAAGGCATCGTTGTACGACTTGTGGACGATGGGCTCCCCCGAGCGTGGCTCCAACTCGGGGACGATCCGCCAGCCATCGGAGCCGCGCTCGAGTTCGGCGTCGTTGTGCTGTACCCAGACGACTGGCACTTCTTCTCGTCGGGCTCGGTCGACCAACGAAACGACCCGACCCACCACCCCGGCGCGGTCGAAGACGTCGGCCACCACTGCGTTCTGCACGTCGACCACCACGAGAGCGGTGTTCGGGCGGTCTTTCCACGTGGTCACGGCCGGATTGTAGGGAAGCCGAGGACTTCTGAACTCCCTTGACAATGTCAGGTACGGCGACTAGACATTGTCTACATGGAGACCGTCAAGCTCGTTCATCCCGATCCCCTCGTCGAGCGTCGGCGCTGGGGGATCATGGCCATCCTCAGCCTCTCGCTCTTCTTGGTGGTGGTCGACAACCTGATCATCAATGTCGCCATACCCACGTTGGCCCGCGAACTCGGCGCCACCACCAGTGGTCTCCAGTGGATCGTCGACGCATATGCGTTGGTGTTCGCGGGCCTCCTCCTTGCCTGCGGCGGCCTGGGCGATCGCTTCGGACGCTTGCGCGTGATGCAGATCGGCATGGTGCTCTTCGGGGTGTTCTCGGCGTGGGCGGCATTCCGGAACTCGACCGGCGAACTGATCGCCGCCCGCGGCCTCATGGGTATCGGCGCGGCACTCGTATTTCCGGGCACCCTCGCCATCGTGATCGATGTGTTCCGTGATCCCGTGGAGCGCGCCAAAGCGATTGGGGTGTGGTCGGCCGTCTCGGGAGCCGCCGTCGCCTTTGGTCCGGTGACCGGCGGATTCCTTCTCGAGCACTTCTGGTGGGGATCGGTGTTTCTCATCAACGTCCCGATCGTGATCGTGGCCCTCGTTCTTCAGTGGCGGTTCGTCCCCGAATCGCGTGATCCGAATGCCGAACAACTCGACTGGCCGGGTTTCGCGCTGTCGATCAGTTTCGTGGGACTCCTCGTCTACACGATCATCGAAGGACCCCACCGGGGTTGGACAAGCACTCCCACTCTCGCCGGATTCATCGGCGCGGCCGTGTTCTGCGCCCTCTTCATCGCACGTGAGCGAAGCGCAACCCATCCTCTGCTCGATGTCAGCGTCTTCCGGAACATGCGCGTGACCGCGGCGACGTCGGCGATCTTCATCGCCTTCTTCTCACTCTTCGGATTCACGTTTCTGATCACGCAGTACTTCCAGTTCGTGCGGGGCTACGACCCGCTCGAATCGGGGCTGCACACGCTTCCGTTCGCCATCGGCGCCGGAATCACCGCGCCGATCGCCGCCCGCCTGGCGCTCCGGTTCGGGCCACGGCGAGTGATCCCGGTGGGACTGCTCTTCATGGGCGTCGCGCAGATCTGGGCCAGTACGTTCGAAGTCGACACCGCCTACGTGGGCTCGGTGATGGCGAGCATGGTCCTGATGGCCAGTGGCCTATCGCTCGTCACAAGTCCGGCTTCCGAATCGGTGATGGGATCGCTCCCGCGTGAGATGGCCGGTGTGGGTTCGGCCATCAACGACACGGGTCGGGAAGTAGGTGGAACACTTGGTGTGGCCATCATCGGCAGCATCTTCGCTTCCACCTACGGCCCCAGAATCGTCGACCTGCTCAACCCCCTGGAGTTGCCCGAAGCAGCTGTTTCATCGGCCAAAGAGTCGGTCGGCGCGGCCTTCGCGGTAGCCGAGCAGGTCGGCGAACCTTCTCTCGCGGCGACCATTCGCGTGGCTGCCGGCACATCGTTCCTCGACGGATTCCAAGCCGCCTGCATCACGGTGGGGATCGTGGCTTTGTTCGGATCGCTCCTCGCGCTGCGATTCCTACCGTCGAAAGGATCGGGATCGGTGCATCACCAGGAATCGGGGCTCGAACATGGAAGCGCCCACTGACCGCTTACAAGGCGCTGGTGCCGCCTTCGGCCTGACGACGGAGTTCGTCGCGGAGCGATTCGAGATAAGGCAACGAGAGGTGATCTTTCGCCCTATTGGCTGCCTGCTTCGAATCGATGATGTCGTCCAAGGAGGCAACCGACACAACCAAGCCATTGTCGATTGACTCCGCCGTTGCGTTCTTCTTCCAGCCGCTATATGTACCGGCTCGTCCGGCTGGCGTGAAGGTGAGATCAAGATCTCCGAAGTCAGTTACCAAGTTGAGCATGTGAGGCATGTTCGCAAGAAAGGCACCGTCGATGCGTGTCGGAACGGAACCTCCATCAATTCGGACCTCCGCATTCATCCTGGTGAGTGCGCGCGCAAGGCGTTCCAGATTCTCGGGAACACGCGATGGGACAATGTCGATGTCTCGAGTCGGAAGCGACGATCCTCGGATGACTGCCGCGAACCCTCCTACGACAACATAATCCACGCGCTCCTCGTTGAGAATCTCGCAGATTCGAACTGGGTTAAACATCAACTGGGCTGCTTCTCCCGGTATCTGCGGACATTCTCCTGCATCGTCATGAGCACATTTGCCGCATGAACCATTTCACGAACACGCTCAGGTACCGACAGTCTGAGCTGCGCGCGGATTTGTCCGATGTCGACGCCTCGCCAGTCTTCGTTCGGGTTCTGAACCGCGTCCACGAGTGCAGTCTACGCCGGGGGTATCGCAAGCTGGGACCTGAGGGACTCGAGATCACCCAACACCCAGATGTCACTCAGCATGCCTTCTTCTGCGGCGAAGAAAGCGGCGCCGATCCATTCGACGTGACGTCCGGTCGGCGCGTAGCCGAGAAACTCACCGGTGTGTAGTCCGGAGAATCGGACCTTCGCCGCCGCGCGGTCTCCTTCGACGATCAGCGACTCCACATCGCACCGATATTCAGAGAGTGCCGTCGTGACCATCAGAACGTAGTCGCACACCGCGCGTCGACCTGTCACGCCGACCCCAACCGAACCTCTGAACGTCACCTCGGGGTGCAGGATCTCCTCGGCTAGCGAGAGATCGACTTCGTTCCAGAACCTCTCATAGAACCCCTGAACGAGTTCACGAATCAGCATGCACAATCATCGCACTCGACGAACTCATCGGATGAGCCGGTTTCCCACCGAACTTTCCACCCATTGGGCGATCGTGTGATCGTTTAAGAAAAACAACTTGCGAGGGTCCGAACAAGTGATGAGCGGCTTCGTTTTGCCACAATGCAACGGCCTACACAAGACCACGTGGTCCAGTCATTAGCTGAGTGCTTCGATAAACGCCTCAGCATCGACCGCCGCTTGTCGCAGGATCCCACCAAGCGTGCCCCGTTTGATTTCCCGGTGCTGTGGCACCATGCAACCGACCGACCCTCGACGCAAGATCACGTGACTTCCTCGCTGACGCACAACAACGAAGCCGAGAAGTTCGAGCGCACCGACGGCTTCGGCTCCCGAGACGAGCGGAAGTTCAGGCAACGTCGGCGATATGAAAGGTGGTGATGATCGGCCGCTCACCCAGCGACAATGGGAACTCTTCGAGATACAACGCTGTGGCCTCAGCCAGGTTCCGCAGGGCTTCGGCTTGAGTCTCGCCCTCGGAGGTGGTGCCTGTCTCCGGGTTCAACGCAGAGAATCCGCCCTCCGGGGCAGCCCACAGAACAGCCGTCAGTTCGACTCGATCATGGGCATCGGTGGACATGGTCCCAGTCAACCCGATGGGTGTGGCAGTGACAAGCATGGGTACTTCGACTTCGGTCCGAACTGGCCGGCGCGTCACCCGCGCTTTAGGTCGGTGACCGCTCTTCCGCTGGCTTCCACCAACTTGTGCGGCTCGATACCGAACACGTCGTTCCACGTTCCCGCCGCGGCCCACACCTCGGGCTACTGCAACAGATCCGGGTCAACGAAGACATGTAGTTGCTTCGTGTGACCAAGCGGAGACACGCCGCCGTTGGCTCTGGAAACTCACCCGCTCTCCTGCTCATCCCATGGGAAGATGGAACAATGTCAAGCGAACAACCGGACCCGGTTCTCGACTCGGTGGCGGCGTACAGCGCTGACCCCATCGCGTACGAGCTCCATTACAGAGGTCATCTCCTGGACAGACCAACGCGCTTCGCATCCCTACTTCCCCCGAAAGCCAAGATCTTGGATCTCGGATGCGGACCAGGTCGCGACATCCGCCTCTTCACTGATGCCGGTCACTCGCCGATTGGAGTCGAGCTCAATCGATCATTCGTTGCCATGGCTTCACGTCATGGCTATGTCATCGATGCCGACATCCGGGGCATACGAGACTTGTTCTCGCCCCACACTTTCGATGGCATTTGGGCTCAAGCGTCACTTGTGCATCTGTCGCGAACAGAGACCGAACAACTACTCCGGGATGCTGAATCGCTCCTCCAGCCTCAAGGACTTTTCTACGCCTGCGTTCCTGCAGTAGGCGAAACTGGATGGGTCAATGAGAAGGATGGGAGGCGCTGGTACACAGTCTGGCCCGATGATCACTTTGAGGCGGCCGTGTCGGCAGCCGGATTCGAAATCGACGATGTGAACCGTGGGCCTTACGTTGAAGTGTGGGCAAGAAAAGGTCGTCGTTAGGCGCGCTTCAGATCGGTGACCGCTCCTCCGCTGGCTTCCACCAACTTGTGCGGTTCGATACCGAACACGTCGTTCCATGTACCCGCGGCGGCCCACACTTCAGGCCACCGCAACAAGTCCGGATCGATGAACACGCGCAACTGCTTCGTGTGACCGAACGGCGGCACGCCACGTTTGGCTTTGGAAACCCACTGGCGCTAGAGCTCAATTTCCAGCTGCTTGGCAATCTTCCTGCAGCGGTTTGACTCCGTCTTCGCACCACGGGCGTTCAACTTCCGCAATCTCGGAATCAAGTCCTCAAGCAATGCAACGTCCACTTCTGCGAAGGTCGCTGCCGCCTGCAACCCGTAGTACGCCACAATCTTGCTTGCATCAGTCTCCGACCACTCCATGACAGCGTCATATGCCTTGCGTCTTTCAGCTGGAGTGAGTTTCATGTGAACCAACAACTGCGGTACATGCCACCGAGCCTCTTGTTGCGTGTAGTGGATCAGAGGGAAAACGGTCTACAAGGCTTTGCGCCAGTCTGCGTGCCACAACGACGCTCGTTCGATCAGGGTCAAGTTTGCAGCTGGTGAATACACCGTCGTAAACGAGCATCAGTTGAGGCACCACCTCGGTTGTCGCTACGCCAGCGAAATAGTTCATCACTACGTCGCGATACCTCGTCACCTCAGCCTTCACGAGTTTGCTGTCCGGTAGTTCCGTGAGCGCATTAGTGAAGGGGCATCCGAAGAACTCGCCTTCAACAACAATCTCTTCGAGCAAGTCGAATGGAACCGCGACGGTTCTACCGCGCACTGATACCGCCGTTGCGAGACGTTCTTCGAACTTCAGGCGAAGCATCTCAAGGTATTTCGCCACGAGATGCTCTTTTGATTCGAAATTGTTGTACAAACTGGCCTTAGCCACATTGGCCTGGGCGATTATCAGGTCGATACCCGTGGAGTTCACGCCCCGCTCGTAGAAGAGTTTGGCGGCCGTATCGAGAATTTTCTGCTTTGCGGACACGACTTGACAATACCAGACAGATCTGTATACTCACTAGGTAGACAAACCTGTCTACCTAGTGAAAGGTATCCTATGTCCAACAAAGTTGCGATATTCATTTACGAATCAGTCTCGGGTGACATGTCCCGTGCCTACCGTGGCCTCAAGACAGCCCTCGAGTTCGTCCAGAGTGGTGACGAAGTCGCCGTGATCTTCGACGGCTCAGGCGTCGAAACATTGGCGGCAATCACGGATCCCATGAGTCCACTTAACCCAGTTCTCGAAGGGATCAAGTCGAGTGTTGCAGGTGCATGCTCATTCTGTGCGATCTCACACAAGTCGAATCAGGCAATCACTGCTGCTGGCTACCCGCTACTTACAGACTTCGCAGGCGAGGCCTCGGTACGCCAGTTTGTAGCTGGTGGGTACACAGTGTTGAACTTCTAGTCTCATTCCATGCACTCACGACCAGAGCCACGAACCACACACTTCAGTTCGATCCCCCGGAGTGTGTGGTTCGTCTTCCTCCTTGCCCTGACTACAAGTGCTTGCGCTTCGTCGTCCGGCTCCACCGACAGTGCGCAAAATGTCGAGCAAACGAACCGACCTGAAGTCCAGCCCGAGTCTCAGTCTGAGCCGGTAGCCGAAGCCGTGCCGAGTGGTGCCGGTGCGTATATCTCACTGGCTGAATATCAGGCTGCGAAAGCCTCGTACGCTTCGTCGAAGGTTGTGCTGTTCTTCAACGCCACGTGGTGCTCGACGTGCAAGAAGGCGCGCAGCAACCTGGAGGCGAATCTTTCGGCGATTCCGGCTGATTTGGCGATTGTGCTCGTCGACTTCGATTCGGAGACCGACTTGAGGCGCCAGTACGGAGTCACGGTGCAACACACCTTCGTGCAGATTGACGCTGCTGGGACCGAGTTGGCGAAGTGGTCGGGGAGCCTGACGGCAGCGGCAATCGTGGAGAAGACCGTCTGATACTGCTCGTCGGCGCGCTGGTTGCCGGTGTGCTCACCACGCTGGCGCCGTGCGTGCTACCGCTACTGCCGGTAATCGTTGGCGGTTCGATCGATCAGTCGGGTGGCGGTTCGCGACGACGGGCGTTAGTGATCACTGCTTCGCTCGGTGTATCGGTGGTGGTCTTTACGCTCATCTTGAAGGCGAGCACGGCGCTCATCGGTGTGCCAACCGAAGTGTGGCAATGGGTGAGCGGCGTACTGCTCATCACGCTAGGCATGATCTCGTTGTTTCCGTCGCTGTGGGAGGCGGTGTCGATGAGACTCTCGCTGCAGAGCCGAAGCACGAATCGTTTGGCCGACGCGCGTCAGCGACAGGGTGCGTCGGGTGCGGTGCTGACGGGTGCGGCGCTCGGGCCCGTGTTCACTTCGTGCAGTCCGTTATACGGCTATGTGATCGTCACGGTGTTGCCGGCGTCGTTTGCTCGCGGTCTCACGATGCTGATTGCCTACACGATCGGACTCTGCGGCACTTTGCTCGTTATCGCGTTACTTGGTCAGCGCGCAATTAGCAAGGCACGCTGGGCCGCCGATCCGCACGGCTGGTTTCGTCGTGGACTCGGTTTGATCTTTATCGTCGTCGGCATTGCAGTGATCGCAGGCTGGGACAAAGATCTCCAAACATGGGTGATCGAGAACTCGCCGATTCGGCCGTGGGAGCTTGACTCTGAATTCATTCCCCGCGATTGAAAAAGCCCAAGTCAGCGCTTGAGATCAGTCACCACTGCACCACTTGCGCCAACGAGATCATCTGGTGCAATCGGGAACACATCGTTCCACGTTCCCGCTGCAGCCCACACCTCGTCATACTGCAACAAGTCCGGGTCAACGAACACCCGCAGTTGAGTGCTGTGACCAAACGGCGGCACGCCACCGTTGGTTTAAGCAACTCAACTCAAATAGTCAGCGTCATCCGCATAGAACTTGATTTCGATGACGTTCCCGCTGGGATCTGCGAGTTTCCCTCCAAGTTTTCCGTTTAACTCGGCATCGACATGTTTCTCAGGTTTTGAAATCCAAGCATGCCCGGATGCAGTAACCCGATTAACAAGTTCATCAAACTCTGTCAATGAGGGAAGGACGACGCCAAAATGCCGAACACCCTGTTGGCTGACAGTCATTACTTCAAGCGGTCTCAACTGCAGCGTTAGCTGCAGGCCGTAGAACCAGGCATCAAACCAGTCTTCTCGCTCACGTCCAATACGACACCCGAGTGTGTGTTCGTAGAAAGACCTTGCGGCGTGAAGATCATCCACTGGCAACGAGAGGTGAAGCACAGGTCTATCGGTCATGTGTCGAGGATAAACTCAATGAGCCTTTAGGAATGGATGATTTAGGCGCGCTTGAGGTCGACGACCACGCCACCGGCGACACGAACAATGTCATTCGGGTTCGCACCAAAGTTGTCGTTCCATGTTCCTGCTGCGGCCCACACCTCGTCGTACTGCAACAAGTCCGGATCAACGAACACGCGCAGTTGTGTGCTGTGACCAAAGGTAGGCACGCCACCGTTGGTTTAGGCAACCTTTGCTGAATAGAAGCGCGATTACGAATGGCGTTGATGTCGTGCAAGTGCTTTTTCGAACTTCTGAACGACATGACCGAAAGACTCGATGAAAAGCGGCTGCATTGACGCGAAGGTTTCATCCGACGGGTTCAACACCTGCACCCAACCCATCCATGCATAAACAGGGTGCGGCATCACAACGTCAAGTTGGGTGAAATCATGGCCGGTCACTACTGCCGAACCCTTATGCGGTCGCGCAGGCCGAGGGCCAAAGAGTTGTTCGTATCGATGCACTGTCAGTCCGAGGGCCAGTCGAAACACACCCGGGCGATCAAGGCAGGAAGCCTTGTCATTGGCACCATCGTGCTCTTTCACGGTGCAGAAATAGACACCATTGGCCAGGGCAAGGTTGGGGTTGTAGAACAGCGACGTTTCGCCCCAACTGGCTTTCGGCGCCAGTCCGTCGAACCGAGTCGTCAGACGATCAACAACGTCTTTGGGCTGCAGAACCATGTCGTGACGTCGCCCGCATCTACTCCGGAACGACGAGACCGACTCCTACACCAAGAGTCGCTAGTCCGAACAACACCGCACCGATGGGAACAAGTCGGATGAGCGGTGCGGCAGGACCGCCCGCTGTGCGCGGTGCGCCGCCAAAGAAGCCACCGGAGATCAACAGTGGCGCGGCGAATAAGGCGATACGCGTCACCCAAACCAATCCCTCGCCCATACGCGACTGATCAAGCACGAACTGGCCGATGATGCTCAGCGTGACGAGCACTCCGGCGTGGGCGTGACCGGCGCGGAAGTAGCTGCTCTGTTCGGCGGTGATCTTTTCGGTGCCGGATTGACGACGAAGGATGGACAGAAGGAAGTAACCCCCGAAAGCAATGGTGGGCAGCGAAATGAACGCGATTGCGATCATCCATCGACTGGCGTCAGACATGTTGACCTCCTTGATTCAGCGAGTAGCGGGCTCTGTAAGCAAACCTATGGCCCGAAGTTGACACTGTCAAGTAGGCGTACTTGTCTACAAGACCAACTCTCGAACCCTCAGCGACTACTTACGATTGACGTTTGCAGGCGAAGCGTTGCTCAGTTCATCCATAATCGAGCGCATCTCTGCCCGCAGCAGTCTCTCCACATTGACGTCGCCCCAGGCGAGGTGACCATACAACTCGAGTGACACGAGTCCATGAATTCGCGACCATCCACGCGCAAGGATTTCGTTGAGTGACTCTGGCAAGAAAGTCGTTGGGTCGAGGGCGACCTTTGCATCTCGTGCCACATCTACACCAAGACCAACCAGATCGCCTGCTCCGTATGCAGCAGCAACGACTCGCACCATCGGCTCGCTGAACCGGTAGACGCTCGACACCGTCGGGCCGTCGGCGCGGGCATGAAATCCAGGCACCGGCGTGCCAAGAATCAACCCGAAGCGATCAGGATTCGCCTGCGCCCAACGGCGATACGTGAACGCAATTGCCTCAAGGCGCGACAGCACGTCGTTGTCAGCCTTCTCGATTGCCTCTTCGATCGCCAGTCCGAACGCCTCGAACCCGTCGCTGATGAGCAACTCGAGCAAGCCGTCCCGACCGTCGACATATCGGTACATGCCCGAAGGACTGATCCCTGCGGTCTTGGCCACCTCGCGCAACGAGAGACTCGCCGCCCCGGTTCGGCGAAGTTCCTTGAGCCCGGCGGCCTTGATTTTGCCCATCAGTTCCGCCCGAAGTTGGGCCCGACGACCTTCCATGGGCCTCACGGTACCCGACCTCAGAAACGCGAACACTGTTTGCACTTCCATTGTTGCTTGCTCTAAAGTGCGAACAGTATTCGCGTTTTGACAGATGTTTGCAAAGGAGCACGATGAGCGAGCGGTACGTAGTTCTCGGAGCCTCAGGCGGCATCGGTCATGCGCTCGCCACCGAGCTCGTCCGCCAAGGTCGCCGCACGCGGGCCGTGTCTCGCCACACACCAGATGTATCTGCCGAGGCCGAAGTCATGTCGGCAGACCTCTCCACTCTCGAAGGCGCCCGCCGCGCCTGTGCCGACGCCTCGGTGGTGTTCCACGCCGCACAGCCGGCGTATCACCGTTGGCCCGAAGAGTTCCCCGGGCTGACGGCCAACATCATCACCGCTGCAAGCGAGGCTGGAGCCAAGTTGGTGATGGCCGACAACCTCTACATGTACGGGCCAGTAAGTGAGCCACTCGTCGAGAGCCTGCCGCGTGCAGCAACCGGTCGCAAAGGTGTGGCACGGGCCCGAATGGAAGAACAACTGCTCGATGCCCACCAGTCGGGCACGGCTCGCGTGGCGATCGGTCGGATGTCTGACTACTACGGGCCACATGGACCGAACAGCACACTCGCCGCCCTCGTGTTCAATCCGGCGATGAAGGGCAAGACGATGCGGTGGCCGGGCTCCACGACAGCACCAAAGACACTGCATTTCCTCCCCGATGCTGCACGTGGTCTGATCGTCCTTGCCGACCACGACGTCGCTGATGGGCAGGTGTGGCACATTCCCGCAGCGCAGGCGATCACCGGCAACGAGTTCATGGCACTCATCAACCAGTGTCTGGAGACGTCCGTGAAGACCGTCTCAATGAGCGAGTTCGCTATGCGAATTGGTGGACTCTTCTCCAAGGCGGCGAAAGAAAGCGTCGAGTGCATGTACCAGTGGACCGATCCGTTCGTCGTCGACAGCTCGAAGTTCACCAACGCGTTCGGGCCATTCACGGTCACGCCTCATGCCAACGCGATCGCCACCACGATCGCATCACTCAACCACTGACAATCCAACGAACGAAAGGATCACCCGCCATGACCACCACTACATCACCCGATCTACCTCCCGTACGCGGTGCTGGTTGGGCGTCGATTACACAAGGGCTGCTGATCTTTGTTCCCACCTTCGTGCTTGGCGCAGCCATCGGGTGGCCGGGAAGCCTTTCTGATCCAGCATCCATCGCATTGCCGAGACTCGCCAACAATGAAGGTGCCGTTCGTTTTGGATACGCGGCGTACTTGCTGTATTCCGTGTTGTTCGCAGTGACGGTCACCCTGCTCGCTCGCCTCGTTGAGGGTGACATGGCGAAAGGAGTCCGCCGACTGGTGGTGGGGTTCGCCATTGCATCGGTGGTTGCTCGCAGTATCGGAATCATCCGTTGGCTCGCTCCGATGCCTGAACTTGCCGACGCCTACACATCTGCAACAGATGACGGCCAACGGTTCGCGATCGAGCGGATCTACGACATGCTCAACTCTTTCGGCGGCACGATTGGCGAAGCACTCGGTGTCGGACTCTTTGCAGCCATCTCGATTGGTCTGCTCTCTGTCGGTCTACTGCGCTCGAGTGCGATCCCTCGCTGGATCGGCGTGTGGGCGGTGATTTCCGCCATTTCACTGGCCATCGGTTCTGTCGAGCTGCTCGGGGTCGACCCAGGTCCACTGCTCACCGTCACGGTCACCATCGTCCAGTTGTGGTTCCTGGCAGCCGGCGCATGGCTTCTCGCTCGAGGCTCCAAGGCATTCCCCGCTACGTGAATTGAACCCAACCATCGCGCATGAAACGCCGACCCCTCGATGTCGCCACGACAATTGTGCAGATCGTTGTGGGCCTAACTCTCGCCACCTATGGTCTCACCGCATTCGTTCAGCCCGAGTGGCAGGTGGTCTTACCTGCACTGCTCGTCGCTGCTGCAGGCATTATCGGCCTGCGGATGCGATGGATGTATCTTGCAGGGCTTGCGCCAATCGGTGCAGTGATGTCCGTCGCCGGTCCGTCCATCGCATTCGATTTGCATCGCCCTGAGGAAACTGCATACTTCATTGGATCAGTGATCGTTCTATTCGGATCATGTGCTGCAGCAGTTCTTGGTTTCACCTCCGCCCTGATTCCTGAACTTCGGCACCGAACGATCAGTGCCCTCACTGTGTCAGGCTTGCTTTGCGTGGCGGTTCCCCTCGCCGTCCTCACAGCAAATGAGGCGAGCGCAGCCACGGCCGATGGCATCTCTGCTCTCGAGCGGACCGAAGCCATCGAAGTTCGTCTCAGCGACTTCCGATTCGACGTGGTCGGCAGTGCGGTGCCCAAGGGTGGGGTGATTCGCGTTCACAACATCGGCGCCCTCCCGCACGACCTCACCATTCCGTCACTCGACATCGCCGTATTCGTGCCATCCGGCCGCGACACCTATGTCCGTCTACCCGCCAACATGCCGGAAGCAATCGGCATGATCTGCACTATCGGGGACCACCAGCTTCGAGGTATGGGTCTCAACGTCGAGGTCCGCTGAGAACCGCACCTCTTGCGCGCTCGGGATGGTCAGCCCGCGCGGTTCAGTTGGGCCTGCAAGTTTGCGAGGTCACCAAGTACCCAGATGTCCCGCAGCATGTCGTCTGCTTCGACGAAGAACGCGGCGCCCATCCACTCGACCCGTCGACCGGTTGGCGAGTACCCAAGGAAGTCTCCGCTGTGGAGTCCCGAGAAACGGACCTTGGCAGCAGCGCTCGGTCCTTGAGCGACCAGTTCCTCGACGTCACATCTGTATTCGGAAAGAGCGCCGTCGTCACCATCGTTACGTAGTCGCAGACCTCGGACCGACCGAAGGCTGCCAAACCGACTGAGCCCCTAAACGAAACTTCAGGATGCAGTATCTCCGAGGCGATCGCAAGGTCGGCTCTGTTCCACAACCGTTCATAGAAGGACTCGACGAGGAGACTAATGGTCACGACATCATTCTCTCAGAAGTGAACTACCGGACCACCCGATACCGCTCAGACGCGCTTCAGATCGGTGACCACGCCTCCTGCAACTCGCACAATGTCAGCAGGCGCAGCACCGAAGTTGTCGTTCCAGGTTCCCGCAGCCGCCCACACTTCGTCGTGCTGCAACAAATCCGGATCGACGAACACACGCAGCTGCTTCGTGTGACCAAACGGCGACACGCCACGGGTGGGTTTGGTAACTCACACTTGATGGTGTTCCGATAACGAAGATGCAAAGCGTCAGCCGAGAACCTGAGTCATGAACCTGCTGTGAACACTCGGTTTGTACTCCGAAAACGGCCCGCAGTCGACGAACCCCACTGAGGCGTAGAGGGCATGTGCTGGCGCGAACTCGGGCATTGACCCAGTCTCGAGGCTCACCCTTGCGAAGCCACGCTCACGTGCAACTTGAAGCAGATGCTCAACCATTCTCCGGCCGAGGCCTTGACCCCGTCGCTCGGCGACGACGTGCATCGACTTGATTTCCCCATGCCCAGGATCAATTTCGACAATCGCCCCAACTGCGACCACCAGACCGTCGACGCGACCACTGAAGAAGAGGACCTCGGGCGCGAGCAGAGCCTCGGTATCAAGGTAGTGGTGGCTTGACTTCGGTGGCGATGTGACTCCGTCGACTGTGGTTTTTGGCGCATTCAAGAACTCCCAGTGATGCTGCAATACCAACTGGACATCAGCCGATGCTGGCGAGTCGAGTGCAATTACTGGCTCCACGCATCAAATCGTAATTTGCGCATGACATTCGCTGCGATGTTGAATGCGTGACTCAACCCCGCTTGAGTTCAGTCTCTACCGCGCCACTCGCACGCACGAGATCATCTGGTGCGATCGGAAACACGTCGTTCCAAGTTCCCGCGGCTGCCCACACCTCGTCGTACTGAAGCAGGTCGGGATCGATGAAGATGCGCAGTTGAGTACTGTGACCGAACGGCGGCACACCGCCGATGGGAAAGCCCGTCGTCTCACGAACCACATCGGCATCGACCCGCGAACACTTCAGCCCGCCGGCCGCCAGCGCCAACTTCTTCTCATCGAGTTGGTTGGCCCCGCTCACATAAGCCAACACCACTTCGCCATCCACCGCGAAGATGAGGCTCTTCACGATCTGGCCGATGTCCACCCCGATCGCGGCTGCGGCATCGGCGGCCGTCTTGGTGCCGTCGGGAAACCGGCGGGGCGAGATGTCGAGACCCTTCGCACGGGCAGCTTCCACCACTCGCGTCACATTGGGGTGAACCTGCTCAGTCATCGGAGGACGAAAGTAGCCGATCGATCGCCGCCGCCAACCGGTGGTCGCGGGTCGTGACCCGCCCCACGTCGTGACTCACCAGCGAGATCGTCACCTTGTTCCAGCTGTTCGACCAATCCGGATGGTGGTCCATCTCTTCGGCCAACGCCGCGACCCGGGTCATGAACTCGAACGCCTCCGCGAAGTCGGCGAACAGGAACTCTTGGCGCAGACATCCGTCCACTTCGGGCCATTGTGACGAATTCACCCCTGCATCCAACCACTCCACATGGAACCCTCTCCACGCGGTCGGTAATCTCTCCTCTCAAGAAGGGGAGTATCCCCGCTGGGCAACCAGCGAACCGGCGTCGTCAATACGGCCTTCGGGCCCGGCCCGGCTCCTACGGGAGGGAGAGACCTTCGGACCGCATAACGATCCGAAGGAATCCATGTTGACTCTCCCCCGCACCGTCGCCGACCTCGTCGATCCGCACACGCACACGCCCGACGACGTCGCCTCCGCCCTCACGACCTCGGCCGCCGATGGCCTGCCGGTCGACGAAGCGTCGTCCCGCCTCACCTCGCACGGTCGCAACGAACTCGCCGAAGCGGCCCGGCGCCCGGCGTTGCTGCGCTTTCTGGACCAATTCCGCGATGTGCTGATCGCCATTCTTCTCGGGGCCGCCGTAGTGAGTTTTGCCGTCTCGGGCGAACTCAAAACCCCGATCGTCGTGTTGGCCGTGGTGTTGCTCAATGCGGTCATCGGCTTCGTGCAGGAGAACAAGGCCGAAGCATCACTCGAGGCCCTGAAAAAGATGCTCTCGTCGAATGCCAAGGTTCGTCGCTCGGGCCAAGTGATGTCGGTGCCCACGGCCGAACTCGTGCCCGGGGACGTGGTGCTCGTGGAGGCCGGCGACCGCATCCCCGCCGACGGACGACTCACCCTGGCCGTCAACCTCGAAATCGAAGAGGCCGCTCTCACCGGCGAGAGCCACCCGAGCACGAAGTCAGTCGATGTCGTCGAACGTGCGGATGCTCCACTCGGCGATCGCTCGTGCATGACCTACATGAACACCACCGTGACACGTGGTCGCGGTGAGCTCATCGTGACCGCCACCGGCATGTCGACCGAGATCGGCCGCATCGCCGGGCTTCTGCGAGCAACCGAACCGGAGAAGACTCCTCTGCAGCGGCAACTCGACGGACTCGCCCACAGCCTCGCCAAGTTGTCGGCAGTCATCGTCGTGGCGGTGTTCGTGATCGGACTCGTACGTGGTGACTCCGTGTCCGAACTCCTCAATCTCGCCGTGGCGCTCGCGGTAGCAACCATTCCCGAGGGCCTGCCGGCGGTCACTGCGGTGACGCTCGCCATCGGTGTGGCCAAGATGGCCAAGAAGAACGCCATCGTGAAGCGTCTGGCCAGTGTGGAAACACTCGGCTGCACCAACATCATCTGCTCCGACAAAACGGGAACCCTCACGCTGAATGAGATGACCGCACGTCGAATCGTCGTGCAGGGTCGGGAACACTCGGTCACCGGTGAGGGATATTCACCCTCCGGCGACATCGAGCGGGTCGCCGGCGATCTGCCCTTCGCCATGGATGCTGCACTCCTCGGAATGGCACTGTGCAACGACGCCGTGATCCGCAACGAAGCGGGTTCCTGGAACCTCGTGGGCGACCCGACCGAAGGAGCCCTGGTGGTGCTGGCCGCCAAAGGTGGAGTCGACGCCCCCGAGATGCGCAGCCGCTTCCCGCGCGTCGCCGAGGTTCCCTTCGACTCGGCCACCAAGGTCATGGCCACGTTCCATGAACTCGCCGATGCATCCGGCAACCCGGTCATTCGCATGTTCGTGAAGGGTGCGCCCGATGTGGTGATGGCCCGCAGTGCGAATGCCATCGATGCCACCGGAATCGCCACGCCGATGAGCGCCAACAACGAAAGTCTCGTCGCCCACAACGATCGACTCGCCGGTGAAGGTCTGCGAGTGCTTGCCATCGCACAGCGCGACTTCTCGGTGGACGCATGGAGCGACTTCGTGGCCGATGGCGCCGATCCGGCGGCTCTGGTGGACGAACTCACCTTGCTCGCCCTCGTCGGCATCGTCGATCCGCCACGACCCGAGGCCAAGACCGCCATCGCCGAAGCACGGCGGGCCGGTATCACCGTGAAGATGATCACCGGCGACCATGCCGTCACGGCGCAGGCGATCGGAACCGAACTCGGACTCAGCACCGGCCCGGTCGTGGCCGTGACCGGAGCCGACCTCGATCGCATTGACGACGCCGAACTCGACCGGCGCATCGACGAGATCTCGGTGTTCGCGCGAGTAGCGCCCGAACACAAGATCCGACTGGTCGCCGCGCTCCAGCGGAAGGGAAACGTCGTCGCCATGACCGGTGACGGTGTCAACGACGCGCCGGCGCTCAAGAAGGCCGACATGGGCGTGGCCATGGGCATCACCGGTACCGAGGTCACCAAGGAAGCCGCGACCATGGTGCTGGCCGACGACAACTTCGCCACCATCGTCGGCGCCGTCAAGCGCGGGCGGACGATCTACGACAACATCGTGAAGTTCGTGCGTTTCCAGTTGAGCACCACGCTCGGGTTCGCACTGCTCTTCCTCGGTGCATCGATCCTCGGTATCGCGCACGGCAAACCCTTCGCGGCCATCGCCATCCTGTGGGTCAACATCATCATGGACGGCCCACCCGCCATGGCCCTCGGGCTCGACAAGGGTGATGACGACATCATGCAGCGATCACCGCGCCCGCTATCGGAGCGCATCCTCACCAGGGATCGCTGGTCGGCCATCGGTTTCTCCTCGATCGTGATGGCCATCGGAACCCTCGCCGTATTGGCTTGGGCGCCGGGCCCCGAGGCCGAGGCCGGCGTCGCCACCGTGGCCGGAACCATGGCGCTCAACACCTTCGTGCTCTTCCAGTTCTTCAACATCCTGAACGCCCGCAGCGATCGCAACTCGGTGTTCCGTCGCCAGACGTTCAGCAATCCGCAACTCTGGATGGCTCTCGGTGCCGTGATCGTCCTGCAGATCGGCGTCACTCACGTGGGCTTCATGCAGAACCTCTTCGACACCACGTCGATCTCCGGAGGTCAGTGGCTCGTGAGCATCGTCGTTGCGTCGTCGGTTCTCTGGCTCGAAGAGATCCGCAAGTTCGTGGTTCGCCGTCGTTCAGCCATCATCAACAAGGAGGTCACCCGATGAAATGTCCCCACTGCCCCGACACCGCGCTCGTGATGAGCGATCGCCAAGGAGTCGAGATCGACTACTGCCCGACCTGCCGCGGCGTGTGGCTCGACCGTGGCGAGCTCGACAAGATCATCGAACGCGCCACGGGCGGCAACGCCACCATCTCGGCTCCACTCAACCGCAAGTACAAAGACGACGACGACTGGGACGACGACGATCGCTACAAGATCAAGTACGACAAGTACGGCCGCCCCTACAAGAAGAGCAAGACGAAGAGTCTCCTCGGCGAGATCTTCGACTTCTGACACCACGGAAACTCGCCCGAACCGAAAGGACATTCACCCATGTTCAAGAACACCATGAAGACCACCCTCCTGCTCGCCGGACTCGGTGGGTTGATCGTCGGCGTCGCCTCGCTTCTCGGAGGTGGCAGTTCGGGGGCCGTGATGATCGGTCTCGTGATCGCCCTCGTGATGGTGGGCGGCAGCTCTTGGTTCAGCGACCGCCTCGCATTGCGGGCCGCCGGTGCGCAAATCATCACCGAGCAGGACTCGCCCGAGTTCTACCGAATGGTGAAGTCACTGGCCGATCGCGCTGGCCTTCCCATGCCGCGAGTCGCGGTGTCTCCTTCGGAACAACCCAACGCCTTCGCGACCGGGCGTGGTCCCAACAACGCGGTGGTGTGCGCGACGCAAGGGTTGTTGCGGACGATGCCCGCCGATGAACTCGAAGGCGTCATGGCGCACGAACTCATGCACGTGCGCAACCGCGACATTCTGATCGGCTCGGTGGCCGCCGCGGTGGCCACCGCGATCTCGGCCATCGCCCAGATGGCGTACTTCGCGGCGATCTTCGGTGGTGGCCGGGACGATGAAGATCGCCCCAACCCGCTGGCCGTTATGCTCATCTCGATGCTCGCCCCGATCTCGGCATCGCTCATCCAGATGGCGATCAGTCGGAGTCGCGAGTTCGAAGCCGATCGTTCGGCCGCCGAACTTCTGGGTAGCGGGCAGTCACTCGCCCGGGCCCTCGAACGAATCGAGATCATGGCACAACGCATTCCCATGAACGTTGCTCCCGCGCAAGCGCAGGCCTACATCCACAATCCGCTCGCCGAGTTCAAGAATCAGCGTCGGGGCGGGGCCAACATGGCTCGCTTGTTCTCGACCCATCCGTCGACCGAGGAACGCATCCGCCGCCTGCGGGCGATGGGCTGAGTTATCTCGGGCAGTCTGGCTCAGAGACCGGCGAGGTAATCGCCACTCACCGCATCGGCACTCGACGAGTCGGCGGGAGTGAACGCGGCGTATCCGTCGCGCTCGAGCACGTCGGCGAGTTCGGGCCCACCCGACTCCACGATGCGTCCCTTCACGAGGATGTGGATGCGACTCGGCCGGAGTTCTTCGAGCAGTCGGCTGTAGTGCGTGATCACCAGTGCGCCGAGTCCGTCTTCGCGAGTCGCATCCATGACCCGACGTGCGCAATCACGAAGGGCGTCGATGTCGAGTCCGGAGTCGAGTTCGTCGAGGATCGCGATCTTGGGCTTCAAGACGGCGAGCTGGAGCGTTTCGTTGCGCTTCTTCTCGCCTCCCGAGAGGTCGACGTTGAGCGGTCGGTCGAGGAACTTCTCGTCGAAGTTGATGCGCGCCGCTTCGGTGTGAAGTTGAGACGCCAGTGACCCAACGTCCGCGCTTCGCCCGCGATCCTTCAGGGCTTCGGTGAGAACCGCGTCGAGGGTGACCCCGGGAACCTCCGTCGGGTACTGCATCACGAGATGGAGTCCGGCCGCCGCGCGCTCCCAGGTGGGCAGCGCGAGCATGTCGACACCGTCGAGCAGAACCTTTCCTCCGGTCACCGTGTAACCGGGTTTGCCCATCACGACGGCCGACAACGTGCTCTTGCCGTCACCGTTGGGGCCCATCACCGCATGGACCTCGCCCGAGGAGATCGTGAGATCGATGCCGTTCAGGATCTGCTTGCCGGCCACGCTGGCCGTGAGGCCGCGAATCTCGAGCGTGCTCACTTGCGAACCTCCACGTGCACGTCGCCGTTCACGACCTTGGCGTCGAACACCGCTACGGGTTGCGTGGCGGGGAGCGTGTCGGGGTGTCCGGTCAGGAGACTGAACGAACTGCCATGTCGTGGGCATTCGAGTTGCTTCTCGTCGCACCACACTTCGCCGTCGCTGAGCGACACATTGGCATGACTGCACACGTCGCCGATGGCGTAGACGTCGCTATCGATACGCACGAGGGCCACGGCCACACCGTCGACCATCACCTTGGTGGCCGAACCACTCGCGAGATCTTCGAAACGCGCGACCACACTCATGCCTTCTCCCCCACGTTCAGCTTGGCGGCCACCTTGGCCCGCAACGGCTGGGCGAGTTCGCCCACCGGGAGTTGGGCGAGCACTTCGTCGAAGAACCCGAGCACCACGAGCCGCTCGGCCACGTCGGGGCGCACACCGCGGCTCTCGAGATAGAAGAGTTGCTCTTCGTCGATCGGACCGACGGTGGAGGCATGACTGCACTTCACGTCGTTGGTCTCGATGTCGAGATTCGGCACGCTCTCGGCCCACGCACCGTGCGACAGAGTGAGGTTGCGATTGGTCTGGAAGGCCGACGAACCCTTGGCGTCCTTGTGGATCTTGATGAGTCCGGTGTAGACGCTCTTCGCGGTGTCCTGAACGGCGCCCTTGAACAGAAGGTCGCTCGTGGTGCGGGGCGCGGCGTGTTCTTGCAACGTGCGGAAGTCGTGCATCTGGGTGCCGCCGGCGAAGTAGAGGGCGACCTGGCGGGTGTTGCCGCCCTGACCCACGACGCGAGCCGCCGTACTCACCCGTGAGTAATCGCCACCAAGAGCGACAGTGGCGAGCAAAGTGTCGGAGTCGCGCTGACCCACCGAGTGCTGTTCGCCGATCAACCACGAGGCCGGACCGAGTTCGTTGATCGAGAGATACCGCACGCGAGCGGATTGTGCGGTGCGCACATCGAGCGCCGGTACGACGAGGATGCGCGCGTCGCCCGAGACGAAACGCTCGACGACCGTGACCTCGCTGTTGGGACCGGCGTCCACCACGACCCGCGGGAAGTAGGCGCGCGCGGATTCGGTGAAGTCGTGAGTGATCACGATGGGTTCGGACACCACCGTGTTGGCCGGGACCGACACCACGATCACGTCCATGTTGGCGAGGTTGAGCGCGGCGAAGAGTTCGAGCGCCGATGCGTCGGCGGAGTCATCGAAGAGCGACGCGAGATTCGCCGGCGCGGCCGAACCTTCGCCGTCGATCCGGGTCACATGGTCGGTGGGGCCGCTGATCGTCGACGGGGCGGCGGCTGGCGAGAAGTCGGCCAGCGACAACTCGTCGATGCGGCTATAGCGCCAATGCTCGGCATCGGTGGTGGGGAAAGGTGCGACAGCGGCCCGCTCGGCGGCGGCGCGGCGGACCTCCGTCCAGGAGGCACCGGTGCTGCGCACCATGTCGGGGGTCAACACGGGCACGGGCGAAATATTACTACCGCCGTAGTGGAAATTGACCGGTTGAGCCGGGCGGATTCGGCGGCGTCAGTCGGAGCGCCGACGACGGAACAAGCGGCGCAGGCCCGAGGGCTTGGCCTGCTGCTCAGCGGCCACCTCGGCGATCATCTGTGCGCCGATGGCATTCACGATGTCCTCGGCCTGATCGAGTACCGCAGCCGCACTGCCGTCGTCGAGCCCGGGTGGCTCCACGGGTGTGCTCGGGGTGACGAGCGAGCCGTAACTCCATCCGGCATCGGGGCGACGGTCGTAGGACGGACAGTTGTCGGGGCAACGCCATGGCGCATCGGGCGCGAGATCGAGATTGCACTTCCGCACGGTGTCGCCATTGGGATACGAGCGGCTCTCGAAGTGTTTGCACTCCTGACGCATCGGCATAACGAACGCAACTCTACAACCGGTGTTCTGGTGATGATTATTCACCGCATAGGTGAAGATCTCACACCAGAAAAGAACATTCGGTCAGCCGACCGAGCCTTCCATCTGCAATTCGATGAGGCGGCTCCACTCCACTGCATACTCCATTGGCAAGGTACGTGTGACGGGCTCGATGAATCCATTCACGACCATGCTCATGGCCTGCTCCTGAGAGAGCCCGCGACTCTGCAAGTAGAAAAGTTGCTCGTCGGCGATCTTCGAAACAGTGGCCTCGTGGCCGATCTGCGCGTCCTTCTCGCCCACTTCCATGTACGGAAGTGTGCGGCTCTCGCTGGTTTCGTCGAGGATGAGTGCATCGCACTGCACGTGGCTCTTGCAGCCGTAGGCACCTTCATCCACGCGCACGAGACCGCGATACGTGGTGACACCGCCATCCTTGCTGATCGACTTCGACACGATCTTCGAGCTGGTCTCCGGAGCAGCGTGCACCATCTTGGCGCCGGCGTCCTGATGCTGACCGGCACCGGCATACGCCACCGACAGCACTTCACCGGTGGCCTTGGGGCCCACCAGATACACGCTCGGATACTTCATGGTGAGCTTCGAACCGATGTTGCCGTCGATCCACTCCATGTGGCCTTCGGCTTCCACCCGCGCCCGCTTGGTGACGAGGTTGTACACGTTGGGCGACCAGTTCTGAATGGTGGTGTAGGTGACACGCGCACTCGGCTTCACCACGATCTCCACCACGGCCGAGTGCAATGAATCGCTCGTGTACACCGGAGCCGAACAGCCTTCGATGTAGTGGACCTTCGAGC
>SYCI01000111.1 GCA_005787035.1 Actinomycetota bacterium | reverse complement strand
GGTCGCTCGCGGTTTCCTCGCGGCTGGCCTGGAACACGGTGATCGGGTGGCGATCTGGGCTCCGAACTCGGCCGAATGGATGCTGACCGCGCTCGGTGCGCAGTGGGTCGGTGGAGTCGTGGTCCCACTCAACACTCGATTCAAAGGGCCCGAAGCCGCCTACGTACTCGACAAGAGCGGCGCCCGTCTGCTGTTCACGGTGCGCGAATTCCTGGGCAACTCGTACGTCGACGAGATCGGACGGGCCATGTCCTCGCCTCCCGAAACCATCTTGTTCGAAGAGAACGCCTTCGGAGCGGTGTCGTGGCGGGAGTTCATCGCGGCCGGCGCCGATGTCGACGAAGCGATCGTGGCGGCGCGGACCTCGCGGGTCGCGGGCTCGGATCTGAGCGACATCATCTTCACTTCGGGCACCACCGGCCATCCCAAAGGTGTGATGTCGAGACACGACCAGACCTGCGAGGTCTTCCGGACATGGAGCGACGTCGTCGGATTGAGTGCCGACGATCGCTACCTGATCGTGAATCCCTTCTTTCACACCTTCGGCTACAAGGCCGGATTCCTCGCGTGTTTGCTCACCGGCGCGACTGCCATACCCGAGCCGATCTTCGACGTCCCTCGTGTTCTGCAGCGTGTGGCCGATGAGCGCGTCACGATGCTCCCCGGTCCACCGACGCTGTATCTGAGCATCCTCAATCATCCCGAACGCGACCGACACGATCTGTCGTCGTTGCGTCTCGCGGTCACCGGTGCCGCCGCCGTTCCGGTGGAGATGATCGAACGCATGCGGCGCGAGTTGACCTTCCGTACGATCCTCACTGCGTACGGCCTCACCGAATCGACCGGAGTGGTGACGATGTGCCGCGCCGAGGACGACGCCCGCACGATCTCCCACACGAGTGGTCGGGCCATTCCCGGCGTCGAGGTGCGGATCGTCGACGAAACGAATCGCGAACTCCCTCGGGGTGAAGCCGGTGAGATCGTGTGTCGTGGCTACAACGTGATGCCCGGTTACTTCGCCGACGACGACGCGACCCGAGCGGCGGTCGACGACGACGGGTGGCTGCACACCGGGGACGTCGGCGTGATGGACGACCGCGGGTACGTGACCATCACCGATCGGATGAAGGACATGTTCATCGTCGGTGGTTTCAACGCGTATCCCGCCGAGATCGAGAACTCGATCCTGGCCCACCCGGGTGTCGCCCAGGTGGCCGTGGTCGGAGCGCCCGACGAGCGCATGGGTGAGGTCGGCCACGCTTTCGTCGTCCGCCGCGCCGGGTCCGATGTGGGCGAAGCCGATCTGATCGAGTGGTGCCGACCCCGCATGGCCAACTTCAAGGTGCCTCGTCGGGTCACCTTCGTCGATGCCCTACCCACGAACGCGAGCGGCAAAGTCCTGAAGTTCGAACTGCGCCAACACGCCGGCTGACCCGCCGGCCGGTTTCTGACTCGCCGTCAGAAATTCGGGCCTCCTGAACTAGGGTTGCCTCGCTGTTCCGACACACCGGGGGGACTCATGAAGGGAATCGTCTACGACGGCTCGACGACCGCACTCGTCGATGGACTCACGTTGCGCGACCCCGGCCCCCGGGAGGTCGTGGTTCGCATCGCGGCGGCCGGCCTGTGCCACAGCGACCTGTCGTACATGCACGGTCTGTACCCGGTGCCGTCCCCCGGCGTGTGCGGCCACGAAGCCGCCGGAGTGGTGGATGCCGTCGGCAACGCCGTCACCCACGTGCAGCCCGGCGACCACGTGATCGTGGCCACACTCGCGGCCTGCGGCTTCTGCCAGTACTGCATGGACGGCCGACCCACCGCATGTCGGGCCACACTCGGCAACTGGAGTCAGCCCTTCACCCTGGACGGCCAGCCGATCTACAACTTCGCGGCAACCAGCGCCTTCGCCGAGCGCACACTCGTGCGCGATGTCCAATGCGTGAAGATTCCCCACGACGTGCCGCTCACGTCGGCCGCCCTCGTCGGGTGTGGTGTCGTGACCGGAATGGGCGCGGTCTTCAATCGCGCCAACGTGAAGCGTGGTCAGTCGGCCATCGTTTTCGGCGTCGGTGGCGTCGGGTTGAACGTGATCCAGGCCCTCAAGGTGCAGGGTGCGACCACGATCATCGCGGTCGACACCGTTCCCGAAAAAGAAGCGTTGGCCAAGCAGTTCGGCGCGACACACTTCCTCGACGGTCGTCGTGACGATCTCGTGGCCGCGGTGAGTGCGATCAAGCCTTACAACGCCGATCTGCCACGCGGTCCGTTCAACGCCGGTGGCGTCAACTGGGCCTTCGACTGCGTCGCCCATCCACAGGTCACCTACAACGCACTCGAATGCCTCGACTGGGAGGGCACGGTCGTCGTGATCGGCGTGGCCGGTCAGACCGCCGAGTTCAAGGGCCTCTACGGCCGTCTCACACAAGTCGACCGCGGCATCATCGGTTGTCGCTACGGCACGGTCAGTCCGCAACGCGACATCCCGTTCATCATCGATCTCTATCGCCGCGGTGAAGTTCTGCTCGACGAACTCGTGAGCGCGACCTTCCCGGTCGCCCGCTGGGAGGACGCCGTGCACGGACTCGAGAGCGGAAGCGTCGCCCGCGCCGTCATCACGTTCTGAGGTCGACTTCCACCATGACTCGACAACTCGACGGAGTCCTCGACGCCGAGGGCAAGACCCTGTGGCAACTCGTGGTCGAGCGCGCCTCACTCACGCCGCAGAAGCAGATGGCCCGCGACGAACAGGGTCGCACCCTGACCTTCGGCGAGTACAAGGAGTGGTGCGAGCGGGTCGCGGCCGGACTCATGCGTCTCGGGATCGGCGAAGGACCCAACGTCTCCTGGATCCTGCCATCACGTTTCGAGTCGCTCGTCCTGACCGGCGCGTTGTCGCGTCTCGGCGCGGTGCAGAACCCGATCCTGCCGATCTACCGCCACCGTGAAGTGGGATTCATCACCCGTCAGTCGGACTGCCGGGTGATCATCGTGCCCGGCACCTTCCGCGGCTTCGACTATCCACCCATGGCCCGCGACGTCGTGAGCGCGCTCGACCACGACGTGCAGGTGATCGTGGCCGATCCGCATCTGCCCGAAGCCGATCCGGCGGCCCACCCGCTTCCGCCCTATCGCGCCGAGCTCCACGGCCTGCGCTGGCTCTTCTACTCGTCGGGCACGACCGCCGATCCCAAGGGCGCCAAGCACAGCGACTTCAGCATGTCGGCGGCCAACGACGGCATGCAGTGGAGCATGGAGGTCGGCCCCGACGATCGCGCCGCCGTGGTCTTCCCCATCACGCACGTCGGTGGACTCGTGTGGCTCTTCAACGCGATGCAGACCGGCGTCGAACTTCTGATGGTCGAGACCTTCGATCCGGCGCGCACACCCGAGTGGCTCGGTGCCAACGGGTGCACGTGTGCCGGTGCCGGCACGGTGTTCTGGCTCACGTATCTCAATGCCCAACGGCAACTCCCAGCCGGCCGACGACTCCTTCCCGACGTGCGCATCTTCAACGGTGGCGGAGCCCCCAAACCCAAGACCCTCCACGCCGAGATGATGGAGGCCTTCGGCGCGCCGCTCATCGGTGGCTGGGGTCTCACCGAAGCGCCCATCAACACCATGGTCCACGTGGACGACCCCGATGACAAGAAGGCGACCACCGACGGCCGACCCTGCCCCGGCGTCACCATTCGCGTCGTGATGGACGAGCGCATCTGCGGACCCGGCGAAGAAGGCGAGCTACGCGTGAAGGGTCGCCAAGTGTGTCAGGGCTACCTCGATCCATCTCTCGATCGCGAGGCGTTCGACGACGAAGGTTGGTTCCGCACGGGCGATCTCGGTGTGGTCGATGCCGAAGGCTTCGTGAGCATCACCGGCCGGCTCAAAGACATCATCATCCGCAAGGGCGAGAACATCTCGGCCAAGGAGATCGAAGATCTCCTCTTCGCTCATCCGGCCATCGCCGACGCAGCCGTCGTCGGACTACCCGATGCCAAGAGCGGAGAACGCGCCTGTGCCGTCGTGGTGTGCAAACCCGACCGATCGATCTCGTTCGACGACATGGTCTCGTACTTGCGCGACGCGCGACTCTCGGCGCACAAGATCCCCGAGCAGTTGGAGATCGTGGACGCCCTGCCGCGAAACCCGAGCGGAAAAGTGTTGAAGAAGGACCTGCGAGCGCAATACGGAGGCGCATCATGAGCACCAAGAAGTCGGCTGCGGCCACCACCAAACCAGCTGTCAAGCCAGTCGTGAAACCAGCGCCGATCTACAAACGCGCCAAAGGACTTCGCGTGTTCGTCACCGGCGCCGGATCGGGAATCGGTCAGGCCACCGCGCTCCGCTTCGCCGCCGAGGGTGCCAAGGTCGCCTGTGCCGATCTGAAGGGCGCCAAGGCGACGGCAGCGGCGATCAAGAAGGCCGGTGGCGAGGCCGTGGCCTACGACCTCGACGTGACCGACGCGGCAGCCGTGAAGTCCACGGTCGACAAGGCGGCCAAGTCGCTCGGCGGGCTCGACGTCGTGTGCAACATCGCCGGCATCGGGCACTTCGCCAACACCCACGAGGAATCCCCCGAGTGGTTCGATCGCATCGTCTCGGTCAACCTGAACGGAACCTTCTACGTCACGCGCTACGCGCTCCCCCATCTCTTGAAGACCCAGGCGGCCACCGGCCGAGACGGCGTGATCGTCAACACCGCGTCCACCTCCGGTCTGATGGGGGCACCGTGGAGTGCCGCGTACTGCGCGAGCAAAGGTGGCGTCGTGAATCTCACTCGTGCGCTGGCCTACGAGTACCGCGGCAAGGGCGTGCGGGTGAACGCCATCGCTCCCGGCGGCACCAACACCAACATCGTCCACTCGTTCATGAGCCTGCCCGAAGGCGCCGACTACAAGATGATGGCCAAGATCATGACGCCGATGGACCAGGCCGAACCCGACGAGATGGCCAACATGTTCGTGTTCATCGCCTCCGATGAAGGCCGCTACATGACCGGATCGATCGTCGTCATGGACGGCGGCATCACGTGCTGAGGAGACTCCATGTCTGATTCAACCGTTCGCAATCCCCACGGCATCTGCGCCGACCGGGTGGTGATCGTGACCGGCGCCGGTCGCGGACTCGGACGCGCGCACGCTCTCGCCTTCGCCGCCGAAGGAGCCAAGGTCGTCGTGAACGACGTCGGCGCCTCACTCGGAGGCGACGGTCACGATCTCGGTCCCGCCGCCGAGGTCGTCGAGGAGATCCGCGCCATGGGAGGCGAGGCGATCGTCAACGACGACGACGTGAGCGACTGGGACGGAGCCGGCCGCATGATCCGCCAGGCGATCGACACCTTCGGCAATCTGCACACACTCGTGTGCAACGCCGGCATCGTTCGCGACCGGATGATCGTCAACATGTCGGTCGACGAGTGGGATGCGGTCATGAAAGTGCATCTGCGTGGCATGTTCTGCCCGGTCCGCCACGCGATCGATCACTGGCGTTCGCTCAGCAAGGCCGGAACTCCGGTCGATGCCCGAGTCGTGACGACGTCGTCGGGTGCCGGTCTCTTCGGCAGTGTGTCGCAGGGCAACTACTCGGCGGCCAAGGCGGGCATCGCGGCATTCACCATCGTGTCGGCCGTCGAACTCGACCGCTACGGCATCAAGGTCAACGGCATCGCTCCGTCGGCCCGGAGTCGCATGACCGAAGAAGCCTTCGCCGACATGATGAAAAAGCCCGAGTCGGGTTTCGACGCCATGGATCCAGCCAATGTCAGTCCGCTCGTCGTTTGGCTCGGCTCGACGGCCTGTGACGTGACGGGTCGGATGTTCGAGATCGCCGGCGGACAGCTCTCGGTGGCCGACGGATGGCAGCACGGTGCGGTGGCCGACAAGGGCGCTCGCTACGAACCGGTCGAGATCGGTTCGGTGGTGCATCGGCTCGTTCAGGAAGGACCCCGGCCGGCGCCGGTGTACGGAGCTCCCCAATGAGCAACGAGGTCCTGGCCGCCGATGGTCGGGTGATCGGATCGCGTGCCCAGGCCACTCGACGTCGTCTCCTCGATGCCACGGCCAAACTGCTGCGCG
>SYCI01000110.1 GCA_005787035.1 Actinomycetota bacterium | reverse complement strand
TCGCTGTCCATGGGCTCGGCCGGACACACGGCATCGGCATCTTGCATGAGTTCGTGGTACCAGTGATCACGACCAGCGGTCATCGACACGTCGTTGCCGCCTCGCTTCACCACCACCACGTGCTCGATGGAGGGCGTGTTGGCGAGCGCTTCGTCGGCGGCCGGCTTGAGCGGGAACACTTCGCCGCGTCGGTAACCACCATCGGCCGTGATGAGCACCTTGGCCGCGGCGTCATTGATGCGATCGGCCAGGGCCTGCGACGAGAAACCTCCGAACACCACGCTGTGGGCCGCGCCGATACGCGCGCAGGCGAGCATGGCCACCACCGCTTCGGGGATCATCGGCAGGTAGATGTTGATTCGATCGCCCTTGGCGACTCCGAGTTTCTTCAGCACGTTGGCGAATTGCTGCACCTCGGCCAAGAGCTGCGAGTAGGTGATGGTTCGCGTGTCGCCCGGTTCACCTTCCCAGTGAATGGCGATCTTGTCGCCACGACCGGCGAGTACGTGGCGGTCGAGGCAGTTGTACGAGACGTTGAGCTTTCCGCCCACGAACCATTTGGCGAAGGGCAGGTTCCATTCGCAGATCGTGTTCCAGTCCTGGTCCCAGTGGAGCAGTTCGGCGGCCTGTCGCGCCCAGAAACCCTCGTCGTCGTGATGCGCCTCGTCGTAGAGGAATGTTCCGGCGGCGAGAGAGTTCTTCTGGAAATCGGCCGGCGGCGGGAACTTGCGGTTCTCGAGGAGAAGGTCGTCGATGTTGTTCTCGTTGCTCATGAATCCCCCGGCGGACGAGTGCGGTACCCGCGACTTTACGCCGTCAGCGGCGACCGGCTCCGAGCCCGGGAACTTCGGGGACGATTGTCCGCACCGAGATCACGATGCCCACTCGAGGACGGTGAACGCTCCGAGTCCGTCGGGGTCGAGTAGAGCTTCGGCCTCGCTGATCCGGCTGCGCATCTTCATGGCCGACAGACCCGGACGCGCCGCCTCGGCCTCCCAGATCCGACGACCTTGGGCCACGAGTTCGTCGATCCCCCACCGCTGCAGGAACTGCGCCTGTGAACGCACGGCTGCGGCCGGCCCGGCGATGCGCTCGATCTGGTCGATGCACACGTCGGTGGTGATGTCCTGTCGACCGATGTCACGCAGGTAGTGCGCACCTCGTTCGTGCACCTTGTACGTGCGCAACCAATCGCGCCACGGGCGACTGGCGAGAACCTCCGTGCGCGCAACGGCGTAGTCGAACACCACCAATCTTCCGCGGAGACGACCGACGATCTCGGCGACGAACTCTCCGGCTCGGGTCTGGATCGGCAGACGCGCTCCGTGCGGTGCCGACCCGGGTGGATCGATCGGCAGATCGTCTTCGATGGGGCGCAGTACTTCGGCCACCGCGTCGCCGTCGGTCGCGACCCACGCCTCGCGCCAGCCACCGTCGTTCACGAGAAGTCGAAACGGCAGATTGTCGAGAAGTTCGTTGGCGATCACGACCCCGGTGAGTTCACCGTCCGGGAGTGTGGCCAGTGAAGTCACCGACTCGGGATGATCGGCCCGTTGTCGTGCCGATACCTCCACGGCCACGTAGCGCGACGGATCACCGACGAGGCAGGCCGGTTCGGCAGCCACGAAAGATCGAGCGAGAGTTCCCGGCCCGGCGCCGATCTCGAACACACGGAAGTCGTCGGGTCGGCCGGCGTCGACCCACCACGCGTCGACCGCGCGCGCCACGACCGTGCCGAAGAGCGGCCCGACTTCGGGTGCGGTGATGAAGTCACCACGCCGTCCGGCGCGTCCGGCACCCGATGTGTAGAAACCGGACGCGCCGTACAGCGCGTCGTTCATGAACTCGTCGAAACGAACGAGATGGGATCCGGTCATGGGCGGATCCGGTCCGGCTCAGCGACCGAAGGCACCCACGAGATCGCTCAGGTCGCCGAAGCGCATGACCGTTCCCGGCAGCACACCGAGCACCAAGGTGGCGACACCGGTGATCGCGAGCGCCGCCGTGAGGGATCCGGGGGTGCGCACTGACGTGGTCTCACCGTGCGGAGTGGGCTTCATCCAGACTTCGCGCATGACACTGCCGTAGTACCCGAATGCGACGACCGAGTTCACTGCGCCGATCACGGCGATGGCGTACGCCCAACCGTTACCGGCTTCGAGCACCGCGCGGAACGCGCCGAACTTGGCGATCCAGCCACCGAGCGGCGGAATGCCGGCGAGTGACGCGAGGAAGATCGTCATGAGCACACCGAGTCCGGGGGCATAGGAGAACAGGCCACCGAAGCTGCTGATCTCACCACTACGCGTGTTGCGCGACGCCGCGATGACCACGGCGAACATGCCGAGGTTCATGGCCGCGTACACGATGAGGTACACCACGACCGCGCGCAGTGCGGGCTCGGCGGCGTCACCCACACCGGCCACGGCGAGCGGCATCAGGATGAACCCGCCCTGGCTGATCGACGAGTAGGCCAGCATGCGGACGATGTTCGACTGACGCAGAGCCAAGAGGTTGCCGACCGTCATCGTGAGTGCCGAAAGAACCCACAGGAAGGGTTGCCAGACGTCCTTGGCTTCGGGGACACCGACGTAGAGGATCGTCACCAGCGCCACGAAGCCAGCCGCCTTGCTTGCAACCGACAAGAACGCGGTGATCGGAGTGGGTGCACCTTCGTAGGTGTCGGGGGCCCAGGTGTGGAAGGGAACCGCCGAGACCTTGAAGGCGAATCCGACGATCACGAACACCACGGCGAGGACTTCGACTCCACCGAACTCACCCTTACCCGTGAGCTGGGCACCGATGTCGGAGAGCAGAGTGCTGCCGGTGACGCCGTAGAGAAGGCTCATGCCGTACAGCATCACCGCGGAGGCGAACACGCCGAGGAGGTAGTACTTCACGCCCGCCTCGTTGCTCTTGCGGTCGCGCTTGCGCCATGCCGCGAGCATGTAAGCCGGGATACTCAGGAATTCGAGCGCCACGAAGATGCTCACGAGGTCGCGGCTGGAAGCCATCATGACCATGCCGGTCACCGAAGTGAGCAACAGCGTGTAGTACTCGCCACGGTGATAGTCACCTTCTTCGACGTGGTTCTGCGACAAGAGCACCACCACGTAGCCGGCGATCAGGAAGAGAGCCTTCAGGGTGAGGGCGAACTCGTCGATCACGTAACGACCACCGAAGAGTGACCGCACGTCGGCGTCGGCCACCGCGAGGGTGACGACGGGAAGCAGTGCCCCGAGCATGACGAAGCCGGTGAGCGAGGCCGTGACCCACCGCTTGGACTCGCTCACGAAGAGGTCGACCAGGATGATCAGACAGATACCGGCGGCGAGCACGATCTCGGGCGCGATGGCGTGGTAGTCGACGGTGGGCGACTGCCACGGCACCTGGGCGAGAATCGACGAGATCACGGATCAGCCTCCGAATGCCTTCAACGCAACCGAGACCGCGGGATCGAAGATCTTGAACATCAACTGCGGGTACACACCGAACACCACGATGGCGATGAGGAACGGAGTCCAGGCGATCCACTCGAAGCGGTTGACATCGTGCAGATCGGAGTGGTGGTCGTCGTGATGATCGCCGTGATGATCTCCATGATGCGAACCGGCGAACTCGGCCTTGGGTTCGCCGAACGACGTGCGCTGGAAGAGCCAGAGCAGATAGGCCGCGGCGAGGACGGTGCCCAGAGCGGCGATGATCATGAACGTACGGAAGGTCTCGACGGGCAGTCCGTCGGCCGGTTCGTAAGCCGACAGGATCGCCGGGAACTCACCCCAGAAACCGGCGAGCCCGGGCAGACCGAGTGAGGCCATCGCGCAGAAGCCGAGGATCCAGCCGAGTCGGGGCATCTGCTTGAGCATGCCGCCGAGTCGCGAGATCTCGAGGGTGTGGTAGCGCTCCTTCACCGAACCGGCGATGAAGAAGAGCATGCCGGTGATCAGACCGTGAGCGACCATGCCGAACAGTGCGGCGTTGAAACCCATCGGGGTCAGCGTGGAGATGCCGAGCATCACGAAACCCATGTGGGCCACCGACGAGAAGGCGATGAGCCGCTTCATGTCGGTCTGGGCCAGACAACCGAGGGCGCCGTAGATGATGCCGATCACGGCGAGGAGACCGATCCAGGGTGCCCACTCCTTGGCTGCCTCGGGCAGGGTCGGGATGGCGATACGTACGAAACCGTACGTTCCTAGCTTCAGCAGGATCGCGGCCAGGATCACCTAACCTTGGGTGGGCGCCTGGGTGTGAGCGTCGGGCAACCACGTGTGGAACGGGAACATCGGGACCTTCACTGCGAAGCCCACGAACATGCCGGCGAAGATCCAGATCTGAGCCGAACGACCGAGGAGTCCGCCGTACTCGGCGAGAAGCGGCATCGAGAACGATGCCTCCACACCCTCGGGCAGGGCACCGCGCACCTTGAAGAACAAGGCGATGAAAGCCACGAGCATCAGTGCCGAACCGAACATCGTGTAAAGGAAGAACTTCAACGACGCGTACTGACGCTGTTCGCCACCCCACACGCCGATCATGAAGTACATCGGGAGCAGCACGACTTCGAAGAACACGAAGAAGAGGATCAGGTCCTGGGCGATGAAAGTGCCCGCCATGCCGGTCTGGAGGATGAGCATCAGGCTCAAGAAGGCCTTCGGGTTGCCCGGCGACGGGATGTGGTTCCACGAATAGATCATCACGAGCACCGTGACGATCATCGACAGGATGTAGAGCGGCAGGCTCATTCCGTCGAGGCCGATCGTGTAGTTGCTCGAGATCACCTTGATCCACTCGGCGTCGGCGAAGAACTGCAGGGTTCCGGCCTGGTCGTAGTCGAATTGGGTGAGCGTGTAGATGCCGACACCCAGAGTGGCGACGGCGGTGAGCAACGCCACGAACTTGTGCGTCTCTTCGTCGGACTTCGGGATGAAAAGCATCACCACCACGCCGACCAGCGGCAGGAATGTGCCGACTGTCAGCAGCCAGTTCTGATCACGGAGTACTTCCACGCCGTCTCTCCTCAGGTGTTGATGATGACGAGTACGAGAGCGCCGATGGCGGCCGCAGCGAACAGCAGCGCTCCGTATTGGTTGACCTTGCCGGACTGGACGGGACGCAAGGCCCCGCCCGTTCCCCGGGCTGCGGCGCCCGAGCCGTTCACCGCGCCGTCGACGACGCGCTGATCGATGTTCCGATACACCCAGCCGGCAGTGCGACGGGAGATCTTGGCGGCACCGTTGACGATGCCGTCGAGGACGTTCTGGTTGAACCAGTAGGCGGCCGCAGCGATCGGGTGAGCGACCGCGCGGACGATGACCTTCTCGTACAAAGCGTCGAGGTAGTACTTGTTCCACAGGAACGTGTATCCACCACGCAGCACTGCGTTACGTGACGTGAGTCCGACGAGTCGACGGTTTCGTCGCGTGTAGTACTGAACGCAGAAGAGCCAACTCGAAACCAGACCGGCGGCCACGATGATCAGCGACAGCGCCGCCTTGCTCCACTTGAACTCGGCGTGGCTCACCGCCGGGAAGTAGCAGGCCTCACCGGCGCCCGGCGCTTCGTAGGAGCATCCCGACTTGGCCTCGCCCTCGGCTTCTTCGGCCGTGACGACCACCGGACTCAGAGCTTCACCAGGACCATGCGCGACGGCCGCCTCGACGGCCACGTACTCCGAACTCGGCTCGACGTACTTCTTGAAACGTTCCCAGTTCGAACCGAACGGTGTTGCGTTGGCCAGACCGGCCACGAGGGCCAGCGACGCGAGGATCATCAGCGGAACTGTGATGAGCTTGGGGCTCTCGTGCGGGCCGTGCGACGCGTGCGAGTCGTGATCGTCGTGCGCGCCGTGGGCACCGTGATCGGCATGCGCATCGTGATCGTCGTGGGCGGCGTGCTCGTCGTGGTGTTCACCGGCCGCCGCACCGCGAGCCTCACCGAAGAAGGTGAGGTAGGTCGCGCGAGTCATGTAGGCGGCGGTCAGGAACGCGCCACTCAGACCGACGATCATGAACGCCTGGTAGCCGTTATGGCCGACGTTGTCGATGATCTCGTCCTTGGAGAAGAAACCAGCCAGCGGGAAGACACCGGCCAGCGCGAGCGTGGAAATGATCCACGTGGTGGCCGTGATCGGCATCTTCTTGGCCAACCCACCCATGTCTTTTTTCATGTCGAACGAGTGGTGCGAGCCGGAGTGGCTCACCGATCCGGCGGCCAGGAACAAACAGGCCTTGAAGAAGGCGTGGGTGAAGATGTGGAACACGGCGGGCAACCACGCGCCGGCGCCGAGACCCATCATCATGTAGCCGAGCTGGGACACCGTGGAGTAGGCCAGCACCTTCTTGATGTCGTGCTGCACGAAGGCGAGCAAGGCCGCGATCACGATCGTGATGCCACCGATGAGCACGATGAAGTTGATGTTGGTGTCACCGATCTTCATGCCCTCCCAGAAGACCGGGTAGAGGCGCGCCACGAGGAACACACCGGCCACGACCATGGTGCTCGAGTGCAACAGCGAACTCACCGGAGTGGGGCCGGCCATGGCGTCGGGCAACCACGTGTGCAACGGGAACTGGCCGCTCTTGCCGATGCACGCGATGAAGAGAGCCACGGCCGCCCACAGCAGCAAGCTCTTGCTCGCCTCACCCGACATCGCCCAGGCCGAGAGTCCACTGATGTTGAACCCGCTGACCCCGAGGTGTTCCTGGGTCCATTGGTTGGCGCCGAAGAACAACGCTCCGGTACCGACGAGGAGTCCCATGTCGCCGACGCGCACCGTGAAGAAGGCTTTGAGCGCCGCGCGGGCGTTGGCCTGGTCTTCCCACCAGTGACCGATCAGCATGAACGAGCACAGGCCCATGATCTCCCAGCCGAGGATCAGTTGGACCATGTTGGGTGCGAGGACCATGCAGAGCATGCCGGCCGAGAACAACGTGAGGGCGGCGAAGAAGTGCGTGTAACGACGGTCGCCACGCAGGTACTCGAGCGAGTAGATCTGCACGAGGGTCGAGATGAACGCGACCACGACCAAGAGAGTCAGCGCGAGTCCGTCGATGTGCTGGCCGATGCCGAACTCGAATCCACCGCTCTGCCACCACGTCCACTCGTGGATGATCGGGCCGACGTACGGCGCCGAGTGGCCTTCGGCGGACTTCACGAGCCCGTGCGCGACTTCGCCCGATGCCCCATCGACACGCTGGATCCATTGGTAGGCCGCGCCGAGGGCGAGGACGAGTGAACTCACCATGGAGAGCACGCCGATTTCGCTTCCCTTCATGGGAAGTCGACGACCGAAGAGAATGATGAGCGCGAAACCGACGGCCGGGATGATGGGGATCACCCAGGCGTGGTCGAGGAACCAACCCACCGAGAGCGCAGATTCGGATGCCAGCATCGATCAGCCCTTCATGTCCGAGAGTTCATCGAGCGAGATGCTCCGGCGGTTGCGGTAGATGAGAAGAACCATGGCCAGACCGACGCCCACTTCGGCCGCGGCGATCGCGATCACGTAGAGCGCGAAGGTGTTGCCGTCGATGGAGTCGAGACGCTGCGAGAAGGCGAGCAGGTTGAGGTTCACCGAGTTGAGGATCAGTTCGATCGACATGAGGACCATGACGGCGTTCTTGCGCGCGAGTACGCCGTACACGCCGATGCAGAACAGGACGGCACCGAGAAGGAGGAACTGGACGGTCAGCACGGGTCAGTCCTTCCTCGCCAGGACGATGGCGCCGATCACGGCCACCAGAAGAACGAACGACAGCGCCCAGAACGGCAAGAGGTAGGGCCCGAAGATGTCGTCGCTCAGGGCCTGCACCGGAACCTGCTGATCGGGGTTGGGCAACTTCTCGTCACCGAAGCCGTCGATGAGAACCCAGGTCATCACTCCGAGCATGAGGAGGGCGACCGGCACCCCGATGGCCCAGTTCTTGTTGTTGAGATCGGCTTCGGCGCCGATCTTGGCGCGGGTGAGCATGGTTCCGAAGAGGAAGAGAACCATCACGGCCCCGACGTACACGAGCACCTGGGTGATGGCCACGAACTCGGCCGACAGCAGTAGGTACTGGGCGGCGGCACCCGACAACACGACCACGAGCCACAGTGCGGCGTGCACCACGTTGTTCACGGTGACGACGCGCAAGGCCCCGACGATCATCAAGAGGGCGATCAGGCCGAAGCCGATGTTCTGCGCCACGAGGAGGTCGGCGGCAAGCATCACTTCTTGCCCTTCTTCTCGGCGCCGGCTTCGAGGGCCGGGGCCTCGGGGACGGTCTCCATCCATTCGCCGAGCTTGGCCTTGTCGTGCAGAAGGTCGGCGATGTGCGGTTCGCTGTACTCGTACTCGGGACTCCAGAAGAGCGCATCGAACGGGCAGACCTCGACGCAGATACCGCAATACATGCAGAGCGCGTAGTCGATGTCGAAGCGATCGAGTTTGTTGACCTGGCGCGGCTTACCACCCGCACGACGGGGCGGGGCGAGTTCCTTGTGACCCTCGATGTAGATGCACCAGTCCGGACACGAACGCGCACAGAGCATGCACGACGTGCAGTTGTCCTCCCGCAGAGCGATCACGCCACGGGCCCGGATGGGCGGCGTCTCCTTTTCGTGCGGGTACTGAACAGTGTTGGAGCCCTTGGTGGTGGTGCGCACCAAGGTGTTCAGGGTGACCCCGAGACCTTTGACGAGACCGGGAAGTTTGGGCATCAGAACGCCACCTTCAGGATGGCCGTCACCATGATGTTGACGAGCGAGACGGGCACGAGGACCTTCCAGGCGAATCGCTGGAGTTGATCCTCACGGAAACGCGGGTAGCTGAAGCGAACCCACATGATCACGAACGAGAGCAGGAGCATCTTGGTGACCATGATCAGCGGACCGACCACGTTCATCCAGTTGTCGACGTCGTCGATACCGCTCCAACCGAACCACGAGAACGGGATGCCCCAGCCACCGAGGAAGAGCACCGATGCGATCAGCGAGAACACGCCGGCGGTGGCGAACTCGGCGATGAAGAAGGTGAGGAATCGGAAACCCGAGTACTCGGTCATGTAACCCGACACGAGTTCGGACTCGGCGATCGGCATGTCGAACGGGGTCTGGGTGAGTTCGGCCTGCACCGCGATCATGAAGATCACGAAGCCGATGATCTGGGTGAGGAGGAACGGATTGCCGAGGCCGTTCCAACCGAAGATCTCGCCCGCGTTCTGGGAAACCACGATCTCCTGCAGATTCATGGTGCCGGCCTGGATGATCACACCGACCACCGCGAGGACCATGGGAAGTTCGTAGGCGATCAGCTGACCGGCGGCGCGGAGCCCGCCGAGCAACGAGTACTTGTTGGCACTCGACCAACCGGCGATGAGGATGCCGAGAACGCTCACCGACGACACGGCGAGCATGTAGAACACGCCGGCTTCGAAGTTGGTGAACCACGCGTCGGGGCCGAACGGCACGACGGCCACGAGAAGGAACGTGCTCGTGAGGACGACGAGCGGCGCGATCTTGAAGATGAAGCGATCGGCCCGCTCGGGAGTGATGTCTTCTTTCTGCAGCCACTTGCCGACTTCGGCGAAGAGCTGGAGAGAACCGTACGGACCGGCTTCCATGGGTCCGAGACGGCTCTGCATGAACGACATCATCTTGAAGAGGAAGACGTACACGATCGTGCCGGCCGGAAGGAGTACGGCCACCACGCCACCCAGAACGCGAAGTAGCGACTGAGCCCAGTACGGGAGATCGGCGGCGAGCAACGCGTTCATCAGCGGTCGATGTCTCCGAGGATGAAGTACAGCGAGGCGAGGATCGTGATGATGTCGGGGACGTACACGCCCTTCAGCACCCACGGAACGATCGAGATGTTGTTGAAACTGGCCGAGCGGATCTTGGTGCGGAACGGACCGAGCTCACCCTTGCTCACGACGTAGTAGCCCATTTCGCCGAGCGGGTTCTCGGTCGACACCCAGGCTTCGCCCTCGGGAACCTTGATGATGCGCGGCACCTTGGCCATGACGGGACCGGAGGGGATGCCGTCGAGAAGTTGGTCGACGATGCGCGTGGACTCGCGTACTTCCTGCAGACGGATCCAGCATCGGGCGAAGCTGTCGCCGTCGGGATGGGTCCAGACCTTCCAATCGATCTTGTCCCAGGCCATGGGCAGGCGCTGATCGCGACGGAGATCCCAGTCGACGCCCGAGGCGCGCAGGTTGGCCCCGGAGAGCCCGTACTGCAGCGCGATGTCCTTGGGGATCACGCCGATCCCGCGGGTACGACTCTGGAAGATCTCGTTACCGAAGAGGAGGTTCTCGATCTCGTCGCAGAAGTTGCGCAACTTCTTCATCACGACGCGCGTCTCGTCGATGAAACCGGCCGGAAGATCGTCCTTCAAGCCGCCGATGCGATCGAAGTTCGGGTGGAAGCGACCGCCCGTTGCGCCCTCGATGAGGTTGAGGACGTACTCGCGATCGCGGAACGCCATGAACACCGGCGTGACCGCGCCCAACTGCACGCCGAGATCACCGAGGAACAGCGACACGTTGGCGATGCGGGACAACTCGAAGAGAATCGTGCGGATCCATTGGGCACGCGGCGGTGCCTCGATGCCCATCAGTTTCTCGGCGGCGAGGATGAACGGAACCTCGTTGGCGAAACTGCCCAACCAGTCGATGCGGTTGATGAGTGCGGTCACCTGCGGGTAGGTCCGGACTTCGGTGAGCTTCTCGTAACCGCGATGCATGTAGCCACACGACGGTTCGGCCCACACGACTTGTTCACCGTCGAGGCGGGCGATGATGCGCAGCGTTCCGTGCGTCGCCGGGTGCTGCGGCCCGATGTTGAGGGTCATGCCCTCGGTCTCGAGTTCGACGTTCACACGAGCATCGGAAGCCTGCGCCGCGATGTACGCCATCTGGCGCCGATCGAGAAGCGACTCGGTCGAGGTCATTCGCCTTCACCTTCCTCGTCGTCTCCGCCACCGGGAAGGGGTTCCACGTCCACGATGCCCGGCCACGGCTTCACCATGCGCGCGAGCAGTGGAAAGTCCTTGCGGAGCGGGTGACCTTCGAACTCGGTGGGCAGATACATGTTGCGCAGGTCGGGATGACCGGCGAAGCCGATGCCGAACATCTCGTGCGTCTCGCGCTCGTGCCAGTTGGCTCCGGCGTACACCGGGATCCACGACTCGACCGACGGATCCGCATCGGAGACATCGCACTTGACGTTCACGCCGATGTGATCGGTACTGCTCACGACACGCGCGAGCAACTGCAACCGGGTCTGGCCGCCCGCGTACCCCTGACGGATGGTGTCGTCGCGCTCGGGCGGCGGTTCGGTGGGATCGTCTTCACCCTTGCCGTACGGCGAGGGCAACCAGTCGATGGCCGACAGGAAGCAGAAGTAGTCGAAGCCCATGTCGTGTCGAAGAACTTCTCCGGCGCGACGCCACGCACTCGCCTCGACGCGAACCCACACGTCGTCACCCGGCTTGACGAGCGAGTCGAGCAACGATGCACCGAGGTGAACACGCAGATCGTCGACGATGCGATCGCGACGCGTATCGCCCGGGATCTCGGCTACGGGAGCGTCAGACGACACTGGGCTCACCCTCTCCACGCACGAGCGCGCTTCGGCGACCGGCCGCCTTGTCTTCGACGATGATCGGCTTGCTTCCCTCGCCTCGCCAACGTGCGCCCATGTCTTCGTTGCGAATGCGCTGCTGGAGCAACACCACTCCTTCGAGGAGTGCTTCGGGCCGCGGCGGGCATCCGGGGATGTAGACGTCGACCGGGATGATCTGGTCGACACCCTTGGTGACCGAGTAGCTGTCCCAGTAGGGGCCGCCGCAGTTGGCGCACGAACCCATGGAGATCACGTATTTCGGATCGGGCATCTGCTCGTAGAGCCGCTTGATAGCCGGCGCCATCTTGTCGGTGACGGTTCCGGAGATCACGACGAGGTCGGCCTGACGCGGGCTCGCCGGCAACGGAATGACACCGAGCCGCATGACGTCGTAGCGCGGCGAACCGAAGGCGGCACCCATTTCGATGGCACAACAAGCAAGGCCCCACTGGTACACCCAGAGGCTGTACGAGCGGCCGAGATTGAGTAGTGAATTCAGCGGCTTGGGGAGCCGCCCGCGGTCAACGAGACCCATGTGACTCCTTGTTTCTCACACCCAGCGCAAGACACCCTTGCGCCAGGCATAGACGAGGCCGAGCAACAACACACCGACGAACACACCCATCTCCACCAGACCGAATCCGGCGTAACGCTCGAGTTGGGTCGCCCACGGAAAGATGAACACCGCTTCCACGTCGAAGATGACGAAGAGCAGGGCGAAGACGTAGTAACGAATCTGACTCTGCGACCACCCTTCGCCGACCGGATCGACACCACTCTCGTAGGTGAGGAGCTTTTCCCGGTTCGGACGGGACGGGCGGATGAGGACCGCGATGCCGAGCAGAAGCGAGGCCAGCAACAGGGCGATGGCCCCGAACCAGAACACGGTGAGGTAAGACCTCAAGAACTCCGACATCGTTGGCGACGCTACTACGGGGCGCGCAACGCCTCCCAACTTCTCCCCTGCTCAACGGCGGTATTCGGGCCGCGGGAGTCACACCGGAAGGTCAGTGCTTCGCTCGGCCCGCGATCTCGTCGAGGTACCAGTCGACGATCCGACCGGCGGCCGGGCGACTGCGCGCCACGTTGGCGCGGGTGTCGTCCATGAGCCGTGAGGCTGCGAGGCCGAGTCGGTTCAGGTCGGCCGGATCTCCCGACGACCAACGGGCCACGATCGTCTCGGTCGCCTCGGGGTGGAACTGAGTGGCGAAGGTCCGCGACCCGACCACGGCCTGGGGCCCCGATTCGGATCGGGCCAGTTCACGAAAGCCCGGCGGGGTCGTGAAGGCATCGAAATGCCATTGCATCCAGGGTCCAGACGCGATGGCCTCGGGCACGTCGGTCTGAACCGCACACCATCCGACCTCCGGTCGGGCGGCCCGGGCCACCGTACCCCCGAGGGCGTGGGCCACGATCTGCGACCCGAAACAGATGCCGAACACGGGAACACCCTGCTCATAGGCATTTTTCACAAGCGCACATTCGGCCTTCACCGACGCTTGGACGTCGTCCCAGTACACGCTCCATTCCGAACCGAGGAGGAGAACGAGATCGACTCCCCCGAGCCCGGGCCAGTCCGAAGGCTGCTCCCGGAAGCATTCGGTGAAGGAGAAGCCGTGATGACGGAAGCGCTCCCCCACGAAACCGGGATCGGCATCGACCGAATTGGCGATCAGCAGTGCGCGCACACCGGTACGGTAGACCCGGCATGGGGAGCACGAGCACCCGGGACGTTTCACCCGCAGACATCCTCGCCGCCCGAGCGGCCGGCGCCGGAGTCGTCAAGCACACTCCGGTCACCGCGTCGTTCGCGCTGTCCGAACTCACCGGCGGGCAGATCATCCTGAAGGCCGAGAACCTGCAGCGCACCGGAAGTTTCAAGATCCGCGGCGCCATGAACAAATTGGCCACGCTCGGCGCCGGGTCGGCCAAAGGCGTGACCGCCGGTAGTGCCGGCAACCACGCGCAGGCGCTGGCCTTCGCGGCCCGCGCCCACAGAGTGCGGTGCGAGATCTTCGTTCCGAAGAACGCTCCGATCGCCAAGATGGCCGCCTGTCGGGGTTACGGCGCGACGGTCATCGAGGGCGGTGATTCACTCGACGATGCGGTCGTGAGCGCGCGTGCCCGGGCCGCCGAGACCGGCATGGCGTTCTGCCATCCCTATGACGACCCGGTGGTGGTCGCCGGACAAGCCACGCTCGGACTCGAACTCATCGAAGACATTCCACATCTGAAGAGAGTGATCATCCCGCTCGGTGGTGGTGGACTCACGGCCGGTGTCGCCATGGCCGTCAAACGCCACGACCCTTCGATTCATGTGATCGGAGTTCAGGTGGAGGCCTGTGCGCCGTACGCGAACTCCCAACCGCCGTCGGGACCCGTGCTCACCTTGGCCGACGGCATCGCCGTCAAGCGACCCGGTGACGTGACCCGTCCGCTCATCGAGCAATGGGTCGACGACATCGTGGTGGTCGACGAGGACGCCGTGGCCGACGCGATGGTGTTGTTGATGGAGCGTTCGAAGCTGTACGTCGAAGGCGCCGGCGCGGTGGGCGTGTCGGCTCTCATGAGCGAACGCTCCGTGCCCGATCGCGACGGCACCACGTGTGTCGTGCTCTCGGGCGGCAACGTCGATCTCGGTGTGGTGCCCGGGCTCATCCGACGCCACGAGACCCAGGCCGGTCGTCGGCTCATCGTGTTCGTGCGCGTCAGCGATCGTCCTGGTGGACTCGCCCAACTGCTCGCGATCTTCGCCGAGCAAGGTGCGAGCGTGATCGACATCGAACACGTTCGTGAAGGTGTCGACCTCCACGTGCGCGAAACGGGTGTGAACGCAGTTCTCGAGGTGCGAGGGCCCGAGCACGCCGCCCTGGTAGTGGACGCCGTGCGTCGCGCCGGCTACGACGTCAGTCAGTGACGAAGCCCTTCCACGAGCGCATGTAGCGCACGAACCCGTCGGAGAGACCTTCGGCCGCGAGTTCCTCCGGGCTCACCGGCAGATCGCGCATCACGAAATCCGCATCGGCCATGGCCCGGCGCGCGAAATCATGATGCAAGATCGCGCCGCGTCCGATCACCGCGATGTCGGCGCCGGCGTCGATGGCCCGTTGTGCGTCGGCCGCCGAATACAACTTGCCGGCCACCGCGAGTCGGGTGGCGCCGCGTTCGAGACCGGCGAAGACGTCGACGAGACGACCTCCACCCACTTCGGAGTCGGCCGGTTCCTTGAAGACGTCCCAGAGCGACATGTCGATGAAGTCGACGCCGCGCTCCACCAACCAGCCGAAGACTTCGATGATCTCTTTCGTGCGCATTCCGAAGCGTTCGGGCGACAACCGCACCGAGAGATTGAAGGCGGCTCCGCACTGATCGCGGATGCCATCGACGATCTGCAGGAGGAGCCGAGCGCGATTGGCCAACGATCCTCCGTAGGCATCCGTTCGGCGATTGAGTTCGGGCGACAGGTACTGGCAGATCATGTAGTCGTGCGCGCCATGGAGCTCGACTCCATCGAAACCGGCACGCTCCGATCGCACGGCCGCCGCCACGAAATCGGCCACGAGTCGTTCGGTCTCGGCCGTCGTGAGCGCGCGAGCACCTGTTTCCGGATCGTCCGACGGGCACAGTGGCGCCTCACCGATCAGATCCTTGGGTGAACGATGGCCGGCGTGATGTAGTTGAACGATCGCCAAACTGTCGTGCGCCTTGATCGCCGACGCGAGCGCGGTGAGTCCGGCCAGGTGCTCGTCACCGAACACCCCCAATTGCCCTGGGAATCCCTGACCCGCACGCTGCACATGGGCGGCGCAGGTCATCGTGAGACCGAACCCACCTTGGGCGCGCATCACCAGCCAGTGCTTCTCTTCTTCCGACAACGTGCCGTCGGGGTGGCTCTGCATGTTGGTGAGTGGAGCGAGCATGAAACGGTTCTTCATGCTCGGACCGTGCGTGAATGTGACGACATCGCCGAACGAACTCATCTCGCCATCATTCCACCCCAACCACTGACAGAATGAGCCGGTGAACTCCCCGCTCGTTCTGATCGTCGGCCGTGAGATCTCCGAAGCAGTGGGGGTTCGCGGTCCGGCCTTCGGCGCCGGACGCACGTACTCGCACGCGATCGCCCGCGCCGGTGGCGTGCCACTGATTCTGCCGCCACTCGAGTTGTCGTCCGATCAAGTTCGAGCCGTGATCGGTCGGGTCGATGCCGTCGTTCTGCACGGCGGCGGCGACATCGACCCGGCGCAGTACGGCCAAGACCCCACCACCGACGAGTTGTACGGGATCAACGCTCGTCACGACGCCGCCGAACTCGCCGTTGTCGCGGCCACCCTCGATCACGATCGTCCGATGCTCGCGATCTGCCGCGGACTCCAGATCATGAACGTCGCCCTCGGTGGCACGCTGGCGCAGCACATCGAGGTGCCCGGACATCGCGGCAAGTTCCACGAAGTCGAACTGGTTCCGGGTTGCCGGACGGCCCACGCGATGGGCACCGTGCGTCCACCGCGCTGCCACTCCTTCCATCATCAGGCAATCGACCGACTCGGACGCGATCTACGTGTCGTGGGAAGTCACGCCGATGGAACGATCGAAGCCGTGGAGACGACCGGCGCTGCGTGGGTGGTGGGAGTGCAATGGCACCCCGAGGACAACGCCGACACCGAATCGGATCAGCAGGGTTTGTTCGACGAACTGATTAGTCGATCCTGAGTCATTGGTGGGCCGGACAGATCGGCTTGAAGTGGCACCAGTCGCACAACTTGGTGACGTTGCACTCGAAGGATTCGGTGGTGCACGCGTTGTCGATGGCTTCCTTGGTCTCGACGATCACTCCACGCGCGATGGCGAGTTTGACCGGCGTGACCGTGACCTCGTGTGATGCTCCCAACTTGAGGTAGAGCAGTTGCACTCGTGAGGTCTCCTCCTGGTCGGCGGCTTCGAGCATGAGCGCGTAGGCCAGTAGTTGGAAGAACTTCTCGTCTTCGCTCTTGAATCGAGGGTTCGGCGGATTTCCGGTCTTGTAGTCGCCGATCACGACTTTGCCGTCGTCGCCGAAGATGAAGCGGTCGATGTAGCCCTTCATGGCCACACCGTCGACTTCGGCCAGAACCTCGTGCTCCATGCCGTCGATCTCGGTCTGTTGAGGATCTTCCAGTTGCCACAGATTCGTGATGCACTCGAAGGCGGCCTTCTTGAAGTCGGTGATGCTGCCGAGCGGCTTCAGGAGACCGTTGACGTGCTCTTCCCATCCACTCTCTTTCCAGCGGGCCGTGGCCAACGAGCGGGCGGTGTCGAGGGTTCGGTCATCGGCATCGACTTGGTAGAAGTGCTCGAGTACCTCGTGGACGAAGGTGCCGAGATGGGTGTGCCACGTGGGCGGCTCCTGCAGACCGTCGATTCGGGAGAACTTGAACTTCTGTGGGCACTCCCGATACGTGTTGATGGACGACGGCGACAGATACGCGGGAGGCGTGAACACGACCCCATTCTGACACGGGGGTGTGGCGAGGCCGGGCGATCAGCGCAGGACGGCGTCGCGAGTCGCGTCGATGAGCCAACCCGGAAACACGCCGGCGAACAGCGTGAAGAGGGCCCCCAGCACGACCACCACACCCGCAGTGAAAGGCACGCGCACGGCCTCTCGTGATTCGTCACCGGCTTCGGGATCGGCCAACCACATGTTGATCATGATCCGCAGATACAGAACGGCGGCGATGACCGAGGCAACCATGGCCACGATGGCCACCGCATAGCTCTCGCTGTCGGCGGCCGCCTTGATCACGCTGAACTTGGCGATGAATCCCGACGTCACCGGCATACCGGCTTGGGCCAGAACGAACACCGTCATGGCCAGGGCGAGCAACGGCCGCTCGCGTCCGAGACCACGGAACGCTCCCACGCCGGTGTTGGCATCGCCGGTTCGCGCGACGAGCGTGATGATGGTGAACGATCCGATCACGAGTACTCCATAGAGCACGAGATACAGAAGTGACGAAGCGACTCCATCGGCGTTGCCGTGTCCGGCCGCCTCGACGCCGATGAGGATGAATCCGGCGTGGCTGATCGACGAGTACGCAAGCATGCGCTTCACGTCCGACTGCACCACGGCCAACACCGAACCGATGACGACCGACGCCACCGCGAGAACCCAGATCACCGGGCGCCAGTCGTCGGCGCGATTACCGAGGGCCACCACGAGCACGCGAAGCATGGCGGCGAAGGCGGCGAGTTTGCCGACCGATGCCATGAACGAGGTGACCGGAGTCGGCGCACCTTGATAGACGTCGGGAGTCCAGAAATGGAACGGTGCGGCCGCGACCTTGAAGGCCAAGCCGACGAGTAAGAGCGCCACGCCGGCGAGAAGCATCGCGTCGTCGCTCCCGGTGAGGATGCCGCCGGCGAAGGCCTCGCCCATGGCCGTGATGTTGGTGGTGCCGGACGCGCCGTACAACCGTGCGATGCCGTTGAGGAAGAAGGCCGACGCGAAGCCGCCGAGCACGAAGTACTTGAGTCCGCTCTCCTGGCTCTCTACCCGTCGACGATGACTGGCCGCCAGCACGTATAGGGCAATCGACAGAGTTTCGAGGCCGAGGAACAAGACGATGAGGTCGTTGGCCGAGGCCATGATCATTCCGCCGAGCGCCGCGCACACGTACATCGCGTAGGTTTCGGGGCCGTCGAGGTCTTCACGACGCAGGTATTCGGCGGTCGACAACGACACGAGGGCCACGGCAACGGCGATGGCGATCCAGACGAGGATCGCGAAGCGATCGATCGACAACGCGTCGTTGATGATCGACACCGGCCCTTCGTGACCGACACGGTTCCAGAGGACCATCTCGACGATCACCGCGGGGACGGCCAGAACCGCCGTGGCGATGGCGTACGCACCACGGCGCCACGCCGGGGTGAGCGAAGCCACCACGAGAGTGACGAGCATTCCTCCGAGGAGGATGATCAGCGGCGTGATCGCCAGCCAGTCGATCGAGGGGTATTCGACGGTCGACATCAGCCCTCACCCTCGTGGGTCTCGACGTGGACCGTCTCGGGCGCCACGAAACCTGACTTCTCCTCGACCCGTTCGAGCAACGACTTCACACTCGGGTCGATTCGATCGAGCATCGGCTTGGGATACACGCCGCAGAACACGATGAGCCCGATGAACGGAAGGAGAACCATGCCTTCGCGCAGACGGAGCTCCCGGAACGACGAATTCGCCTCGTCGGGCTCGCCGTGGAACACGCGTTGGTAGGCCCAGAGCAGATAGAGCGCAGCCAGGATCACGCCGGTGGCTCCGATCACGACCCACCAACGGGCCGTCGAGAACGAACCGATCAGCACGAGGAACTCGCCCACGAACCCGTTCAGACCCGGAACACCGATGCTCGAGAGCATGACGACGGTGAAAGCGGCGGCGAAGATCGGTGCAACTTTCTGCAATCCGCGCAGTTCGGCGATCTGTCGGGTGTGCCGACGTTCGTAGATCATGCCGACGAGGAGGAACAGCGCTCCGGTGGACACGCCGTGGTTGATCATCTGCATCACACCGCCACCGATCGCCTCGCGCGTGAACGCGAACGTACCGAGAACGATGAAGCCGAGGTGGGCGACCGACGAGTACGCGACGAGGCGTTTCAAGTCGGTCTGCATGGTGGCGGCGATCGCCCCCCAGATGATGCCGATCACGGCGAGGGTCAGGAAGATGCTCCGACTCCAGACCGCGGCCTCGGGGAACAGATACACCCCGAAACGCAGCAGGCCGTAGGTGCCGAGTTTGAGCAACACACCGGCGAGGATGACCGAACCGGCGGTGGGAGCCTGTGTGTGAGCATCGGGGAGCCAAGTGTGCAGCGGGAAGAGTGGGACCTTCACTGCGAACGCGATGGCGAAGGCGAAGAACAACCACCGACCGGTGGAGGCGGCGAAGTTGCCTTGCTCGGCGATCTCCACGAGATCGAAAGTGAGTCGACCGATGTCGTTGCGCGCGAGCAAGGCCGTGGTGACGATGCCCACGAGCATGAGCGCGGATCCGACCATCGTGTAGAGGAAGAACTTGGTGGCGGCGTAGATGCGCTGGTCGTAACCCCAACCTCCGATCAGGAAGTACATCGGCACGAGCACGATCTCGAAGAAGAGGAAGAAGAGAACGAGGTCGAGGCTGAGGAACGAACCCATGACTCCGGCCTCGAGGAGCAGCAGCCACGCCAAGTACGGCTTCTCGTCGTGGTGCGGATCGCATCCGATGATCACGAGCGGGAAGAGCACTCCGGTGAGCACGACGAGGAAGAGCGAAATGCCGTCGACACCGAGGTGCCAACCGATGCCCCAGGACTCGATCCACTGGTGCTTGGAGACGAACTGGAATCCGGCGTCACCCGTTTCGAACGACGCGAGCATCCAGAGGCCGAAGCCACCGGTGATCACCGACGACACGAGGGCGATGAGCTTGGTGTATTCGGGTCGGCGGTTCGACGACACTGCGGTGAGGACGGCACCGATCAGCGGCACGAGAACGAGTGCCGTCAGGACGGGGAACGCGAGCGAGCCGTGGGTTTCGGAAGCGAGTATCGACATCAGAGAACCACCCCACGAAGGAAGAACCACACGAGCAAGCCGACCACGGCGAGTCCGATCGCCGCGGCGTAGGCACGCACGGCGCCGGTCTGGGACCGTCGCGCGATCTGACCGGTGGCACTGACGACCTTGCCCACTCCGTTCACCGCGCCATCGACGATCGTGCGGTCGGCCCACGCAACGCCCTCGAAGGCGCGACGCCCGGGGCCACCCATGAAGCGGGCGATCGACGAGTCGTACCGCCAACCGTTGGCGAGCAACGCGGGTTCGACGGCCGGGAGTTTCTTCTTGGCGTACACCGCGACCGACGCGGCGATGCCGGCGATGGCCACGATCACGGCGACTCCGAGAAGTACGTACTTGTTCTCGTAGGCCCACGAATGATGGATATCGGCCTCACCGAACTCGACGACCGGCTCGAGCCACTTCTCGAGGAAATGGAGATCCTTGGTGAAGGGCAACTGCAATGCACCGCCCACCACCGAGAGTCCGGCCAGTACGACGAGCGGCAGGAGCATGATCGCCGGGCTCTCGTGGGGCTTGAAGTCACCGTGGGCGCCGTGCTCCTCGCTCTGATCGCTCCATCGCGCCTCACCGAAGAAGACCATGATCACCTGACGGGTCATGTAATACGCAGTGAGGAGCGCGGTGAGCATTCCGACCGCGTACAGGATCGGACTCTTGGCGAAGGCGTACAGCAGGATCTCGTCCTTGCTCCAGAAACCGGCGAACGGCGGCACGCCGGCGATGGCGAGCCAGCCGATGATGAACGTGAACGCGGTGACCGGCATGAGGACCCGCAGGGCACCCATCTTGCGCATGTCCTGTTCGTGGTGCATGCCGTGGATCACCGAACCGGATCCCAGGAACAACAACGCC
>SYCI01000109.1 GCA_005787035.1 Actinomycetota bacterium | reverse complement strand
TGGCCGAACGCGTGGCCTCGGCTCGGTTCTTCTGCGAGCAACTCATGCCGGCGGCCGATGGTCTGGCAGCGGCGGTCACGGGTGACGCGTCACTCGTGATGTCGTCGATCTGAAGGAACAGTCACCGACGAATCAGTCGACGGCGTGTCGACGCAACGCGTCGAGATCGCAGAACTCCAGTGCCGACACATGCGTGGCGGCAAGCACCACTCGGGGTGCACAGCCGGCCTCGAAGGCCTCCTGCCACCTCGATGCGCACAGGCACCATTGATCACCGTCGTTGAGCCCGGCGAATCCGTATTGCGGCATGGGGGTGCTCAGGTCGTTGCCGCGACTCTTGGAGAACGCGAGGAAGTCGTCGGTCATCACTGCACACACCACGTGCATGCCCGGATCGTCGCCGCGTGACTCGCAGCATCCGGTCCGGTAGTAGCCCGTGAGGGGATCGAACGAGCAGGGGACGAGGTCTCCACCGAGGACGTTGCGTTGGGTCACGAGCGAAGACCGATCAGGAGACCGAGACGTCGAGCAACTGGCCGATCAGGTACGTCACTCCGCAGGCCACGAGAAGGATCAGCACCTGCCGGATCGACGACCAAGCGATGCGCCGCTCGGCGAAACGTCCGATCACCGCGCCCACGATGGCCGCGGCCACCACGCCGATCAGGATGGAGGTGACCTTGGCGGCGCCACCACCACCGATGAACCACGGGATCACCGGCAGGATCGCGCCGAAGACGAAGCACACGAGCGACAACAGCGCGGCATGGAAGGGTGAGGGCAGAACGCCCGGATCCACTCCGAGTTCTTCACGCGCGTGTACGGCGAGGGCGACATCGGGCTGGCGCATCACATCGGCGGCCGCGGCGGCCGCGCGGTCGGGTTCGATGCCGTGACCTTCGTAGATCTTGGCGAGTTCGTGAGTTTCGGCCGCGGTGTTGACGCGAAGTTCACGCCGCTCGATTTCCAGTTCGCGGGTGACGAGTTCGTTCTGGGCCGAGACGGAGATCCATTCGCCGGCGGCCATGCTCGCTCCACCGGCAATGGCACCCGCCAAGCCGGCAAGACGCACGAGGGATGAATCCACACCGCTGCCGGCGAAGCCGATCACGAGTGACACGTTGGAGACGAGTCCATCGCTGATGCCGAACACCGCGGCGCGCGCGAGACCGCCGGCGACGCTCCGGTGACCGGGGTGTTGCTCGCCGCCGAGGGTGAAGGAGTGTCGTCCCATGACATCGACGCTACCCCTCGCTGGCGAGGCCCACGGGTAGCGTTCGTGGAGCATGTCGTCACAAGTGACCCCCGTTACGGAAGGACCGCGTTTCCGGTTCGCGCCGTCGCCGACCGGCTTCTTCCACGTGGGTGGTGCGCGCACGGCTCTGTACAACTGGGCGTTGGCCAAACGACTGGGCGGGAAGTTCGTCCTGCGCATCGAGGACACCGACGAAGCCCGCAATCGTCCCGAATGGACGCAGGGCATCATCGACGCGCTCGCTTGGATCGGTGTGCACAGCGACGACCCCACCTTCGAAGGCCCGTATTTCCAGAGCAACTACGCGGCCGACCATGTGGCGGCGGCTGAGCGACTCTTCGCCGAGGGGCGGGCGTACTACTGCGACCTCACACCGGAGCAGATTCAGGAACGCTCGAAGGCGTCGGGCAAACAGGGTTACGACGGCTATTCGCGAGATCGCGACCTTGGCCCCGGCCCCGGTCGGGTGCTGCGATTCCGCGTGCCCGAGGGCATGACGATCGTCGACGATCTGGTGCGCGGGCGGGTGGAGTTCGCCAACGAGACGATCGAGGATTTCGTGTTGTTGCGGGGCAACGGTTCGCCGATGTTCCTGCTGGCCAACGTCGTGGACGACGTGACCATGCGCGTGTCGCACGTGGTTCGCGCCGAAGAGCATCTGCCGAACACGCCGAAACAGCAGATGTTGTGGGAAGCGCTCGGACATCGACCCCCGGTGTGGGCGCACGTGCCGGTGCTGGTGAACGAACAGCGAAAGAAGCTCTCCAAACGCCGCGACAAGGTGGCGCTCGAGCAGTACCGCGCCGAAGGCTTCCTCGCCGATGCGATGGTGAACTACTTGATGACTCTGGGGTGGGCGCCACAGGGCGAGACCGAAATCGTTCCGTGGTCGCGGATCGAAGCCGACTTCCGTCTGGAGGACGTGAACCACTCGCCGGCTTTCTTCGATCTGAAGAAACTCGCGGCCTTCAACGGTGAGTACATCCGGGCCATGGATGTGGAGGCGTTCATCGACGCTTGCGCGCCGTGGTTGAGCGGAGATGCGGTGCCGTGGCGCGCCGACCAGTTCCGGTCCGACGTGTTTCGTGCCATGGCCGAACTCGTGCAGACGCGCATCGTCACTCTTGCCGAGGTGCCGAACCTCGTGGACTTCCTCTTCCTCGATGCACCCATCGTCGATGAGGCATCGTGGGACAAGACTTTCGGTAACGCCGAAGCTCGCTCGATGCTCGAGACATCGATCGACGTTCTGGCCGACACACCATGGAACGCCGAAGCGCTGAAGACCGCAGTGGAGGCAGCGGGAACCACGCTCGGTCTGAAATTGGGTAAGGCGCAGGCGCCGGTGCGGGTGGCGGTGACGGGTCGGACCATCGGGCCGCCGTTGTTCGAAGCGCTCGAGATCCTCGGTCGGGACGCCGTGCTGACGCGTCTGCGCGCGGCGGCCGATCGTCTGGCGGGGAGCTGACCGCGAACATGTCGTCCGATGGCGGCGAGTTCGTGCTGCCGCCTCCGCCACCGGGTCCGCCGGATGCGACCCCGCCGAGTGTGGTGCAACCCGTGTCGCCGAGATTTCGCGTGCCTCGCTGGTGGCGGCGCGGCGGTTGGCGTCGTACGGTCGGACTGCTGCTGTGCGCGGTGGTCGTTGGAGTTCTGTATTACTCGGTGACTCTCGCGCAGGTGTGGCGTACCGGATTAGCGGATCACGATCGACCAGTGGACGCGATCGTGGTGATGGGCGCCGCGCAATACGACGGTCGGCCGTCGCCGCAACTCGAGGCGCGGCTCGATCATGTGGTGGAGCTCTGGACCGACGGACTCGCGCCGATGGTGATCGTGACCGGAGGTAATCAACCCGGTGATCGATTCACCGAGGCGAGCACGTCCGAGAAGTATCTCGTTGCTCACGGTGTGCCCGAATCGGCGATCGTGGGGGAGGACACCGGTCGGAGTTCGTGGGAGACGCTGCAGAACGTGGCCGCCAAGGCCGACGAGTGGGGAGTGCGCTCGGTGATTCTCGTGAGCGACCCCTTCCATTCACTACGCATTCGCCTGATGGCCGAGGAACTCGGCCTGACGGCTTACACCTCGGCGACCGACACGAGTCCGGTACAGGGCTGGACGGCGGCCAAGAAGCACTTCACCGAGGCGGCCGGGGTGGCCGCGGGTCGGGTGATCGGGTTCGACCGGCTCGAAGCATGGATCGGCTGATCGTCCGGTAGTCCTCCGAAGAGGTCGCCACTACAATCTCGTTGCTCCTTGGGGAGTGGTGTAACTGGCAACACAGCAGATTCTGGTTCTGTTATTCAGGGTTCGATTCCTTGCTCCCCAGCCATGACGACCGGGCTTCGGCCCGGTCGTTTTGCATGTGGACCCGGTGGTGGCTACGCCCTCGGGCGGTAGCGTTTCGTCCGCTACTTGCTCCCATCGTCTAGTGGCCTAGGACACCACCCTCTCAAGGTGGCGGCACGGGTTCGAATCCCGTTGGGAGTGCCAGAGGATGTCTCGTTTGCTCCGGGTTGCGCGTCGCTCCTCGTCGTTAGACGGTTTTGTGTGAACGCTTCCGATGCTACGTGATTTCGACTAGACCGCTTGTTGTGCGCAGAGTGGTGTCCTTCGCAGGTGGCTGCTAATCGTGAACCTCCAAACCCTCGTCGCCCGTGTCGCTGAAGGCCTCGCATATGTCGACCAAAACACGACGTTTGTGGGGTCGAGTGCTCGAACTGGGATGACCTATCTGCCTGGGGTGCCGTCGATGACTGAGCCACAACTCTGCGCGGAGTTAGTCGAGTGGTGGAAGGTTGCCTACGCCAGCGACTTTGAGCCCAGCGGGACCTGCGCACGCGAAGTTCCGTATCCCGCGCTCAAGGGCGCCTCATGCGACATCGTTTTCCGCTCACCTGCTGGGACCTCTGCTGGGCCGGAGTGGGCGATCGAGTTGAAGAGGATCCAGTTCATTGGCGATAACGGAAAAAACAACGACTTCAATGTCCAGAAGACGCTTTCTCCGTACTTGAAGGATCGAAGTCTGATTCACGACATCCTTCGTATGCGGAGATATCCGCTTGCGTCGCGCCACGCAGTAGTTGGATATGCCTTCTCCTACAGTTTCCAGTCCTGTGAGGTGGCCGCAGGGCGACACCCCGCCGAAACAGGGCGAGTCAACGAGATCCGGGCTGTCTGCCGAAAGAACGATCGGGCGAATGGCGTCCTTGATCCCGCAGAACTAGTGGACTTTGCGGACGTTCTCTTTAGAAGGGAGAACTTGGTCAGCGACCACCAGCGACAGCCATTCTCGGACCTTTGGCGTCATCCCTGTGGAGGTAACGGGCTCGTATTCGGATGGGAAGTCAGGAGGGACCCAGCCGTCGTAATGCTGGGTCAGGACTCTCTTCAGCGCCTAGGACCGATCGAACTAGACCTGGGCACGTCTTCTTGAGGGTTTCTTCGTAAGCCTGAACCGCCTGTCGCACCACGTGCCATACCGCGCCCACACTCACGCCGTTCCCAAGTTGCCGGTAGGTGGCGGCTGGAGCCTGCGCTCCGAAGTCAAACCAATCTGGCAGGCCCTGAAGCCTTGCGGCCTCTCGAGGGGATAGGCGGCGCCTCAACGGTCCGATGATGGAAGTTTGTGTGATGGCGACCAGAGCGGGAAGGTATGTCGCTCTGCGTGCTCTGATGCCGGATGGCCGCAGGTGCATGACCGTGTCCCAGAGGCGAGGAGTGTCCTGCGCTTGCCATTCAAGTTTCCGTCGTGAAGGTGGAAATGCTTCGGTGTAGAACTTCCAGCGTTTCGTCCATGAGTTGATGAATTTCTGGTGCTCTGTGTAAAACGCTGCGTTCTTCCTAAGAAAGTCGGCTTTCCAGGTAGGAGTTCCCTTTGGAATCTTCAGGGCCGAGTTGGTGACCCAGTTGTCTCCCCAGAGTGGAAAGCCGGGCAGACGACGTCCATCTCGTTCCTCCCACATGCCAACGACGAAGTCGTCCCAGGCGTCGATCCAGTACCCCTCAGAACTGGAGAGTCGGCATTCCGGGCCAGCCTCAGTCGGTTCAATTGGGAGATCTGAGATCAAGTCCCAAGTCCCTGGATCCCATCCACGAACTGCGCGGTTGTCAACGAGTGGAAGATCAAGTCTGTGGTCAGTTACTCCGGGGGCCTCTCTCACCGCGACGATGAACACTCGTTCGCGGATTTGAGGTCGGCCACCGAGATCAGGGGGGAGTAGATGCGGGGAAAACACTGCTGGCACATCTGCGACCCTGTATCCCTGCTCCCGGAGGGTCTCGACGATGACCCGCCATTCGTGGATATGTCGTGGACCTGCGAGGTTGCGGACATTTTCGAGGATGACTAGAGCGGGTTGTCGGTGGCGGATGATCTGAAGAATGTTCCAGTAAAGGGTGCCTCGAGTTTCTTCCATGCCAAGTTGGGCGCCCGACTTCGAGAAGGGCTGACAGGGAAATCCGGCCGCCAAAACGTCGTGGGCGGGCACGAGACACTGCGAGTCGGAGACGTCTTCGGTGATGTCTCCAAGAATTGACTTCCCCCAGTTGCGCTCATACACAGCGGCTGCTGCAGGGTCGATCTCAACGCCGTAAACACACTTCCCCCCGAATCCGCTAAGGGCTGCGTGGAAGCCACCAATTCCCGCGAAGAGATCAACAAATTTGAAGGGTGTACGAGCCATTGCAACTAAGCCTAGAAGAAGGGTGAGACACGCCCCGACCGGAGCATCGTGGATGGTGAATGCTGTATATCTGGGGGTTTCGCAGCCCAAGTGTTTAGATAAATCTCACCAAACTGGGAGTTCCCGTACGTCAGATGCTCTCAACTGGGCTCGCCGCAGAAATATCAATAACGACTCCGTAGCCGCCAGTCTCAAGGTTCCACTTCCGAACCTTTCCAGAGATCTTGAATCGCTCACCGGGCATCGCGCCGAGTAGCCCATCGAGTTCATCGCGTACTTGCTCACGGCCTATTGGGTAAATGTTCCCGTACCAGTGATCTGGAGCCTTGCTACTGCCAGCGTCAAGTATGACTGAGAAGTACAGGCCCTTCTTCGAATTCTTCGGCGTGGCTGGAGAAACCACAACGACAGTCTGGGTTGCAATAGTCAACGTCACAGCGAGCGAACCCGCTTCTTTGACAAATTCGAACCACTCAAATTTTGTTGAAACAACGAAAAACTCATTTACATCTCTAATTTCTCTGAACTCTATTTTGATCTCATCCACGAACACCCGAGTGATTTCAGTGAGGTGATGCTCACCACTCGAAATCAACCACGCTCAAGGAGAGTTCGTGATCGTGGAGGGGTTCTGTCGACGTGCCCTTCGTGAGTCTCATCAACCATGAAGGGAACTCCGAGCAATTAGAGATTAAGTCCCATCAGTCAACCTGCGGCGCAACTCTGTCAACAATTAATGAACTTGAAATACATCAGTGCTCATCAAAACTGTGTCGACATTTCTAGCCAACTACCACGAGGTGTCTTTAGAACGCCTGAACCTGTCAAGGGCGTTGACGCAACGGCCATCACTTTTGTGTTCGCAAACGGAACGCCTCTAACTCCTGTTGCGCCCACGATTCAATGACACTTTGAAGGCCTTTACTAGATGCAGTTTGTCTAAGTCCCTCTTCTCGGAAAGGGAAGTGGCTCGTGAAGAGATTTCCATAGTGCGAACGCGAGTAGACGGAAAGAGAACCCAAGTCACCAAAGACTTTGTTTGCAGGTTCAGCAATCGAAACCTTGATCCACGCCTCTTCAACTGCAGTCGCGAATTCTGTCCAAGTTGTTATGTATCTCACATGAAAGAAAGCGAGTGACTCGTACTGGAGTTTCATTCCTGGTTGCGGGAGCCCGTAGTTTTGATCGTGTCCTGCATAATTGAGAGCAAGTTCAAATCCCGATAGTCGAAGTCCGAAGATGTCAGCGAGAGGCACTTGTATTGATGGTTGCCCGCTTTCACCGAGTGCGTAGAGGCTTGATGCGGTTAAGGCGAGTGTCCAAATCGACATTCCCGCTGTCAGGATCCCATGAATCGTTGCGATCGGCGTCTCCGAAACTCCGAACGTCTCTCTTAGGCGCTCTCCTACCTCGACCTGTGAACGACCAATTGGTGGTGTCCAATCAATCACCAGCATTAGGGGGTCGCCAGTTTGGCTCGTGAATAGGGCTCTACGTGGTTCGTCGCTGAAACCAAGCGCAAATTCAAGGTCTCGAGTCGCGTCGACCACAAAGATGTGGTCCGAAGCGCAATCGGCTGAACTGAAGTTTCTGTGAATTGATTGACCGAAGCCGACGTAGTGCGCGATGGAGTCAATTGATCCCGGCCCCTTTGTGGAAGCGATGAATGGGGTCTTGAGAAAGGGTGGTCCAGGATGTGTTCCAGGGATCGATGGTTCCCTGAAGTTTGATGTGCGCCCCCCGCCCTGTGCCGGGCGAGGGGGTTCCTTGCGGCTCTTAAACATCCCCATTGGCGGAACCGTACTTGTTGTTCAGTCGACTGATTAACGATCCCGTTACACCAATTGCAAAGTCGCTGTACTCCTAGGGCCTACTTAACGCTTGTGTTCAAAATCTCTGCCAACTCTCCGAAGCGCTTTTTGTAGCGGCCCGAAATACCGATTGCAGTGAGGGCAGAGTTTTCGTAGTCGGCGGTAGCAACTACCGAGTAGAGGGCATCACCGGTAGTCGAGTCCAACATTGATGAAACAACTCCAGTGGTTGGCCACCAACTTGCTTTCCCCATGGCTCCCATTGCCTTGGCTTTTGCCTGAGAGCCACTACTTCCTGCAGAGATTCGGATTTCGACGTCATCAACACTAAGTCGCCGAGTTTCGAAACCGGGGTTGAACTGAAACGAGTTTGAAATCGTCGAGTGAATTCCCTCAAGTTGTTGAAGAGTGGCGTTCTTTGTTCCCTTACGCCTGATCAGAACGCCGAAATTTGCTCGAGCGTTATGTGCGACGAGAGATTGGTACTCCAGGCTCCTCGTGAGGCCGGTTGGCCCGAAGACACGCAGCGAGAGTTGATCGAATTTGACAGCCTCACCTTCGAGCGTCGCCGTGGCGCAACGTTCACATACCAATGCGTCCTCGTAGCGCTTTAGTTGCGCATCGAACTCAGTAGGGATGGGATCGCCAGGAAGAGGAACGGGGATCCAGTACTCAATAGCCCGCAGGAGGCCGGACTCGCTTGTTCCCGACGTCTGAATCGTGCCACTGGTCGACGAAGCCTGGACCGAGAGGCCAGTCCACGGCGATGAGACAAGTGCAAAATCATCTGTGAGGGCAAAGTTCCCGCTCACCGAGATTCCGTTTGTCTGAAGGTCAACTTCACCAACCTCTTGTGTGTGTTTTCGATGGGTCAGTTGTAGTGCGCCAACTCTTACGACCCGATCGGATTGTCTGCAACCGGCGCATCCGATCGACCCTGTCCCAGTGCTTGTGGGTGCCGGCGATGGGTCGCCCAGCGGAACTCCGCAGTTTGGGCACGCGGGTGCTTTGTCAGAGATTTGTTTCTCGCATTCAGGGCAGTTGATAAGTGCCATGGTTCAACCTCTTCGTTGTGGGACCAGTGGTGTTGACGGCACTCAACTTCGCACAAATTTGGGTGTAGTGCGAGGGGCCAGTCGCACCTATGCGTCGCGTGAACTAACAGTCTTAACTAAGGGTCTAAGTGCGTGGATTAGAGGCTCGACAACTTCATTTCAGTGGTTCAGACCTTTCTCCCAACCGCTGAATACAGCCCATCCATCGGCGAAATATTCCTGTGTGCTTGGATCGCCCGTTCATCGGCACGATGCCTTGCGTACCGCTCGGCCATTCGAGTCGAGGTCCAGCCAGCGATTCGGGCGAGGTCAACTTCGGAACCACCGTTTCGTAGCCAATTGTCGACAAATGTGTGACGAAGCATGTGCGGGTGTAGGCGCAAGCCAGCCGTTGACCCACGACGCGCAAGCATCTTCCTGATGCCAGTTGTTGTCATCGGGCCCTTCCTCCCTATCCAGAGGGGGCCTTCGGTGATGCCAGACGACCGTAGCCATGCGCTGAGGTGACGTTGGGAGGTGCCACCAAGGGCGACGGTTCGCCATTTCCGCCCCTTGCCGAATATGCGAAGAGTTCCATCCTCGGACACGTCGTCAATTGTCAGATTGGCGAGTTCCGACAGCCGGATCCCGGTGTCCAGCATGATTGAGACCATCGCCAGGTCACGGCGAGAGTCTCGGTCCTTCCCTCGGCACGCTTCGATCAGTGACTTTGACTGTTGGGCATTGAGGACATTGACCTCCGTGGTCGGAACCAGAGGCTTTCGAATGCGCTCCATCGGGTTCGTGGGGATATCCCCTTCAAGCGAGAGCCACTCAAAGAATGCCTTGAGATGCCGCCAGGCGGTCCAGACAGTGCTTGGTTTACAACGGGTTGACATATCCGCCAACCAAGCCTCCACCTCGCGGATCGTGGTCTTGTAAGGGTCGTGGACGGCCAGGAACGGGGAGAGGTATTCCCTTGCTGCCTTGATGGTGGCTGGTGACAGGTTCTTCGCTCTGAGGTGGAACTCGTAACTGCGGAGGATCATGGGAATCCCTTCAGGGTTGAGTCCTTGGACGAGTCGAGACCCGTTCCGGAGCGCAGAAACCGTCCGCTACTTGCTCCCATCGTCTAGTGGCCTAGGACACCACCCTCTCAAGGTGGCGGCACGGGTTCGAATCCCGTTGGGAGTGCCAGAGGTTCGGGGCGCTCCAATGAGCAAGGCGTCCTTCTGTAGTCTTTTACAGTGATTCGTCTTCGTGGTGCAGGTCGACTGAGAGTCCGCTCACGCGTGCTCGTCAACGGCATCGCCTTGTCGCTTGCGGCCACATTCGTGTCGGCTTCCGGTGCAGCAGCTTCGGCCCCAAGCGATTGCGTCTTGTGGGACGCAGTCGATGAGCGGGTGGAGGTAACCGAGGCATCCGATCTGAACGACCTTGGGACGGACAACGATTGCAATGGGTTGACGGTCTTCCAGGTGGACGACATCGATCTCGATGGCTGGGTCGGTCCGAGTGGGAACTGGTTCGGCACCTTCGATGGACACGGATTCGAATTCGTTGACACTCAGTCCGACGCCGAGGCGCCGTTGTTCGATCTACCTGATGGTCGACTTGAGATCGTCGATGTCATCCGCCACGGCAATGTCGTGGGGGTCGACAAGACGGGCGGTTTGATCGGAGAGTCCATTTTTGAAGTTGTGATCTCGAATTCGCAAACGACCGGCAACGTAACGACAGCTAACGACCGGGTGGGTGGATTGATTGGCCGGGTGGGTGGAAGCTTGACGATCACCAACTCGTCGTCCGCCGGAAACATCAGTGGACTCAATTATGCCGGTGGTTTGGTCGGCGACACCGATGGCCCCGTGAATATCGAGGATTCGCATTCCTCTGGAGATATTCGCGGCGCGAACAAGGTGGGTGGTCTTATCGGCGAGACTGAATACTCCATCGAAGAGGTGCCACACCCGATCGAGCAGTCATACTCGACGGGCGAGATTAACGGTGTGAATCTTGTAGGTGGATTGGTTGGTTACTCAAGTGCTCCATTCTTGGAATTCACCGACTCCTATTCCACCGGCGACGTCACGGGGGTCGATTCGGTAGGAGGGTTGCTTGGTTGGACCTTCTACTCGGTAACAGTGACACGTTCATTCACAGTTGGAGATGTGCGAGGAGAGGGTGCGGTCGGCGGGCTGGTTGGCGACACCAATCTGACTAGCATCGGACCAAGTTACGTCACTGACTCGTACAGCGCAGGGTCGGTTGTGGGTCTTGATTCTGTCGGTGGACTTTTTGGTGCAGCTTTCGATCAGATCATTCAATCTTCCTTTGCCATCGGCGAAGTGGAGAGTTCAGGCGCCGCAGGAGCACTTGTCGGCGCCGACTATGGCTTTGTGGTAAGTGTCAACAGTTTCGGTCTGGAAGGCGGACCGAACTGCGATGTCGGGCCAGTCAACGTTTGCGCAAGCGCAGATGAGTTGCGCTCGCGTCAATTTCTCGCCGACGACAATGGTTGGGATTTCGATTCTGTGTGGTGCGTCAGGTCGTCGTTGAACGACGGGTTTCCGGTTCTTCGGACGATCAACTTCGGTCCGGCAGACACCAACAACTGTCGGACCCGACACGGTCGGCCCACGAGACAAGTCACGCTCGACCCCGCCGGCGGTTCCTGCGGCGAACACTCGTCGGCGTGGACGATCGAGTTCCGCGGGACGTATCAGTTGCCAACAGCTACTGACTGCCTACGTTCCGGCTACGTGTTAATCGGTTGGACCCGCGATGCGTCGAAAACCTCGGACCAGGATCTACTGACGACTTCGGTGTCGAGGTCGGGTTCGCTGACCGCAGTGTGGGGAGCCCTGCCCCCGGCACCGGGTTCGGTCGCCATCCTGGCCAACGCATGGTGCATCAGGTGTTCATCGGCGCTCGTCATCTGGACTTCGGTTTCGGACAGTGTCCTCAGCGCCGAGGTATCGGTCGATGGGACGGCAGTTGAATGCGCCGAGTCCGGAAATGTCGGAGGATTCGGGTTCTGTTGGGTCAGCGGACTCGAGTCGGGATCGAGTCACTCTGTGTCCGTGGTGTGGCGCAATGAGTACGGCGTCGGCCCGGCAAGCACTACTTCCTTCATCTTGAACTGAGCCTTCCGAACTGCGGTCCGCCGGACCGGCGGGTTCGCATCCCGTTGGGAGCGCCAGATCGCCCCTGAGCAGGCACGAGATCGTCATCGGCCCGAAACAATTCGTATAGACGAATCTGATCTATAGTCCGCCCATGGCGCTGGCCAGTACGGGGGAGAGCGAAGCGGTGGCCGACGACGCGCCGCTGTACGAGAAGGTTCGTCATCGTCTGACGACCCTCGTCCTCGAGCGGTCACTGTCGGACGCCTCGCCACTGCCCACCGAACCTCGCCTGATGGAGATGTTCGGCGTGAGTCGCGGCACGTTGCGCCGGGCGATCGACGAGATGGTGCGCGACGGCTTGCTGTCGGCCGAGCAAGGCCGTGGCACTTTCGTGAATCAGGAAGAGCGCGTGCGTCGAGTGGTGTGGGAGCGACTTCGTGACGCAGCCCGCCCCGACTCGAGATTCGATCTCGATCTGCACGACTTCGTTCCCGATTTCAACGGTGGCGAAGAGGCCACCAAGAGAGTGGTCGCTTTAACCGAGTGGAAATCGGCCGGCACGATCTTCTGCGCACCCGACAACAGCGTCGAGCGTCTGCGACTCGCCGCTATTCGCGCGGGCAAGAAGATCCTGGTTCCCACCTACGGCTTGCGCCGCGGTTTCGTGCATCTCGACGGCAACAAGATCGACGAAGCCGATGCCAAGCACGCGGCAACCCTCGACGGCATGGAAAAGTACGGTCGTCGTCTCGGCCCGGGCGATCTACGCAACGTCGGCGCCATCGATCTTCTCGTCACCGGTGCCACCGCGGTCACTTCCGATGGTCGTCACATCGGTGGTGGTCAGCGCTACCTCGCGCTCGAATGGATGATGATGCTCCAGCTCGGCATCGTTCACAGCAACGTGCCCGTCGTGGCCGTGGTGCACGAGTGCCAGGTCGTCGACGAAATGGTCGAGGCGCAGGCGGACTGCCTGCTGAGCCACATCGCCACCAACGCGCGGATGATCGACGTCTGGTCACCCGCAACCGACAGTCATTCCAACCCGGCCAAGAAACTCAGGAGAGTTCGGTGACCATCACCACGACCGACGATTATCGCGAGCGCATTTGGGCCGAACTGGCCAAGGTCGCCCGTCCCGATTCGCGCTTCCACTGGGACTTCTCCAGTTTCATCTGCGACTTCGAGGGCAGCGAAAAGTGCGCCGACCGCGTGCTCGAACTCGATGCCTTCAAGAATCGGGGCGATCGACAGGTGTTCATCACCCCCGACAACTGTCTCGAGGATCTCCGCTACAAGATGATCAAGGCCGGTGTTCCGTTCGTGATGACCACGTACGGCATCATCCGTGGCTTCTACCGTCTCGATCCGGCCAAGATCCCCGCCAGCGATCACCGCTACGCGGCCACGCTCGACGGTTTCGACCGCTACGCCGAGCATCTGCCGCTTGCCACGCTCAAGTGCAGTCGGCCCTTCGCGCTCCTCGTGACCGGCGGCAGTGCCGTCAGCAGCAATGGTGTCCGCTTCGGTAAGGGTCACGGATACTTCGACTTCGAGTGGGCGGTTCTGAGCGAACTCGGACTCACCGATCAGTTCTCGGTCGTCGCCGATGTGGTGCACGACTGTCAGTTCGTCAACGAGGTCATGCCGGCCGAACGGCACGACGTCGCTGTCGATTGGGTGGTCACGCCCACCCGCGCCATGCACATCGACCAATCGAACCGTCAAAGGGGACGGGTGTATTGGGAGATGGTTCCCGGGACCGAATTCGAACACCTCGGCATCGTCGCCGAGTTACGCGAGATCCTCGGACTCAAACCGCTCTGAGCCCCGGAGCACCACCACCAACCACCAACACAACAACGAGGGAAACCTCGAAGAAAGGTTCACAATGAGACCGTTAACACGGCGACAAATGATCATGCGTTTGTCAGCCGCTGGTGCGGGCGTGGTGGGACTTCCCGCCATCCTCGCCGCCTGCGGTGGCGACGACAACGAGTCCAGCGGTTCGGGCGGCACAGCCGGTTCGGGCGATCTGGCGAAGTTCTCCATGCAAGCGGCATGGATCAACGACGCCGAGTTCATGGGCTACTTCATCGCCATGACCAATGGCTACTACGCCACTGAGGGCATCGACCTCAACTACCTGTCGGGTGGTCCCGACGTGATCCCCGAGAGCACGCTGCTGTCGGGTGGCGCGCCACTCGCCCTCACCACACCCGAGAGCACCATCAACGCCATCGTCAACGACGGTGCTCCGTTCGTGATCATCGGTACGCAGTACCAGAAGAACCCCATTGGTGTGGTCAGCCTGGCCAAGAACCCGATCAATTCGCCGCAGGATCTCGTGGGCAAGACCCTCGCTGTTCCGCCGGCCAACACGATCGCGGTCGAGGCCATGTTGAAGCTCAGCGGTGTCGACAAGGCCGAAGTGAACATCGTTCCCTACGCCTACGACCCGACCCCGCTCGTCAAGGGCGAGATCGACGCCTCGATCGACTTCACGACCAACGTGCCGTACACGATCGAGCAGGCGGGCGAGAAGGCCACGTCGTTCCTTCTGTACGACTACGGCTTCACCGTCTACAACGACACCGTCGTCGTGACCAAGGATGCGCTGAAGAACGAGCGGGAGACGATCGTGAAGTGGCTCCGCGCCAGCCGCAAGGGCTGGGAGGAGAACTTCAAGGACCCCGACAAGTACCCGCCGACCTTCGCCGACACCTACTTCAAGGGCACCGGACGCACCATCGAGAACGAAATCTTCTTCAACAACGCCCAGAAGCCGATCATCGAGGCCGACGGCGGGATCTTCTCGATGTCGGAAGAGTCGATCGAGGCCAATCTGGCCGCGCTTGCTGAGATCGGTGTCAAGGGAAGCCGCGACATGTTCGACACGACTCTGCTCGAGGAGATCTGAGTTTGTCGGACTCGTCCGTCTTGTCCGAAGGTGCGCTCCACGTCTCCGACGTGGAGCGCACCTTCGCGTTGCGCGACAGCACGGTGCAAGCACTCGACCGCGTGTCACTCAGCGCGCCGGTCGGAAGTTTCGTAGCCCTGATCGGCCCGTCCGGTTGCGGTAAGTCCACGCTGCTCCGCCTCCTGGCCGGTCTCGAACACCCCGATGCGGGCAGTCTCCGCATCGGTTCACACACACCAGAAGAGATGCGTCGGGCCGGACGGCTCGGCGTCGCTTTTCAGGATCCGGCCCTTCTGCCGTGGCGATCGGTCTGGAAGAACATCGCCCTTCCTCTGCAAGTGATGGGCAAGTCGGTGTCCGAACACGAGACCAAGATCGCCGAACTCATCTCGCTCGTCGGACTATCGGGTTTCGAAAAGGCCCTGCCGGGTCAGTTGTCTGGTGGAATGCGTCAGCGCGCGGCCATCGCTCGCGCGCTCGTGACCGAACCCGAACTCCTTCTTCTCGACGAACCCTTCGGCGCCCTCGACGAAATTCTCCGTCGCGCCATGAACCTCGAACTCCAGCGCATCTGGTCGGCGCTCCGGCCCACCACCGTGCTCGTCACTCATGCCATCGAGGAAGCGATCTTCCTCGCCGACCGAGTGGCCGTGATGTCAGCCCGTCCGGGCCGCATCGTCGAAGTGGTCGAGATTCCTTTCGACCGGCCGCGTTCACCCGAAATCCTCCGCACCCCGGAGTTCCACGCGTTGGCCGATCATCTCTCCGACCTGCTGCACTCGGGCGGTCAGCACTGACCATGTCGTGGTCGCGTCTGTTGCGTGGCGCGCTCGTCGTTGCCGTCGTTCTCGCGGTGTGGGAACTCGTCGGCCAATTCGAGCTCGTGGCAAGTGGGGCCTTGCCGGCCCCCACCGACATCGTCCGCCAGTTCTGGAGCGATCGCTCCGACTACCCGCCGCACCTGTCGGTCTCGCTCAAGTGCGCGGGGCTCGGATTCCTCATCGGCAACACCGTGGCCATCGCCTTTGGTTCGCTCGCCGCACGCTTTCGCACCGCCGAAACCCTCGTACGCGGCATCGGAGTCTCGCTGTTCGCCATGCCGCTCATCGCGCTCGTCCCCGTTCTGCTCCTCGCGTTCAGTGGCACCACTCCGCGCGTGATCCTCGCGTCGATGGCGGTGTATTTCCCTACGTTCACCGCCACGGTGAACGGCATGCGGGCCGTCGACGGCCGACTCGTGGATGTGGTGATGGTGGCCGGAGGATCCACCACCGACGTCCTCCGCTGGATCCGCGTGCGCAGCGCGTTGCCGCACATCGTGAACGCCTTCAAGGTCGCAGCGCCGGCGGCACTCCTCGGAACTCTTCTCGTCGAATTCGGCGGCGGAACCCGTTGGGGTCTGGGCACGTACCTGCTCGGCTCACTCGGTCAGGCCAATCCGGCCCGTCTCTGGAGCATCGGCCTCGTGGCCACCATCGTGGCCGCTGCGGCGTACGGAACGTTCGCCGTGATCGCCCAACGCCTCACGCGCACGTCGTTGTCGAGCACGGTTTCCACCGCCTTGACCACGCAGGAAGACCGGCCGTGGTGGGCGCGCGTTCTCGCCGGCTCGGTGTCGGCCGCCGTGGTGCTCGGCATCTGGGCCTTGGTGTTGCGGGCCCTCGACATGTCGCCGGTGGTGGCGAAGTCGCCACTCGCTGTTCTGCGTTACCTCACGTCGGGGGAGCGAGCCGATGGCGCCCGTAGTCGGCTGTTCGACGCCTACGGAGCGACGCTTCCGCTCGCTTTACTCGGTCTCGTCTGTGGTCTGGCGGCCGCGCTCTTACTCGCGACGCTCCTCTCGCTTCGTCCGACGCTCGGGCGGAGCGTCCTGCCGTTCGCGCTCATCTCCCAGACCATGCCGCTGCCTGCACTCACCCCGCTCATCGTCCTCGTGTTCGGTCGTGACATCCTCGCCACGGTCGTGGTGTGCATCTCGGTCACGTTCTTCCCGTCCTTCGTGACCATCTCCCAGGCGCTGGCCTCCACGCCACCGGCCGCCATCGACGTGGTGAGTGTGAGTGGTGGCGGTCGGTTCCGAGCTCTTCGATACGTCGGACTTCCAGGATCGGTTCCCGCGCTCGTGACTGCAGCGCGGCTCGCCGCACCGCGAGCCTTGCTCGGCGTGATGATCGCCGAATACCTCGCCACCGGAAACGGTCTCGGTGGTTTGTTGAACGAATCCCGCGGCCGTCTCGACTACTCGATGATCTGGACCGTTGCGACCACCTCGGTTGTCGTCGCCGTGGTCATCACCTACGTCATCGGAAGTGCCGAGCGGCTCGTTCGCCGTTGAGCCCGACCGCCTAAGGTTCGGACATGCCCGAACCGAGTGCCCCGATGTTCACCGTGCCGAAGGATCGGCGGATCTACGGCATCCAACTTCCCATCCAGGCCCAGAGTTCCTATTTCGTCGCCGACTGGGAGAAGACGGCGGGTCCGGACGAGTTGGCCCGTCTCGCGCGCGCGTGCGACGACAACGGATACGCCTATGTCGGGGTGTGCGACCACGTGTCGTTGCCCGAATCGGTGGTGGGCGGTATGGGAACGCATTGGGCCGATCCGATCGCCACGTTGTCGTGGCTCGCCGCCCTCACCACCAAGGTCCGGCTTCTCACCCATGTGTACGTGTTGCCCTACCGACATCCACGAGTAGCGGCCAAGCAATTCGCAACCCTCGATCATCTGAGTGGTGGCCGCGCGCTCATCGGCATCGGTGCCGGGCACGTGGAAGCCGAGTTCCAACACCTCGGTGTCGACTTCCATGGTCGTGGCTCGGCCCTCGAGTCGGGCATTCCCGAACTCGCTGCGGCACTCGAGAACGAATTCGTCGACGGCTTCGGTGCTCGCCCGCGTCCGGTGCAATCGCCACGCCCACCCATCTGGATCGCCGGTTCGAGTCCGGTGGCCATCAAGCGCGCGGCGCGATTGGCCGATGGTTGGCTACCGCAGGGTCCGTCGAATGGCGAGATGGTCGAGTTGGTGACATCCGAGCGCGCCAAGCACGGTCGCACCGGCGACTTCATGATCGGGCACATCACGCCCTTCATGTACGTCGGATCGCCCTCGTGGGACGTGGGAGAGGCGACGCTCTCCGGTTCGGCGCAATCGATCGCCGAGCGCGTGCTCGCCGGAACCGCAACCGGGGTCAATCAGTTGCAGGTTCGGTTCAAGGCGCGCAGCTGCGACGAACTGTGCGACCAGCTGGCGGCTTTCGCCACCGACATCGCCCCACTCGTGACCGCGCTCTGATCGGAGGAACGATGCTCAGCAATCTCGACGACTTCCCGATCCATCAGACCTCCGAGCCGATGCGGCACGCGGCCATCAGCGACCGCAACTTCTACGACCGCTACTACTTCAACGGCTTCGACAAGTCGGGAACCACGATGTTCGTGGCCGGACTCGGCGTGTATCCGAACCTCGGCGTCATCGACGCCTACCTGCTCGTGTTCCACGAAGGCCAGCATCGCGTCGTCCGCGCGTCCGGCGCCCTCGATGCCGCCGACAGGCTCCACCCCGGAGTCGGGCCACTCAGCATCGAGGTCCTCGAACCACTCCGGCGTCTGCGAGTTCGCTGTGCCGACAACGAATGGGGCATCTCGATCGATGCCGAATGGACCGGCGCCATGCCAGCGTTCGAAGAACCCCGCCACTACATCCGCGAGAACGGGCGGGTGATCTTCGATACGTGTCGTCTCGCCCAAACCGGCGGCTGGTCGGGAGTGCTGAAAGCGGGCGGCAAGACATTCGAGTTGTCACCCGATGAGTGGTGGGGGACCCGCGACCGGTCGTGGGGTGTGCGCCCGGTGGGTGAGAGCGAGCCGGCGGGCATCCGTGCATCCAACCCGTTCAGCTGGTTCTGGATCTACACGCCCATTCGCTTCGACGATCACTCGCTCATGATCATCATGCAAGAGAATCCTGATGGAAGTCGGGTGATGGAAGAGGCCACGCGCATCTGGCCCGACGGCCGGATCGAACACCTCGGTCGTCCCGATCACGAACTGCAGTACCGAACGGGGTCACGGTTCTCGACCGGCGCCGACATCCGGGTCGTGGCCGACGACGGCTACGAGTTCCGCCTCGACGTGGAGCCACTTCTGCCGGTGCACATCGGCATCGGCACCGGCTACGGCTACGACGCCGACTGGAGGCACGGAATGTGGCAAGGGCCGCTCGTCGTGCAGAACTTCGAACTCGACACCACCACTCCCGAAGGCGCGATGCGTCTCTTCGGCATCGTCGACAACTCGGCGCGCTTCTCCTACACCGATCGCGATGGTCGCCGACACGTGGGCTACGGCCTCTACGAGAACATGGCGATCGGACCTCATCACAAGTATGGGTTCAAGGACATGCTCGACGGATTCGGAGGCTGACGTGGCCCACAGGACCTATCCCCGCGCGGTGCAGTTGGCCGACGTGCTCGAAGTGATCGCCGATGCGATTCCCGACGAAATGGGCCTCATCACCAACGAGGTCGCCTACACCTATGCCCAACTCGACGAGCGCGCCACGCGTCTCGCGAATCACCTGACCAGCCTCGGTATCCGACGTGGGGAGCACGTGGGAATCCACGCGCAGAACTGCCACGAATGGGTCGAGTCGTTCTACGCATGCTGCAAGATCGGCGCCGTTCCGGTGAACGTCAACTACCGCTACGTCGAGGCCGAGTTGCGGTACCTCTACGACAATGCCGACTGCGTGGCGGTGATCGTGGCTCCCGAATACGTGGCCGCCGTGAACGACGTGCGTGATGCCCTGCCTGCCCTTCGCCACCTGGTGGTGATGGGCGACGAATACGAAGCCGCCCTCGCCGCTGCATCGCCCGATCGCGATTTCCCCGGTCGATCCGGCGACGACATGTACATCCTCTACACGGGCGGGACCACCGGCATGCCCAAGGGTGTGATGTGGCGGCACGAAAACGTGATCCTCGGCGCCATGAACTCGGCGCGCGCGAATCGTCCGATCGAGCGGGTGGAGCAACTCGGCGAGGAAGCCGCGGCTGCACCGTTCCGGGCCCGTCTCATGTCGATCGGCCCGATGATGCACGGCGGCGGGCAGTGGATCATGGGTAACGCCATCACATCGGGTGGTGCGTTCGTGCTCTACACCAAGAGGCGCTTCGATCCGCTCGATGTGTGGCAACTGGTGGCCGACGCCAAGGTCAACTCGGTCTCGACGATCGGTGACGCCATGGCTCGTCCGATGGCCGAGTCGTTGCTCGTGGAACCGCGTCCGGTGTTCGATCTGTCGATGCTGTTCGCCATCGGCAACGGTGGTGCACCGTTGTCTTCGGGCGTGCGCGAACAGATCCGTGCCGCGCTTCCCAACGTGGCGATCCTCGACAGTTTCGGAGCCTCCGAAACCGGTGCCGCCGGCGCCCGACCCGATGACGGAACCTCGATGTCGTCGCCGCGTTTCGTGACCGGTCCCGACACCACCGTGCTCGACGAGAACGGAAGGCGTTGCGCGGTGGGCGAGGTCGGCAAGTTGGCGCGCAGTGGCAACATCCCGATCGGTTACTACAAGGATCCCGAGAAAACCGCGGCCACCTTTCCCACCTACGACGGACAGCGTTGGGTCATCCCGGGCGACTTCGCGTGCATCGAAGCCGATGGCTCGATCTCGTTGCTCGGCCGCGGCTCGGTGTGCATCAATTCAGGCGGCGAGAAGATCTACCCCGAGGAAGTCGAAGCGGCTCTCAAGCAGCATCCGTCGGTGTTCGACGCCGTTGTGGTGGGCACACCGAACGTCCGCTGGGGTGAGCAAGTGACGGCTCTGGTGCAACTGCGGCCGGGATCCACGGCCTCCCTCGAAGAATTGGTCGCCCACGTACGCACCTTGGTGGCCGACTACAAGACCCCCAAGGTCGTCTTCGAAGTTCCCGAGGTCGTCCGAACACCGGTGGGCAAGGCCGACTACAAGTGGGCGAAGGAAGAAGCCCTTCGCCTCATCGGCTAGCCGCGGATCTTCTCCCAGTCGTCGAGCGAACGGCCGAGTTTGCCCAGCCGCTTGGTGACCGACAACGGCGCACCGATGTCGCCACCCGAACGCATCACCCGCACGTGCTCACCCTCTTCGTCCCAGATGTGGCACGTGTTGAGATTCGACTTGAAGGCCATCTCGCGGGCCATGTCGCGCTGCTCCGGAGTCATGGCTTCGCGCGAGACACCACTCGCCGCGAGTTCCTTCAGCTTGATCACCCGCATGCTCCAGCCGCACTGGATGGCCACCGGACCCATGGCCTGAAGTAGAGCCGTGGTGTGGGTGCAACCACGCGGACCTCCGAACAACTCGCGCACCTTGTGAGTGAATCCGCGTGCGATCGAAAGCCCGACGAGTTGCTTGTAGCGCGGGGCGATTCCGGGGCATTCGTGATGCGGGAACTCCTTGAGTTCGGTGTTGGCGTCGAGGATTTCCATCATCGGATACGACACCCTCAGTTCGATCACCATGTGATGAATGGTGAGCGGCTCGGGATCGTCGTTCACGTACAGGCCCGGAGCCTTGTCGTCGCGCACCGCCCCTCGGATCAGGATCTCGTTGTCGTTCACCTTGTAAGCGCGAACCTCGTAGTTGCGCGTATGGATGAGCGGCAGATCGGGGTCGGCCGGAAGAATCGGGTTCGGGTTGTTCGACACGGCGCGCGACTCAGGAGTTCACGAGCAGTCGACCCAGACGAGCCAAGCTCGGTTGGGTGGAACCGAGTTGCAGTTCCAGCTGCTTGTGGAGCAGGAAGAAACGGTGCAACGGATAGTCGCGATCGACTCCCACACCGCCGTGCAGGTGGTGTGATGCGTGCATCACACGCCAGCCGCCTTCGGCCGCCCAGAACTTGGCCGACATCACGGCTTCATCGGCCGACTGGGCCGTGGCGAGTCGGTAAATCGCCTGCCAAGCCGTGAGACGAACGGCTTCAGTGTCGATATAGGCATCGCCGGCGCGCTGACTCACCGCTTGGAACGTGGCGATGGCTTTGTCGAACTGGTGGCGGGACTTGGTGTATTCGGCGGTGAGGCGCAGTGCCGCATCGCAGGCTCCGGCCACCATCACGCACGCACCCGCCGCACCGCGGTTCACGAGGTCGACCACGGCCGCCGGTCCGCCCACGCAGGCGGCCTTGGCCCCGGAGAACTCCACCAATGCATCGGGTACGCCACTCGTGGTGTCCTGGCGGATCACGCGCACGTTCGGGTCGTCGGCCTCCACCACGTACACACCGTCGGCGGCGGTGACCACGAAGCGCTGGGCGAGGAGTCCGTGGGGCACGCACACCTTGGTGCCAGTGATTCGACCATCGGCCACCACTGTGGCCGGGGCGTAGGCGTCACCCACGGGCTCGTGGATCGCCGCGGTGACGATGACCTCGCCCGTGGCGACACCGGCGAGTAGTTCGGGCTTGCCCACCAGAGCCGGTGCGGCCAAGGCCATCACGGCGAAGGCGGGAACGGGTGCCGCCACGCGGCCGATCTCTTCGAGGACGATGGCGACTTCGGTGATGCCGAGTCCGGCACCGCCCACCGATTCGGGCAGACCGATGCCGACGAGTCCGGCATCGGCGAGTGTCTTCCAGAGAGTGAGATCGGTGGCCGACTCGGTGGCCATGATCGACTTCACGTGTTCGGGTGTGCACACATCGCCGAGGATCTGCTTGGCGAGGGCGCGCAGTTCGTTCTGATCGGAGGAGAAGGAGAAGTCCATCAGCGGGCCGCCCTCGGGAATCCGAGCGAGAACATGGTGATGAGGTCGCGCTGCATCTCGTTGGTTCCACCGCCGAAGGTCAGGATCAACATGCCGCGGTAGAGGTTCTCGAGTCGGGCGCGCAGGATCGCCCCTGGTGTGCCGCTCTTCAGATATCCGGGTGGTCCCAGGATCTCGAACAAGAGACGGAAGGCCTCGAGATAGAACTCGGTGCCGTAGACCTTGATCGAGGAGCAGTGACCGACATCGAGGACGCCCTTGGTGGCCTCCCACGACGACTGCCAGTTCATGAGACGGAGTACGTCGAGTTTGGCGTGCACGCGGGCCAGGTTGAGTTGCACCCACTCCTGATCGGCTATGCGCCGACCATCGGGGAGCTTGGTCGACTTCGACCATTCGAGTGTGTCGGCGAGCGCGCGCTCGACCACTCCCGTTGAGCAGAGCGTCACTCGCTCGTGATTGAGCTGATTGGTGATGAGGGTCCAGCCCTTGTTCTCGCCACCGACGCAGTTGGCGACGGGAACGCGCACGTCGTCGAGGAACATGGCGTTGATGTCGTGTTCACCGATGAGGTTCAGGCGTTGCAGCGTGATGCCGGGTGTGTTCATGGGCATGATCAGGATGCTGATCCCCTTGTGCTTGGGGGCATCGGCATCGGTGCGCACCGCGAGCCAGCAGTAGTCGGCGTCGCTCGAGAGCGACGTCCACATCTTCTGGCCGTTGATCACGTACTGATCGCCGTCGCGCCCGGCGCGGGTCTGGAGCGACGCGAGGTCGGTGCCGGCACCGGGCTCGGAGTATCCGATGCAGAAGTGAACGTCACCGGCGAGGATCTTGGGCAGGAAAAACGCCTTCTGGTCGTCGGTCCCGAAGTTCATGATCGTCGGGCCGACGGTGTTGATGCTGAGCATCGGCACCGGGGCGCCGGCGCGCATCGACTCGTCGAAGAAGATGAACTGTTCGATGGCGCTTCGACCCTGACCGCCGTATTCCTTGGGCCAGCCGATCCCGGCCCACCCGTCGGCACACATCTGCTTCCAGACCCGACGGGGCACCTTGCCGATGCCATGGCTCTCGCCCAGCTCGGCAACCGTGGCCTGGTCGAGCAACTTCTCGTAGTAACTCCGCAGTTCGGCGCGCATCGCCTCCTGCTCGGGTGTGTATCCGATTTCCATTTTTCCCCCGGCGGACGTGTCCTTTGGTTCTATCAGACCTCGTCCCACCGGAGCCGAGGCGAGTGAGTGAGCCGACGTTGGTCACAACTACTCTCGAAGGGCGGACGGGAGGCATGGTGACGAAAGATCTGAAACTGGGTTGGCACATCGGCTACTGGGGTCGTTCGATGCCGGTCGGGGTTCCCGAGACACTCGGGATGATCGAGTCACTCGGTTACGACTCGGTCTGGACCGCCGAATCATGGGGGAGCGACGCCATCTCGCCGCTCGCGTGGTGGGGAGCCGGTACGTCCAAATTGCGACTCGGTACCAACATCGTCCAGTTGTCGGCGCGCACGCCCACCGCCACGGCGATGGCCGCCATCACCATGGATCACCTGTCGAGCGGCCGGTTCTGTCTCGGTCTGGGCGTGAGTGGACCACAGGTCGTGGAGGGTTGGTACGGGCAGCGTTTCAACAAACCTCTCGCACGTACCCGTGAGTACGTGGGGATCATCCGCAAGATCCTGGCGCGCGAGGAACGCCTCACCAATGACGGCCCCGAGTATCCGATCCCGGCGCGCGATGGTCTCGGCCTCGGCAAAGCGCTCAATGTGATGACGCATCCCGTTCGTGCCGACCTCCCGATCTTTCTCGGCGCCGAAGGCCCGAAGAACGTCGCCTTGGCGGCCGAGATCGCCGATGGCTGGTTTCCGATCTTCTACGCGCCGCGTCACGAAGAGTTGTATGCGCCGCACCTGGCCGAAGGTTTTGCCCGGCCCACCGCGCGTCGGACCGCCGACGAATTCGAGATCCTCGCCACCGCCACTGTGGCGATCGACGACGATCTCGAACGCGCCTACGACCGGCTGCGTCCCACGCTGGCGTTGTACGTGGGCGGCATGGGCGCACAGGAAATGAACTTCCACGCCGACGTGTTCCGACGACTCGGCTACGAATCCGCGGTCGACAAGATCCAAGATCTGTTTCTCAACGGCAAACAGGCCGAGGCGATCGCGGCGGTGCCCAATGCGATGGTCGACGAGATCTGTCTCGTGGGTCCGGCGGCCAAGATCAAAGACGACATCGCCGCGTGGCGTGAGAGCAAGGTGACCACGATCCTCATCGGTGGCTCGCCCGACACTCTGCGCACGATGGCCGAGTTGGTGTTGGGCTAGGAGAACCGCGATGACCATGCCCGACTATCTCCGTGAACTCGCGGCCCGGGTCTCGAACTGGGGTCGCTGGGGGGCCGACGATCGCCGCGGCACCCTGAACCTGATCGACGATGCGGCTGTGCGGCGTGGTCTGGCAGCGGCCCGTCAGGGCAAGACCTTCTCGCTCACGTATCCCTTCGACGAGAACGGACCTCAGCTCGGTTTCATTCCGGGGCGTATCAACCCGGAACGCACCATGATCTCCTTGAATCATTCGATGACCGGCGACCCGGGCGACTTCACCTCGAGTGACGATGCGGTGTCGATGGGGATCCAAGCGTCGACGCATCTCGACTCGCTCGCCCACGTGGGATACGACAACTTGCTCTACAACGGCGTCGCCATGAGCACGACCGATGAAGCCGGTTCGCACGAATTCGGAATCCAGACCATGGGGCCGATCGTCTCGCGCGGAATCCTGCTCGACATCGCGCGCCTGAAAGGTGTCGACTTCTTCGACGAGAACTACGCGATCGGCGGCGACGATCTCGATGCCGCGGCGGCCATGGGTGGTGTGAAGGTCATGCCCGGTGACGTCGTGTGTGTCCGCACCGGCCACATGCACTGGCTGAACGTCGGGAACAAGATTCACTACTCCACGCCGACCCCCGGACTCGGCCAGAAGAGCATCGAATGGATCCGCGACAACGACGTGGCGATCGTGGCCACCGACACGATCGTGTTCGAGTGCTACCCGCCCGAGGATCCCGAAGCGCTTCTGCCGGTGCACATGATCAACATCCGCGACATCGGACTCGTGCAGGGTCAGAACTGGTTGCTCGATCCGCTGGCCGCCGATTGCGCAGCCGATGGCCAGTACGACTTCCTGCTCGCCGCTACGCCGCTGCCGTTCACTCGGGCCGTCGGAGGCCCGGTGGCCCCGACGGCGATCAAGTAGCGCTGCCGCCGAACGAGCCGGACCACACCGCGCCGGCCGCCGTGAGACGGCGATCCCAGTCGAGATACGCCGAGTCCTGTGTTGCCTTGCTGGCGGCCACACCGGGCTCGAAGAACGTCGATGTGATCGGGACTCCGTCATTGGCCGCCGAACCGATGGCGCGTGTGGTGGCTTCGGTGAGGACCTCGGCATCACGACGGTTCTCGGCCATCGAACCGCGACTCACCCGGTAGGCGGCGACACAGATGGGTCGGTCGGGACCTTCTTCGGCCACGCGATGCAACATCGCGAGTGAGCGCTCTTCCCAACGGCGCAACGATTCGTCATCGATCGCCGAATCGTCGGCGAGGTCGGTGCGGATCTTGACGCCGACGATGTCGATAGCCCCGGCGAGATCGGCGAGTTGACGATCGGCGCGTCCGGGAATCACCAATGTGCCGTCGCGTAATCCACGCAAGAAGGTCCGCCAACGCAAGTGGTCTTCTCGTCGGGCGGCTTCGGCGGCCGGAACGGTGTGATCGATCGGGCGCACCGTGCGCACACCGAACGAACCAGCTACCGGTGGTCCGCCGTGCAGGACGCGCCAGGCATCGCGCCAGGCGACGATCATGGTGTGCACGAGTTCGCCGTGACGCGCTGCGTCGACTGCTTCGCGTCGGGCGGCCAAGGCGATGGGGTTGTCGATGGGGAACCAGCCGGTTACTCGATCACCGAACGCGTCGGCCACGGCTTCGACGTAACGAGGCCAATGACGGCCCGCGGCCTTGGCGTCGGCGAATCCGAGTTCGTCGTCGAACCATTGGGGCAGTGTTCGTTCGAGCAAGGTCGGCCACACACCGATACCGACCGCATTGGCCGCGGTGATGACGTCGGAGTACCACTCGACCCACTGGCCATCGAGGTCGTGCCCCATGGCGGCGCGTGGTTGGAGTCGTGACCAATCGAAGCCGAGTCGAAGGTGAGCGACCCCCGACGCCGCGAGAGCGGCGAGATCGTCGGCGAAGCGGGTGTGGAAACCGTTACCCGTACCGGGCGTGGTGGCGTCGCTGGTGGGAGCGGCTCCGAGGGCGACGAGCGAGGGGAGCGAGACGCCGGTGGCGATCACGGATCAGACGAACGGACCGCGGGTCCAGAGTTCGCCGGTGTCGTGCAATCCGCCGAGTGAACGCTCGGCCACGAGTGACACGACGTCGATCTCTCCGAGCCCACGCAAGGTGACCGGCTCGTGATTCTTCAGATGCACTCCACGAAGAGTCGGCAAGAGGTCCTGACGGGCGGCGAGGATCTCGTCGTCACCGGCCGCATCGCAGAGGCGCGACGCCTGATTGACCGACGAGCCGATGTAGTCCTCGCCCTGGAACATGAGTACTTGTCCGGTGGCGATTCCGGTGCGGAGCTTGAGCGGCGCACAGACGTCGGCGCATTGCTTGCGGAGGTCGAGGGCGAAACTGACCGCTTGCTTCTGATCGACGGCCACGATCATGCAACCGTCACCCAGCCACTTGTCGACCCGCACGCCGCACTGGGCAGCGACGTCGCGCACCTTGGCCCGAAAGCGCGTGAGGATCTCGCCCGCTGACAGGTCACCGTTGGCGGCGGTGTACTTCGTGAAGCCGGAGAGGTCCACGAAAACGAACGTGCGCTCGACTTTCATGTGAGGGTCAGGCTACCGGTCGGGCTCGAGGGTCGCCGGCGGTCGGGCGAGGACTAGCGTGCGGTCATGGCCGGTCGTTTCACCTACTCACGCTGGGACGGAACGCAAACGGGCTTCGACATCGAGAACTCGTCGTTGTTCGACGAGATGGCCGACGATCTGCTGGCCTACGGAGACCTCCGGGGTGCTCTGCGCCGTCTCATGAACCGGGGGGCGACCGATCCCAACGGCGAGCGGATGATGGGCCTGCAGGAGATGCGCAAGCGGTTGAAGGAGCGTCGCCAGGAACTCCTCGAGCGTGGCGATCTCGGCGGCGTGTACAAGGAGATCGCCGACGAACTCGACGACATCGTGGACGAAGAGCGCCACGCCGTCGATCAGTCGGTGCTCGACGCGCAAAAGAGCGGTGACGATCGTCGGCAGGAGAACGCAACCCGTGCGGCCGAAGATCGTCATTTCCGACTCGACATGCTGCCCGAAGATCTGGCCGGCAAGGTCCGAGAACTCGGTGCGTACGACTTCGAATCGAAGGAAGCCGAACAGCGCTTCGAACAACTCATGGACAAGTTGCGCCAGCAACTCGCCCAGCAGATGGTCGACCAGATGTCATCCGCCATGGAGAACATGACGCCGCAGGACATGCAGCGCATGAAAGACATGCTGACCGCACTGAACGAGATGATCGACAAGCAACAGCGCGGCGAGGATCCGGGATTCGAAGACTTCATGAAGGAGTTCGGCGACTTCTTCCCCGAGAACCCGCAGACCCTCGATGAGTTGCTCGAGCAGATCGCCGAGCGCATGGCGGCCGCGCAGGCGATGCTCAACTCGATGACCCCCGAGCAGCGCGCCCAACTCGAGCAGTTGTCGCAGCAACTCATGCAGGACATGGGACTCCAACAGCAGATGGCGCAGTTGAGCGCCAACATGCAGCAGATGTTCCCCGGGATGCCGTGGGAGCGCGGCTACGACATGCAGGGCCAGGATCCGATGGGGTTCGAGCAGGCCATGGAGACCATGCGTGATCTCGGTGATCTCGACCAGTTGGAGGAGTTGCTCCGCAACCCGTCGTCACCGCAGCAGCTCGCCGAGGCCGACATGGATCGCGTGCGCGACCTCATGGGTGACGACGTCGCCAACGCCATGGACCGACTCTCGAAGTTGGTGCAGGAACTCGAGCGCGAGGGCCTGATCCGCCAGAAAGAGGGCAAGATCGAGGTCACGCCCAAGGGCATGCGTCAGATCGGCTCGAAGGCACTACGAGATCTCTTCTCGCGGCTCGCCAAGGACAAGTTGGGTCAGCACCAGATCAGCCCGATGGGTCAGGGTCACGAGCGCACGTACGACACCAAGCCCTACGAATACGGCGATCCGTTCAATCTCGATCTGCACCGCACGATCCGCAACGCGCTCAATCGTCGCGGCACGGGGACTCCGGTGCGGTTGTCGCCCGACGACTTCGAGATCGAACGCACCGAGCACCTCACCCGTTCGGCGACGGTGCTCATGCTCGACGCGTCGTACTCCATGTACCGCGACGATCGTTGGGGGCCGGCCAAGAAGGTCGCCGTTGCCCTGCAATCGCTGATCTCGTCGCAGTATCCACGCGACTATCTCGGCATCTTGATGTTCGGTCACGTGGCCTGGGAGATCAAGTCCGACGAACTCGTGGAGGCGACCATTCCGGGCATGCAGGGGACCAACATGCATCACGCGCTCGGTCTCGCCCGCAAGATGCTCGCGCGTCAGAACGGCAACAAGCAGATCATCATGATCACCGACGGCGAGCCGACTGCTCACATCACTCCGCAGGGTGACGCTTGGTTCACGTACTTCGACGGCTACGAAGCCCAGCAATTGACCGTGGAGGCAACCTTGCGCGAAGCGGTGCGTTGTTCCAAGGAAAACATTCGGATCAACACCTTCATGCTCGATGCCGATACGTACCTACGGCGTTTCGTGGAGCAGATGTCATCGCTCAATGGCGGTCGCGCCTTCCTGACGAGCAGCGACAACTTGGGTGACTACTTGTTGGTCGACTTCCTCGAGCACAAGAAGAAGGTCTCCCGCGGCGGCCGCGGCCGCCGAGCCTCCTGACCCGTTGTTCTGGTGATGATTTTTCACCGTATAGGTGAAGATCTCGCGCCAGAATTTCCCGTGGCGACGCACATCCGGATGCTGAGACCTCGTTCAAGAAGTGGAGGTGGATCCATGTCGAAGAAGCGGGTGGAAAGGTGGATGTGTCCGGGCTGTGGCCTCGACACCGTCGTGCCCGTGCTCATTGGAATGCCGACCGCCGAAGATGGCGAGCGGGAACGCAGAGGCGAGGTGATCCTCCACGGATGCATCGTGTTCGGCAACGAACCCGATCGGCCTGTTCAGTGCACCGAATGCGGCTGGTACGGAGAGCGGATCAGAGGTGGGAAAATCCGCGAATTCGTGCTGGAGTTTCCGGGTATCGACTACTGACCGGCCGGACGCCTCAGACGTCGGGATGATCGTGAGCGAACGTTCCGGCGGGGTTCTCCCAGCCCGGCACGGCCCACACCCGCAGCATGAACGATGAGTGGTCCGAGAGCCGACCATCCACCAGACCGCAATCGGCGCCGGTGATCGGATCGTCGAGCGGCACTTCGACTTGACCTTCCGTTCCGTCGACGACGCACGACGTGGGATGCAGATGCCACATGTTCTGCTGGCCGGTGAAGAGATCGAGGGGCGGCTCGTCGGCATCCCAGACCGTGTACTGAAGACCGACGATCGGAGCATCGTCCTCGGCTCCGGCGAACAAGAGAGCAAACGGCGCAGTTGGGTCTGATTCGGGGGAGTCCGGCATCACGACCATCTGGCCAACCCCGCGCGCTGGCGACCCGACTGTGACCCAGCCCGAGTTGAGCGCTGTTCGCAAATTCGGAAACTCGGTGGTGATGGCGCGCGCCTTCTCGAGTTGCGCGCCGAGCGATGCGCGCTCGTTCGCCGTCAGGCTGATCGGCATTGGTGCCGACGTGTGCACGTGTCGGGACCCGGCGACGTGTGATGCATCATCGACCCAGCCCGACACGGCGATTCCGGGGATGGCCGCGGCGACGACGATCATCGGAGCGAGATTGTCGAATCGCAGGCCGGTGGCACCCATCGACTCGGGTCCGGCGAGGAGTGCTCCGCCGATCAACGACGCGAGCACGACACTGCCGGCGATCAACACGTACTCGTAGCTCGTCATGTTCGGCGAGTATCCGTCGAGGGGGCCAAAGGGGTAACCCGTCGTACGAACGATCACCAACACGGCGCTCGGAACGAGCGCGGCGGCGATGCCTGCGGTGAGCCAACGGCGACCGGCCACCACCATGCCCAACCCGAGCACGATCTGCACGACGCCGACGCCCGCCAAGGCCGCTCCTTCCCACGACCAATCGTGAGCCCGACCGGGGGCCACGAGAAGGTGCATGGTTCCGATCGCCAGCGCGAGGGCGGACAGAACGCCGCGCAGGCTGATCGACGACGTCTTCTCAGCGGGAGCCACATCGGCGAGTCTGTCAGCCCGCCCCGTCGAAGTTCAGCCGAGTGGGCACCTGGGTTACCCGTGGGTAACATAGGGTCATGGCCGAGTTCAATCTGACTCTCAACGATGACCAACTCCAGTTGAAGGACTGGGTGCACGAGTTCGCCAAGGACGTCATGCGCCCGAACGCGGAGGAGTGGGACGACCGTGAAGAGTTCCCGTGGCCGATCGTGCAAGAGGCCGCCAAGATCGGTCTCTACGGCATCGACTTCATGATGAATGCGATGGGCGACCCGAGTGGTCTGACGTTGCCGGTGGCCATCGAAGAACTCTTCTGGGGCGACGCCGGACTCGGCATGGCGATCATGGGATCAGGTCTGGCCGCTGCCGGTATCAGCGGTAACGGAACACCCGAGCAGGTGATCGAGTGGGTGCCCCAGTGTTATGGCACCGCCGACGACGTGAAGCTCGGCGCGTTCTGCGTGAGTGAACCCGATGCCGGCTCGGATGTGTCGTCGTTGCGCACGCGCGCGGTGTACGACGAAGCGAACGACGAGTGGGTGCTGAACGGCACCAAGGCCTGGATCACCAATGGCGGTATCGCCGATGTGCACGTGGTCGTGGCGGCCGTCGATCCGACGCTGAAGGGTCGCGGTCAGGCCTCGTTCATCGTGCCGCCCGGAACGAAGGGTCTTTCGCAGGGTCAGAAGTACAAGAAGCACGGCATCAAGGCGTCGCACACCGCCGAAGTGGTGCTCGACGAGGTTCGCGTCCCCGGACGTTGTCTCCTCGGTGGCAAGGAGAAACTCGACGCCAAGTTGGCACGGGCGCGCGAAGCCGGACGCACCGGTGAGGCCCAGCCGGCCATGAAGACCTTCGAGGCCACGCGTCCTTCGGTGGGCGCGCAGGCGCTCGGTATCGCGCGTGGCGCCTACGAGATCGCGCTCGATTACGCCAAGGAGCGCGTGGCTTTCGGTAAGCCGATCATCATGAATCAGGCCATTGCGTTCAAGCTCGCCAACATGGCCACCCAGATCGACGCCGCCCGTCTGCTCATCTGGCGTGCGGCGTGGCTCGGTCGCAACGGCGGCTTCAAGAACGGCGAAGGCTCGATGAGCAAGTACTACGCATCGGAGACTGCCGTTCGCGTGACCGAAGAGGCGATTCAGATCCTCGGTGGTTATGGCTACACGCGCGAGTACCACGTGGAGCGCATGCACCGCGACGCGAAGATTCACACCATCTTCGAGGGCACGAGCGAGATCCAGCAGCTCGTTATCGCCCGCGCCATCTCCGGCCTGCGCATCGAGTAACCGAAAACTCCGGCCTATTGGCCCGTGGTCGCACCGAGGACGTCTCGCTGATCGAAGTCGTCGGGCGACTCGATCCAGTTGTAAGCGGATCCGCTTACATGGGGCTACCATGGGCTCGTGATCGGTGGGCGCACCCTGCGGGAACTTCGTCTCGAGGCTGACCTGACTCAGGCGGAGGTCGCCCGACGCACGGGATTGCCGGTCACGGTGGTGAGTGCTTACGAACGCGATTGTCGGCAACCTTCGTTGGCCGCGGCGAGCCGAATCATCGAAGCGATCGGGTTCGAAACCCACTTCGTGAGGGTGCTCGACCCCACATCGCAAGCGGAGAAACTCGTGGATGTTCTGATGCTCGCCGAAGCCCTGCCCTATCGACCGCGCGCGCTCGCCAAGGCTCGCTTTTCGTGAACCTCGTCGAACGAATCGTTGCCCTTGCCGACGCTCTCGACGAAGCGGACATCGAGTGGGCGATCGGAGGAGCCATCGCCCTGGCGTACGCGACGTCCGAGCCGCGCGCGACCCGTGATGTCGATGTCAATGTTTTCGTGGAGTCACACGGTGTTGATCGAGTTTTCACGTCACTGCCGAACGGTGTTCGTCACGGTGTCACCGATCGCCGTGCGGTGATCAGGGACGGCCAGGTGCGGCTCTGGTGGGACTCGACGCCGATCGACCTCTTCTTTTCGACGAGTGGCTTCCACAGCGACGTCGCCTCGCGGTGTCGGTCGGTTCCCTTCGCCCATCGGCACATCCAAGTGCTCGCCGCCGAAGACCTGGCCGTCTTCAAAGCTCTGTTCGATCGCCCGAAGGATTGGGTCGACATCGACGAAATGGACGCATCTGGTGCTCTCGATCGGGGAACGGCAGCGCGCCGACTCGCCTCGATCATCGATCCCGAGGATCCGCGTGTCCTTCGACTTCTGACGGAATCGAAGGCTCCGTAGTCGAGAGATTCGGTCCGGCTCGCTGAGAGCGAGTGGTCGATGAACACTCATGTGCGAGGATTCGACATCGACATCATCGCCATCCAACGCCGAACGGTTCGAGTGCTGGTCCTCGGACAACTGGCGGCTGCCGCTGCACTCTCGTCGGCCGTCACCGTGGGCGCCTTCGTCGTCCAGCGCATCCTCGGTCAGGACACGCCGTGGGGCGGTATCGCCACGGCGACGGTGACGCTCGGAACTGCGTTCATGTCGCAGTATCTCTCTCGACGTATGTCGCGGCGGGGACGTCGCGATGGTCTTCGCCTCGGTTATCTGCTGGCGATCTTCGGCGGATTCGTGGCCGGTGTGGGGGCCGAGACGAAGACGCTCTGGCTGTTTCTGATCGGCTTGTTCGTATACGGAAGCGGACAGGCGTCGAACCTGCTGTCCCGATACGCCGCCACCGACCTCGCTCCGGCCCAAGAGCGGGCCACCGCGATGAGTCGGATCTTGTTCGCGTCGACCTTCGGTGCCGTGTTCGGACCCATCCTCGTGCTGCCGGCTCAAGCGGCGGGGGAGCACATCTTCGGCTGGAACAAGTACACGGGGCCCTGGGTGTTCTCGGCCGTCTTCTTCGTGGTGTCGCTCGTGAATGCGTGGACCCGACTCAAGCCCGACCCGCTCTTACTCGCCCGCGAACTCGGTGGGGGTGCGTCAGGGGAAGTCGCCCCGATCCGAATCCGTCTGGCTCTGGCCGAAGCGGTGAGCACCCGACGTGGGGCGCTCGCTCTCGCGTCGATGGTCGTGTCGCAGATGACGATGGTCGCGGTCATGACCATGACTCCTGTTCATCTGAAAGCCCACGGCCACGAAGAGTTGAGTTCGTACGTCGTGTCGCTTCACATCGCAGGGATGTACGCATTCAGTCCATTGGTCGGAAGATTCGGCGACTCGCGGGGTCGCATCCGCACGATCCAAGTGGGTGGCGTGCTTCTGGCCGCGGCCACCGCATTATCGGCGCTGGCCGGTGACGGCTACTTGCTGTTGTTCCCGGCCCTTTGGCTCCTCGGTATCGGTTGGAGTTTCGGACTCATCGGCGGGTCGAGTCTTCTCATCGACTCAGTGAGCGAGAAGGCGCGAGTGTCCGTGCAAGGCGCGGCCGACATGTCGATGAGTTTCCTGGGCGGAATCGCCGGTTTCTCGAGCGGCTTCATTCGCAAGGCCGTGGGCTACCATGCGCTCGCGACGTTCGCGCTCGTGCTCGCACTGACGCTCGCGGCCGTCGCCACGCTGCGATCCCTCTTCCCCTCGGATCAATCGGTGGCACCGACTTCTGAGACGATTCCCAACACTTAGCGAGCGCGCCCGAACGGGGTGTCGTGATCGTTGGTCGGTTCCCGGGGGAGACCGAGAATGTTCTCGCCGATGATGTTGCGCTGGATCTCATCGGTACCCCCGGCGATCGACTGGGCGGGTGTCGACACGAGCACCTCGGCCACGATCGCATCGTTCGATGTTGGGCCCTCGACGAGGAGACCCTGAGCTCCCGCAATGGCCGAATGGGCGAGTGCGCAGCGACGAGCAAGTTCGGACGCGGCCAATTTGCCGATCGATCCCTCTGATCCGGGGGGACGGCCGAGCGCCCGCGCGGCGCGCGCACGAAGCAGAGTCCACTCGTTGGCGCGCTGGAACGAGATGACATCGGCAATCCGCTGACGAACGATCGGATCGTCGGAGCGTCCGTGCCGACGAGCCTGGTCGACGAGAAGGTCGGCTCGACCGGCGCGTTGCGGGTACCAGACGTACGTGGCGAAGTGCTCCTCGGCTTCCTGCTCGGCTTCGATGACGGCTCGACCGGCACCTCGCGATCGGTACGACGGTCGGCGAAGTGTGGCGAAGGTTCGCTCATGCGCCAATGTGGTTCGAGCGATTCGCCACCCGTCTCCTTCCTCGCCGACCAAGTAATGACGCGGCAATCGCGCATCAGTCAAGAAGACCTCGTTGAATGACGAGTGGCGATTCATCTGTCGAATGCCCCGTACCTCGACACCGGTCTGTTTCATGGGTAGGACGAAATACGAAATGCCTCGGTGTTTGGGCACGTCCCAGTTGGTGCGGGCGACGACGATCGCGAGGTCGGCGTGGTGAGCGCTCGTGTTCCAGACCTTCTGTCCGTTCAGGACCCATTCATCTCCATCGAGAACGGCCGAGGTGGTGAGAGACGCCAGATCGGAGCCGGCCCCGGGTTCGCTGAACAGTTGGCACCACGACAATTCCCCCGAGATCGTCGGACGGATGAGCTCATCGCTGAGCTGCTCCGAGGCGTGTTCGAGAATCGTCGGCGCGGCAAGACTCATTCCGCTGCCGATGGGTGTCCCGGGTGCCCCCACCTCCCGGAGGACATCCGCTACGACGCGATCCGTCCACGCCGGAAGACCGCGGCCGAACCACCGCGTTGGCCACGACGGCACCATCCAGCCCGATGTGACGAGCCGATCGCGCCAAGCAAGCAATGACAACGACGGATCCCAGTTGTCCGTGATCCATGCGGTGAACTCCTGGTTCACTGTTGCTTCGTCGAGAGAAGTCATGGCGTCGGATTCATGGCCGTGAACGACGACGTCGCGAGAGCCCGCATGAGGAAATCCAGATGTTGGTGATGATGTCGACGGCGCTCAATTCGTCGTGGGCCTCGCCACCCAGATACATCGACTGGGCGAATCCGGACTGCATCGCTACCAACACTGCCGCCGTGGTGTCGGAGTCCACGCTCGGATCGGCGAATCCCTCGGATTGCCACTTACGAATGAGCCGGGCCACACGAGAAACGTGCCGGCGACGCGACGCGAGTCGAGCCCGGTGTATCGATTGATCGTTCGCCGCCGCCTCTTCGACGAGCCGGTACAGATCGGCATTCGCACGTACGAGGGTCAGGTAGTTCGCGGTCGATATACGAAGGTTTGCCACCGGGTCGTTTCCGGTGGAGCGTTCGAATCCGACGACGTCCCGGGCGACGCGCTCATCGATCAACGATGAGAGATGACGGAACAGGTGCACTTTGGACTCGAAGTATGTGTAGAAGGTGCCGCGCGAAACTTCGGCGAGTTGAACGATGTGGTCGACCGTCGTTTCGACATATCCGTGTTGACTGAACGCCGCCCGAGCGGCATCGAGGAGTTTCTGGCGAGTGGCCGTGGCCCGCTCACCCGATGAGCGCGCAAGCTCGGATCGGCGATCGGCTGAGGTCCCGGTCGGCTCCCAGCCACCTCGTGTGAGCGGTTGTCGTCGGCTCATGGCGATGCGAACTCCACGCCGGCACGCGACATGAGCTCGGCGAGCTTCTCCATGGAACGGAGATAATCATCTGCATTGCGCTGACGTGGCTCGGGGACCAAGTGGGTGACGCCGGCCGCGATGTAATCGTCGAGTTCGCCAAGGATCGTGTCGGCGCTTTCCTCGAGTGCGTCCCATCGTGTGCGCATGGAAATGGGAAAGTCGGCTTCGGGCCGATCGCGTCGAAGCCTTTCGACGCGCCATTTGGTTTGCTCGGCCGAGAGAAATGCACCGTGCCAGCCGTCTCCCACGCGTACAGCGCGCGCCAGGGCGGGCTCGGCGTGACCGCCGACCCAGATGGGGAGATGAGCAGCAGGTTGAGGAAGAGCTCGCATCGATGCGTAGCTGGAGTCGTGCACCGGAAATTCGTCGGTGATGTGATCGGTCGTCCAGAGACGACGCAACATGGCGATTCCCTCATCGGTTCGAGCACCCCGTTCGCGAAATGGAACTCCGAGCGCGTCGAATTCAGCTTCGAGCCAACCAGCCGCCAGCCCGAGGATGACGCGACCTTCGCTGAAGCGGTCGAGTGATGCGACCGTCTTGGCCACGACGAGCGGATGACGCATTGGCAGGACGAGAACCGTCGTACCGAGGCGGACACGTGATGTCACGGCCGCGGCCCAGGCGAGAGTGATGAACGGTTCGTAGATCCAAGGTGATGGGGGATAAGGCGCTCCGGTGGGGACCGCCAAGTGGTCGCTGACCCAGACGTCGGTGTAACCGAGTTCCTCGGCGAGCTGAGCGGCTCGTTGCACGGCCGAGCCCGAAGCAGCAGGTCCCGCTTGGGGCAGATGGATTCCCGCGGTAACGGAGGTGGAATGGGCCACGCCGTCACCGTAGTCGTCGAGGTCGGCAAAGTCGACATGCATGTCGACTTGCTCCAGCCGGAGGACTAGGGTGCCGTTCATGGGCCAGGGGGAACGGATCGTCGAGACGCACGTCGACATCGAGACCGGTGAAGGCACCATGGGGACTCATGTGGCTCGGCCCGTTGCACCGGGCCCACATCCCGTGGTGGTGTTTCTGATGGATGCTCCCGGCAAACGTCCGCTGTTGCATCAGATGGCCAACCGAATTGCGAGTTGGGGCTTCTACGTGATGCTGCCCAATCTCTATTACCGGACCACTCCGGCTTTCGAGCTCGACTTCACGAGCCGTGAATCGTTCGAGCGGATGCGCGAGCTGATGTCGAACGTTGGCAATGCGATGGCGGGGCGTGACGTCGGTGCGCTGTTCCGCCACGCCGACGGAGATGCCGCTGCCAATTCACGCACCGCTGGTTTGGTCGGCTACTGCATGAGCGGACCGTTCGCGATCTGGAATGCGGCCGAGCATGCGGACCGCGTCAAGGCGGCCGCTTCTTTCTACGGGGTCCGACTTCACGTGGACAAGAAGGATTCTCCACATCTTCGACTCCCCGAGATCACGGGGGAGATCTACGTCGCTGCGGCCGAACACGACGACTACGTCCCGCTCGACATGGTCGATCGGTTCGAAGCCTCGATGCAGGAGTGCGACGTGGCGGGTCGAGTCGAGCGGTACTGGGGGAAACATCACGGGTTCGCGTTCACCGACCGCCCCCAACACGACGCGCGCTCCGAAGAACGTCACTGGCGGGTCCTGGCCGACTTGTTCGGGCGCAACGTGCTCGGACGATCGATCACGCCATGAAGGAATCCCCGTATGTGCGGATCGGGACCACGCGCGATCACGTGACCGAGGTGGTCTTCTGCCGTCCACCCAACAATTTCTTCTCGGCCACCATGATCGCCGAACTCGCCGACGCGTGGGAGGACCTCGACGACGTCGACGACACTCGTGTGATTCTTCTCTCGGCCGAGGGCAAACACTTTTGTGCCGGTGCCGATTTCTCCCAGTCTTCGAAAAGTGACGAGACCGGCGATCTCTATTCAGCGGCCGTCCGACTCTTCCGTACACGCAAACCGGTCGTCGCAGTCGTCCACGGCGCAGCGATCGGTGGCGGACTCGGAGTCGCTCTCGCGTGCGACTTCCGGGTGACCTCACCCGAGTCACGTCTGAGTGCCAACTTCGCTCGACTCGGATTTCATCATGGCTTCGGATTGTCGGTGACGTTGCCGCGTCTGGTCGGAGAGCAGCGAGCGGCTGAACTTCTGTACACCGGTCGGCGTCTCGCCGGAGAGGAGGCTGCGGCCATCGGACTCGTCGATCGATGTGTGGGGCCCGACGATCTCGAATCGGCCGCCTGGGCCCTTGCGGCCGAGATCGCCGGGTCGGCGCCGATGGCTGTGGAGTCGATTCGGGCCACTTTGCGTGGCGACATCGCCGACCGAGTGGCGGCCGCCACCGAACTCGAACGCAGCGAGCAGGAACGACTTCGCGCGACGCGCGACTTCGCCGAGGGTGTTCGTGCTACTGCCGAACGACGCGCACCTCGATTCACCCGCAACTGAGCCAGGAGGAACCAATGTCACCCGTTGTCGGAGTCATGACACCAGCCGACTTCTTTTCGCCGAGTCAGCTGATCGAACACGTTCAACGCCTCGAAGCGATCGGACACCAGTCGGTTTGGCTGCCCGACATCTTCGGTCGCGAGGTGTACGTGTCGGCCGGATTCATCCTCAACAACACCTCCACTTTGAAGGTGGCGTCCGGAGTCGCACACATGTATGGGCGCGACCCGATTGCGTCGGCTCAGGCGGCGCGCTCGCTGGCCGACTTCTCGGGTGGTCGTTTCATTCACGGATTAGGCGTATCGCATCCTCCGGCCGCCGAAATGCGTGGACTCACATGGCAGGACCCGGTCGAGTTGGCGCGCACGCACATCACCGGAATCCGCAACGTGTCGATTCTGCACACTCCACCCGTTCCGCCCCAGATTCCTATCTTCCTCGCCGCGCACGGACCGAAGATGGTGGGTGTCGCTCGTGAAGTGGCCGATGGCATCACGTCATACATGCAGACGCCCGATCACACGGCGGAGTCGCGCCGAATCCTGGGGCCTGACAAAGAGCTGTATGTGGTGCTTCCTTGTTGCGTCACGACCGACGCAACGGCGGCCCGTTCGGCCGGTCGCATGGCGATTTCCATCTACCTGCCCCTGCCGGCGTACCACCGCCAATGGCGCAAGCAAGGCTTCGGCGACGGCGACTGGAGTGATGGGGGGAGTGATCGCCTGGTCGACGCCTACACGGCGTGGGGAACCGATGAGCAGGTTCGCGCGCGGATGCAGGAACACATCGATGCCGGAGCAACGGGTGTTCTGTTGTCGGCTCTCAATCCACAGCCCGAACTCGGCTGGCCGTGGGACATGCTGGAGGCATTCGCCCCCAGCAACTAGCAGAACTCGTCGAGGAGGTCGCCCACGCCGTGCTCTTCGGCGGCGAGCACCGGGCGAATGTGCAGATTCTCGAGTAGAAGAGTGCCCCGTTCATTTCCACCTTGCAGATCGCTCGTGATCACTTGGGCCGTGCACAACTGGAGCAGGCTGCGCTTGTAGTCGAGGTAGCAGCGCTCGAACGAATAGTTCTTCACGCCGAGTGACACGACCTTGTCGAAGTACGAACGCAGCAGATCCATCTCGCAGGTGCGTCGGAGTTCGGGCGAGAGCGAGCCGGTCACGAGGTTGGCCACGTCCCATGGCCCCATGTGGCGCGTGGAGAGTTGGAAGTCGATCATGGTCACGGTGTCGGCCCCGGCCGATCCGCCGAAGAGATAGTTCTCGGCGCGACAGTCGGTATGCGTGAAGGTGAGGTGGTCGAGCGCGGCGAGATGATCGAGAAGATTCGGGTACTCGTTGCACGCACGCTCGATTACGTCCATGAACGCCGGTGACACGCGGTCGGCGAACTTGCTGCGGAACTCGGGCAGACGCGCGATGGCCATGTCGCGGCCCGACTTGTACAGCGGATTGTTCATGGGTGGAAGCCAGGACATGGTCTCCAGATCGGGGGAGTCCCAGAAGCGCGCGTGCAGAGTGGCCACCACGTCGAGGATGCGGCGCGTTTCGTCGACGGTGATGCCGGTGATCTGATCGGGGCATCGTGCGCCGACGATTTCTTCGATGAGAAGAATGAACGGCAGGCCGTTCGCACCCGAGTCGGCGTAGTACGGGTGGGGCACACGGATGTTGAGAGAGGTGGCGACCTCTTTGTAGAAGTTGATCTCGCGCAAGTAGAAGCCCATCACTTCGCCGAGGAAGCGGTTCTCGGGCGCGGGTGACTGACACTTCGCGATCATCGTGGACGGGCCGGATTCGCCGGGGGCGTAGGTGATGTGAAGTCGCGCGAGTTCACCGAGGATGCCCACGCCCTCGCCCAGACGTTCGGCGGTGAACGAAGCGATGCGGCCCACGTTCGGATTGGGTCCGAGGGCTTCGTTGAGCCAGTCGGTGGTGATGTTGGCGATCTGCTCGGGGATCATCGGCTGCGGATTCGACATGCCGCGAGCGTAGGTCGCCGCGGGTCGGTCGAGCTCAGTCATACTGGGCGGGTGATTCGTCTGCGCCAGATCTGCTTGGTGGCTCGCGAACGTGACACCGTGGCCGATCACCTGTGCGCGGTGTTCGGCCTGCGCGTGGGGTTCAACGATCCGCACATCCATACTCTCGGACTCCACAACGCCGTTATCCCCGTGGGCGATCAGTTCCTCGAAGTGGTCGCGCCCATCACCACCGGCACCACAGCCGAGCGTTATCTCAACAAGCGCGCTGGCGACGGCGGCTACATGCTCATCTTCCAAACCGACGACTTCGCTGCGCATCGCCGTCGCGTCGACGAGATGGGGATCCGCATCGTGGCCGACTACAGCGCACCGGGTTACACCGACATGCAGTTACATCCGGCTGACACCGGCGGAACGTTCGTGGAGATCGATCAACAAGATCCACCCGACGCGTGGCATCCGGCCGGCCCCACGTGGCGTGACGCGGTCGACACGTCGTTGTCGCTATCGCTCGGTCAGGCCGATGTGAGCTGTGTCGATCCGGAAGCGGTGTCGGCTCGATGGAGTCGGCTCATGGATCTGCCCGTCACCATTGGTCGTAACTGTGGAATGCACAAGATCCGCCCGGTCGACTTCTGCGTGAGGTTCACTCCCGCGGGTCCGAGGGGCGAGGGCCTCGACGCCGTGGAGATCAACGTGCGGGATGTCGCCGAAGTCATGCGACGAGCAACCGAGCGTGGACTGCCGTGCGACGGGGACGGCGTCACGATCGGCGGAGTCCGCTTCATCGCCAAGAACAGCTAGTTGGGGAACCAGACCGGCAAATTTGCCGGGGTTTCGCACCCATTCAGGGCGGAAGGAAGTAGGGGAACCCCTACTGGAAGGGGACGGCGGAATCGGCAACACTCGCCATGAGCAAGACTGTTAGCCGCGCCCCAAGGCGCGAACGAGGGGGATCATCATGGGGGTCATTGTTTCCACCAAGTCGGGCCGCATCGAAGGCGGATCCGAGAACGGCGTTCATGTCTTCCGCGGCATTCCGTACGCCGCGCCAACCGGAGGCGCCAACCGCTACAAGGCTCCGCAGCCCGCACCGGCGTGGGACGGAGTTCGCGATGGCACCAAGAACGGTCTCATCAGTTTCCAACCGCCGCTCCCGCCGCCGTTCGGTCAACCGCTTCCGCCCGCCGGCGACGATTGTCTGAACCTCACGGTGTGGACTCCCGACCCGGGAGCATCGAAGCTCCCGGTGTTCGTCTGGATCCATGGTGGCGCGTTCTTCGGCGGCAGCAGTATCGAACCCGTCTACAACGGATCGTCGTTCGCGAAGAACGGTGTCGTCTGCGTGACCATCAACTACCGCCTCGGCGCACAAGGTTTCTGGAACCTCGCCGAACTGTTCCCCGAGTTCCCCGATTCCGGCAACCTCGGTCTCCTCGATCAGATTGCAGCGTTGCGTTGGGTTCAGGAGAACATCGCTTCCTTTGGTGGCGACCCGAATCGCGTCACGATCGGCGGAGAATCTGCGGGTGGCATGAGTGTCGGCAGCCTGCTCGCGTCGCCGAAGGCCAAGGGTCTCTTCCAACAGGCGATTCCGCAGAGCGGCGCCGGCCACAACGGCATCAGTGCGCCCACCACCACCAAGATCGCGAAGAATCTCTTGGCACGAGTCGGAGTCAAGCCGGGCGATTCGGCGGCGCTGGCTGCACTCGACCCGCAGGTGCTCCTCGCGGCCCAGGTCGACATGACCACCGAGATCCAGACGCAACGCGACCCCAACGTGTTTGGCGAAGCGGCCGTCGCGAGCATGGCGCTGCAACCGACCTACTTCACGGACGTGTTGCCTCAACGCCCGATCGATGCGATCGCGGCCGGGTCGGCCGCCGGGATTCCGATTCTCGTCGGTACGACGCTCGAGGAGTCGCTCGTGTTCGTGGTGGCGATGGCCGACATGTTCTCGGACGAACTCGTGAACGGCATGGCCGTTGCCACGTTCGGTGATGCGCAGAAGGCTGAGAACGCTCTCAAGACGTACCGCGGTCATCGTCCTGATGCACCGGCCCACGTCATCAGCGCCGCCTTCGACACCGACCGCATGTTCACGGTGCCGGCCATCCGTTTGGCCGAGGCCCAGCTCGCTCACACGAAGGATGTGTGGTCGTATCGATTCGACTGGCGCACGCCGCTACTTGGCGGAGCACTCGGTGCGTGCCATGCGCTCGAGTTGGCCTTCGTGTTCAACACCGTCTCCGACCCGGCGGCGGCGTTCCTCGCCGGCCCCGACGCCCCGCAAGCAGTTGCCGATGCGGTGCACCAGTCGTGGGTCTCGTTCATCACCAAGGGCAATCCGCACCACGCGGGATTGCCGGCCTGGGATCGCTACGACACCAACAAGCGCACCACGCTGTTGTTCGATTCAGCCTGCTCCGTTGCGTCCAACCCGCGCGCCGATGAACTGGCACTGTGGGACGGAATCATCTGAGTCCGCCCCAAGGTGGGGCGTCAGCCAGCTGACCCACCGAGGTAGCTGCTCTCCAGGAACTCGGGTCGCGCCGCTAGTTCGTGCGCTGCTCCATCGAACGTGATTCGACCACGGTTGAGAACGTACGCACGATCGGATGCCTTCAGTGCAAGGTGCACGTGCTGTTCGACCAATAGAACGCCGATCTGCTTCTCGCTCGATATCTGACTCAACACGGGCAGCATTCGCTTGAAGATGATCGGTGCCAAGCCGAGGCTCATTTCGTCAATGAGGAGCAAGCGTGGCCCGGCGATGATGCGGCAACCCAGGGCGAGCATCTGCTGCTCGCCGCCCGACAACAACCCGGCCTTGCGTGACATGAGATTGGCGAGCGCGGGGAAGTACCTCACGATGTCGTCGACTTGCACGCTCGCATCGCTGCGTTGGTGAAGACGGAGGTTCTCGGCCACCGTCAATTGGAAGAAGATCCCGCGATCTTGGGGCAATAGCGACAAACCGAGTCGAGAGATCTTGTGCGATGCGAGCCCACTGATGGTGGTTCCGTCGAGCGACACTTGGCCCGACATGGTGGGAAGAAGGCCGGCCACGGTGTGAAGAATGGTCGTCTTGCCGGCGCCGTTCGCGCCGAGAAGAGCGACCATCTCGCCCGCTTCCACACGCAATGACACGTCGTGCACGGCCGGAACGTCGCCGTGTCCGCTCGTAAGTTCGTGGACGTCGAGAAGGCTCATGCATCCTCCTGTCCGAGGTAAGCCTCGAGCACTGCTGGGTCGTTGCTGATTTGCTCGGGCGTACCCGTTGCGATGATCCGACCGAAGTCGAGAACGTAGATGAAGTCGCACGTGGCGAACACGAGATCCATGTCGTGATCGATCAGGAGGATCGACGTCCCGCCGTTGGCGATATCGACGATCGTGTGTCCGAGAGATTCGGTCTCCGATGTCGACAGTCCGGCGGCCGGCTCATCGAGGAGGAGCAGCGACGGTTCGGCGACCAAGGCTCGCGCCACACCGAGGAGTTTCTGTTGACCGAGTGAGAGTTCACCCGGTGCCATGTCGCCGATCCCGGCCAATCCGACCCGCTCGAGAACCGAGTCGATACGCGCCCGATCATCGCGGCGCGCGGGGAGAAGGAGGTCTCGAGCGACGGTGGTGACACTCGATCGTTCCATCGAGACGCGCAGGTTGTCGGCCACCGAGACGTCGCCGAACAGTTCGACCGACTGCCAGGTGCGTCGTAGGCCGAGTCGCGCGACGCCGTGAGGGCTCTGACCCGTGATGTCGTGATCAGCGAACTCGACGCGACCAGTGAAGGGTGTGAATCCGGTGATCGCATCGATGAATGTCGTCTTCCCGGCGCCGTTGGGGCCGATGAGCCCGACGATCTGGCCGGTCTTGACCGTGATGTCGATGCTGTCGTTGGCGACGACACCGCCGTACCGCACCGACAACGAGTGCGTGCGCAAAATGTCGGTGGTGGAGGTGATGGCGCGGCGCTCCACACGCGTGGACGGGGCGACTTCCGAAGTTGCTGCGACAGCGGAATCGGTGGGGGCCACATTCTTCTTCCAGCGAGATCGGAGCCGCGCAACGTTGTCGCGAACCGCACCAGTGATTCCCGTCGGGTTGAACACCGCTTGGTTGATGAGGCCGATGCCGGCGAGTAGCGAGTAGCTGTTGCCGAGGCTGAGATTGCGGTCGACGATCACGAACGTGAGACCGAGAGGAGCGATGATTCCGCCGAAGATCGCACCGGAGATCGTCGTGATGCCACCCAGATACGCGTAGACGAGGATCGAGACACCGACGAGCCACGTGAAGCTTTCGGCTGACAACTGTCCGCGTCCGTAACCGATGAAGCACCCACCCATTCCGGCCAGTGCGGAGGCGATGGCAAAGGCCTGGAGCTTGGTCGATGCGACGCTGATACCCACGGACGCAGCGGCTCGTTCGTTGGAACGCACGGCGAGGAATCGTCGGCCGGTGCCACTTCGGATGAGGTTGGTGACCACGTACACCGCGAACATCAGTGCGACGACCACCAGAACACCGAACTCGACCCGAGCGATGTTGCGTCCTTCGCGAACGGCGAGGTTGAGCCCGAAGATCTCGGGGTCGGGGATCTTGTTGCCTTCGGTGGGCGTGAAACTCGCGTTACGGAACACGAACTTCTCGAGGGCTACGCCACTCGCGAGAGTGACGATGGCCAACTGCGCGCCACGAATACGTAGAGCGGGAATTCCGATGATCACGCCGATGAACATCGTGATGACGACGGCGATGATTCCCGAGAACGGGAACGGGATGCCGGCGCCGTCGGCGAGTTTGGAGAGGATGAATCCGGACGATCCGGCGAGGGCGGCCTGGGTGAGCGAGATCTGTCCGACGAGTCCGGTGAGCACGAGAACCGACAGGGTGATCATCGACATCGTGAGGCTGGTGATGAGACCGAATCGGTAGCCACCACCGAGTAGCGCCATCGCGACGATTCCGATCGCGCCCCACAGCGCGATGCGCCAGTTGCTTCCGGTTGGAATGCGAACTTTCGGGAGTGGATCGACCTTCATCGAGCCACGGTTGGGCAACGATCGGCCGACGAAGAAGAGCACGACCACGATCACGATGAACGGAACCGCGTCGGTGATGCCGGATTTCGCCCAGGACGGCCACCACGACTTCGAACTCGTGAACTGGATCACCGATTGGAACGAGCCAAGTCCGAGTCCGGCGATCACGGCGATGCCGATCGACTGCAGCCGTGCGATGAGAGCGGCGGCGAGAGCCGGAACCACCGCAAGTGTGTAGTTAGCGGGATTGAGTGGAGTCGTCGGCGACGCGAGAACCAGCACCAGACCGATGGTCAAACCGGAGAGGAGCCACGTGAGTCCGGCGAGGAACTGCGGCGAGAATCCGGCCAGCGAGACGTTTTGCTCGTTCTCGGCGCCGGCGCGAGTGGCCAAACCGATCTTCGAGAACTTGAAGTACGCCCACAGCGCGATTCCGACCAACGAAACGATTCCGGCGAGCCACAGTCGATCGCGCGGGAACGACAGGCTTCCGAGGGTGACCGTTTCACTCGGAAGGATCGGGCTGACCACACGTCCGTCGCTGCCCAGCTGCAGAACGACGAGCGATTGAAGAGTGATGAGGACACCAACCGTCGCAACCACTTTGGCGAGAATCGGCGCGGTTCGAAGCGGCCTGAAAACGAGAAAGTGGCAGAGCATGGAGATGAGGGCCGCTGACGCCAACGCGACGATGAGGGCCAAAGTGAACGGCGGATCGTCCATGAGATGGACTCGGTGGGGAACGATCGCAACCGGGAGGATGAGGTCGCCGTTGTCGGTCATCTCGGCGAAGGCGTACGCACTCCACATGCCCATGGCGCCAGCGGCGAAGTTGATGATCCCAGTGCCGCGGTAGACGACCACGACTCCCGCGGCGAGTGCCGCGTAGATCGTTCCGGCCCCGAGGCCGATCAAGACGAATAACAGATACTGCTGCACGTTCCCCCTCGTGAAAGAAAATAGCCCGGTCGGCGCGGTCGGCCGACCGGGCTACTCCTGCGTCGATCAGCCGAGCATCGAGGCGGCGTCTTTGAAGTCGCCAACCAACTTGCGACCGAATGTGCCGTCGTCGTTCTTGATGACCTCGTACACAGCATTCGTTGCGTGGCAGGCCTGAGCTGCATCCGGCCAGATCTTGGAGCCGCACTTCAGGTCGGGGCCGAACCAACCGGGGAACGTCGAACCACCGTTGATCGCGGCCAAGATCGACTCAGCAGTGATCTCCTGGTCGCCCGGAATCGCTTCGAGGACGTTCTTGAGTTCCATCCACGCGCCGTACACGGCCTGAGCGAATCCGCCGAGTTCGTCGGCGTGACCAGCGTCAGTCATCACCTTGGCGTATTCGTCGAGACGAGCTTGGATGTCGGCCGGCGCATCGGCGTACGCGTCGTAGAGATACAGGTCGGCTTGAGTAAGCGTGCCGATGGCTTGATCCTGGAGGACGCCGATGTAGAACGAGCACGACCCGGCAAAGATCGGACCGGTGAAGCCGATCTGTCGAGCGGCCGTCACGAAGCCGATGCAATTCGGTTCGGTCATGATGCCCCACAGCGCTTCGACCCCCTGCGACTGAAGGGTCGCGATGGCCGTCGTGAAGTCGGGAGTGTTCGAATCGACGATGACCGAGAGAGTCTCCATTCCGAGCTTCTCGGAGTATTCCTGGATGATCGGTTGGTAGGCCTGACCGGCGGGGTTGTCGGCGAAGAATGTGCCGGTCTTCAAGATGCCCTGATCCTTGAAGTAGGAGAGCGGGTTGAGGAAGTACGAACCCGATGCAGCGTGAAGGATCGTGGCGATCGGATCGTTCTCCTGCACGGGACCCCAACCGTTCGAGGTGATGTACGGGATGCCAGCGCTCGAGTAGATCGGAATGGCGGCATCGGATCCGACGTCGAGTCCGGTGTAGGCCATCGCGACACCCTCTTCGATCAACTTGTTGGCACAGTTGATGGAACCTTCGGGCGAACCGTCGGCGTTGCACTCGACGACTTCGATGGTCGCGCCGTGAATTCCGCCGTTGGCGTTGATGAAGTCGATGGCCGTCTGGCCACCGATACGGAACGCGGTGGAGAGCGCGTCGTTGTTGACGTAGCCCACCTTGATGGTCTGTCCGGTGCGATCGATGTCGCTGGCCGGCGCTTCGCTGGCCGCGGGTGCCTCGCTCGCCGCCGGCGCTTCGCTGGCCGCGGGTGCTTCGCTGGCCGGAGCCGAGCCGGAGTCGTCGTCGCCACCGCAGGCCACGGCGATGAGAGCCGAAGCACTCAGAACCGCGGCGAGTCGCCACGTACTCGTGAGTCGTTTCATGTGTTTCCCCTCCTGCGTCACGGAGTCGAATCCGGGCGCGTCGTGTCGTGAGTGGTGGTGATGGACGCTTCGAGAAGGACGAGTAATTCGGCCCAGCCCACGAAGGGACTCACCGTGCCATCCTCGATCGTGAGCGATCCCTGGACGGGCGTCGGAGCATGGTCTCTCCGTACGTCGCCCACGAGATCGAGAACGATCCGCGTCATTCCGTCTACCCCTCCGATGGCGGTGATCGCCATCGCCAACAGTCTTGGCGGTCGGGCCGGCCGGGGGTAGTAGGGATTCCCCTATTGGTAGGGTTCCCGCCGATCTAGGGTTGCCGGCGGGGAGGGGAAGTGACCGGGCGAGTCGACGACATCGCCTCGCGCACGCCATTGATCGGGCGCGAGGCCGAATTGGCCAGAATCATCGGTCTGTTCAAACAGGCCGAAGTGGGTCGTGGCGCCGCCGCTCTCGTTCTGGGTGCCGGGGGGCTCGGGAAGTCACGTCTGGTGGCCGAGGTCGGGGCCCGGACCGCTGCGATGGGCGCGATGGTGGTGGCCACGCAGTCGAGCACCTTCGACTCCGGCGTTCCGTATGCGCTCTTGAGCGGGCTCGTCGACGATCTGCCGGGTGACCGGCCCGATGCCGTCTCCGATCTGGTTGGCGAGATCAGGGCTGAAATCGGCCGATCGACCGGTGGCGAATCGGGACGGCGCAACAGTGTGGTCACACTCGCCGATCGACTGGTTCGCGGGCTCACCGCGCAGTCGCCGCTGGTGATCGTGGCCGATGATCTGCATCTCGCCGATGACGATTCGTTGGCGTTGCTCACTCGGCTCTCGCGCACGTTCAGCCGCACCCGGACCTTGCTCCTCGGCACAGCTCGAATACATGGCGCGTACGTATCGACGCGTGTTCCGGACGTGGTCGGATTTCTCGAGCGGGCCGATCAGGGTGCGGTGATCGATCTCACGGCGCTCGACATGTCAGAGACACGGTCGGTCGTTCTCGAACTTCTGGGCACCATGCCCGACGACGAATTGACATCGTTCGTGTTCGAGAGTTCGCGGGGCAATCCATTCTTCACGTTGGAAGTCGTGCGGAGCCTGATCCAGAGCGATCGGATTCGTCGTTCGTCGTCACGAGCTCACCTCGTGAACAGCGAGCGGATTCCTCATTCACACACTTCGCTCATCCACCGCTTCTTCGAAGTGGGAAGCGTCGATACTCAGGTCGCTCGCGTGTTGTCGGCGTTCGGTCGAATCGAAGTCGCACGACTCGCCACGATTGCTGCAGTGAGTGGAATTCCGGAGACTCATGTCCGCGAGTGCTTCGATCGCCTGGTGTCGGCGGGCCTGTTGCGCCACGACGGTCGAAGTGGTTTCACGTTCACGCATTCGCTGTTGCGTGATGCGTTGTATGACGACATCGGTCCGGCCGAGCAGCGCCGGCTCCATCGATCGATCGCCGAATTCTTCATGGCCGAAAGAGAGCGCGGAGCGTATGTCGACAGTTCGGACCTCGCCGCTCACGTCGCAGCCAGCGCCGAGCGTGGTGATCAACGGGCGATCTCAATTCTCGTGGACGCCGGACATCGCGTCGCATCGGTTGCACCCTTGGTGGCGGCGTCGTGGTTCGAGCGAGCCGCGAATTTGGTGACGGACGGTTCACCGCAGGCCGCTACGTTGGCCGCCGAACGCGCCCATGCGCTGTTCCGAGCGTCGCGTCCGATCGAGACGGTGAAGGCAGCCGAGGTGGCGCTGGCAGGACTCGAACCCGGGCGTCTACGCGACCGCACGATCAGCGACGTCGTGAACAGCCTGTACATCTCTGGCGATCTCGATGGCGCTATTTCGTTCATCGAAAGTCAAGGCGAAGTCGTCGAGTTGCCCTTGAGTGTGCAGGCGCAGTACGAGCACTTCCGCGCCCAGTTGGGGACGCAGGAGCCGGGTCGTTGCGATCACTTCCTCGACTTCGAGCCGGCGATCGGCACGCAGGAGACGGTCACCTTCGCTCATGACTTGTTCCATGCGTCGACGATCGATCGATTCGATGTTGTCGAGAGGGGGATCAGAATCCTCGATGATCTTCGTCCCCTGGCGAGTGAGCCGGTGCGGTTCGCCACGGATTCGTTCCTTGCGATGGTTCATCTCACGTGTGAGGACATGGAGGCGGTGCAGGCGGCGATCGATCGCGTCGACTCCACTGATACAGCGCGGTCGAATCTGAGTTTGAGTGCTCTGCTCGAGACGTCGGTCTGCACGCTGCAGGTCGTTCATGGCCAGTGGGACGACGCCCTCAGCTACTCGGACGATCTTCTGTGGCAGATGGAGTCGCAGGGCATTCGCATCGTCGAGGCATTTCTTCGTGCCAACCCCTGTTTGATCCTCGTCGAACGAGGAGATGTGCGGGCCGCTCGTGAACTGGCGCGCACCATGTTCACCCCGGCGCACGGCATGAAGCCCACGGTCGACTCGGTACTGTCTCGAGTCGACCGTGCGTGCGGCGATCCGGACAAGGGGATCGAACGCCTCGAGAGTCTCCTCGACACTCGACGTCGGCTCTCGATCCACGGTCAGAGTCACCTGATCCTCGAAGAGTTGGCGTATTGCCACCTGGCCGCTGGGCGCTCGGAGGATGCGGGTCGTGTCGCGGCCGAGTTGCGTTCCGGGTGGGCCGAATCCACCCTCTCGTATGTCGGTTGTCGGGCCAATCTCGGATACGGGACGGTTTGCCGTGACGTCGATTCGCTGGCGCGGGCGGTCGAGATCGGCGAACGAGCGAACTATCCCTTCGAAGTCGGACGCGGCCGGTTGATGTTGGCCGAGTGCGGAGTGGACGCTCGCGACAACTTCGAGCGTGCCCGCGACGTGTTCGACACGCTCGGGGCCATGCCGTGGCGTCAACACGCTCTGGCCGGACTTCGTCGCCTGGGCGTGTCGGTGCCACGTTCGCCCAAGAACGGAGCGGACGGCCTCACGGACGCCGAAGTTGCGATCGTCAAGTTGGTGGCCCAGGGAATGACGAACAAAGAGGTGGCGTCATCACTGCACTACAGCGTGAAGACCGTCGAGGTGTACCTGACTCGGATCTACGCCAAGACGAATACGACGTCGCGTCTCGACTTGGCTCGCGCCGTCGACCGCGGCGCTCTCGACTTCGCCTGAGTCGCCGAGGACTCAGCCGTTGGTGAGGACGGGGAGGATGCGCGGGCCGCGGACCTGTCCGTTCGCCCACGTGACCTTCTTGCTCGGATCGAGCGAATACTTCGGGAACGCGCGCAACCATTCCTGGAACGCCACGATCATCTCCAGCCGCGCCAGGTTCGAACCGGCGCACCGGTGAATACCCAAACCGAAAGCCACGTGCCGGTTGTTCTTGCGGTCGAGGATGAACTCGTCGGCGCGTTCGAATTCCTTCCGATCGTGATTGGCGGCCGGGAACGTCACGAGGGTCTGATCGCCGGCGTGCATCGGGCAGCCCGACACCTCGACGTCGTTGATGACCTTGCGCGCCATCGTGACTGGTGCGTAGTAGCGGAGCACTTCCTCGGTCGCCTCCGACCAGAGGTCGTGTTCGTTGGGCACGGCGATCAAACGCTGCACCTGATCGTTGTGTTGCGCGAAGTGCCAGAGTCCCGAACCGATGGCGCTCCACGTCGTGTCGATGCCAGCGATGATCTGGAGGCGGATGTAACCCACCTTCACGTCCCAGTCGATTTCCTGGCCATCGATATCCGCGTTGGCGACCACGGTGAGCAGATCGTCCTGGGGAATCTTCAGTCGATCCTTGAGCAACACGTCGATGTACTCGGTCATCTCGGTGGCGACTTGGGCGCGGATGGCGTTGTCCTTCGGTGCCAACTGGAAGTTTCGGTAGATCCAGTCGCGGAAGAGATCGGCATCTTCTTCGGGTAGCCCGGTGACGATGCAGATGCCGTGCACCGGAATGTGCTGGCTGTACTGCTCGGCCGCGTCGGCAGTGGCGGAGTCGCCGATGTCGGCGATCAGCCGCCGACAGAAGCTGCGCATCTCGGGCTCGATCGCCGCCATCGCCTTCGGATTGAACGCAGGAAGGATCAGACGTCGATGTCCGAGATGATCAGGCGGATCGCTGGTGATGGGCGGTGCCGGGCGTCGCGGGGCATCGGGCCGGGCCACGGCCACCCAGATCGACGAGAAGTTCTCGGTGTCGTGGGCGATGGTACGCACGGCCTCCATCGTCACCGGCATGAAGGCCCGGCCGTAACGCTCGGTGCTCGCCACCGGACACTGTTCGCGGACGTCGTTCCAGATCTCGATGGCGTTCTCGCCCCAACCGTCGTCCAGCCAGTCCCAGTCGCTCACCCAGTCCCTGACCGGCTCGCTCTCGATCCGCTCGGCTCCGTATGCCATGTCGACCCCCGTCTCGGTTGTCAGCGTAGAAGATCGGAGGGTCGCCGACGAAGGGTCCGTTAGGGGTCGATTTCGGCGGAAACCGAGTTCCTGCGTTGCGGTTCCGACACCCGCTCGGCCACGATGGGAGGGTGATCAAGCACTACATCGCCGCCCGTCAGGAAATCGAGGGACCCGGATCGCCATTTGCGGTCACGACGATCGAGGTGAGGGGTCAACAACTCAAGACCTTCGCCGCCGCTCCGCCCAACATGCGCGTGGTCTGGGAGATGACCGCGGTGCACGGCGACAAGAAGTACATCGTCTACGAAGACGAGTCGTACACCTACAACGAGGTTCACGCGCAGGTGCGCAAGCTCGCTCAATATCTCGTCGACAACGGCGTGAAGCGGGGTGATCGCGTGGCGATCTCCACCCGCAACTATCCGGAGTGGGTCGTCACCTACTGGGCGACGGTTTCGATCGGTGCGGCCAGCGTTGGCATGAACGCATGGTGGACTCCGGTCGAGATGGACTACGCGCTGGGCGACAGCGAACCCAAAGTGCTGATCGTCGACGACGAGCGCCTCGAGCGCTACCAGCAGGTCCCCACCAAGCGCGACATTCCGGTGATCTCGGTGCGAAGTGAGCGCGATCTTCCGGCGGGCGGAGTGCGCTGGACCGACGTGATGGCCAAGGCCGACCCGGGCGCGCTCCCGCCGGCCGACATCGATCCCGATGACGACGCGACGATCTTCTACACCTCGGGAACGACCGGCTTCCCGAAGGGTGCGCAGTTGCACCATCGCGGCTCTGTCATCAACGTCATGAACATCGCCTCGATGACCGCCGCCGCTTCGGCCGGTATCGCCAAGGCCGTGGCCGCCGGTGATCTCGCCGCCGCACCGCCGGCACCGCCGGCCTTGCCGCCCGTCTTCATGGCACCAACTCCGCTCTTCCACGTGACGGCCTGCAACTGCATCTTGCATCCGGCCACACTCGTCGGCGGAACGGTGGTCCTCATGTACAAGTGGGATCCGGGTCGTGCGCTCGAACTCATCGAGCGCGAGAAGTGCACCAACTTCTCGGGTGTACCCACCATGGGACGCGAACTCCTCATGCACCCCGACTGGAAGAAGCGCGACACGTCGTCGCTCGCCGCCATCAGCGGTGGCGGTGCCGCGGTGCAGCCCGACCTCGTCGAAAAGATCGACAAAGAACTCGAGACCGGTACGCCCACCACGGGCTACGGCATGACCGAGACCCACGGCATCATCACTGCCAACACCTCGCTCTGGTACACCACCAAGCCGTCGTCGTGCGGTCCGGCCGTACCGACGCTCGAGACCAAGTTGGTCGACGAAGAGGGGCGTGAACTTCCGCGCGATCCCAACATCACCGGAATTCTCTGCGTCAAGGGTGCCGTGGTCATCAAGGGCTATCTCAATCGAGCCGAGGCCACTGCCGAATCCATCAAGGACGGCTGGCTCAACACCGGCGACATCGCCCGTATCGACCAGGACGGCTTCATCTACATCGTCGACCGCGCGAAGGACATGGTCATCCGTGGTGGTGAGAACGTGTATTGCTCCGAAGTCGAGGCCGTGATCTACCGCCACGACGCCATCGCCGAAGCGGCGGTGTTCGGCATCCCCGACGAACGCCTCGGTGAGGAAGTTGCGGCGTGCATCGTTCTTCAGCCCGGCAAGTCGGTGTCCGAAGACGATCTGCGGGCGTTCCTCGCCCAGAGCCTCGCCAAGCACAAGATCCCGGCCCGTTTCTGGTTCCGGGGTGAGCCGATTCCGCGCAACGCCAGTGGCAAGTTCCTGAAGCGTGAACTGCGCAAGGAACTGATCGGCGAATAGTCCGGTGGGGTCGGCCCGTGTTGAGTGCGGGTGACCCGATCTGCGAGAGTTGTACCAGCATCCGGCCGTGGGGGTCGGGTGCGGGGGGAACTGAGCCATGGGCAAGTCCGATGTCGATGTGGTAGTCGTCGGAGCCGGTTTCGCCGGCATGTACTTGTTGCACGAACTCCGTGAGAAGGGCTTTACGTCGCGCGTCCTCGAGGCCGGCGACGACGTGGGCGGCACGTGGTACTGGAATCGCTATCCAGGTGCTCGTTGCGACATCGCGACGACCGATTATCAGTACACCTGGGACCCCGAACTCCATGACGAATGGACGTGGTCGGAGAAGCACGCGGCCCAACCCGAGATCCTCCGCTACGCGCAATATGTCGCGAAGAAGCACGACCTCTATTCGGGCATCGACTTCGAGGTGAAGGTCGAAGAAGCCGCGTGGGACGACGCCGCCAAGAAGTGGACGATCCATACATCGACCGGCGAGAAGATCACCTGTCGTCATTACGTGATGGCGACCGGCTGTCTGTCGGTTCCCAAGGAGCCTGATATTCCGGGCACCGACCGATTCGGCGGCGACGTCTACGTGACCGGGCGTTGGCCGCACGAGGGCGTCGACTTCACCGGCAAGCGGGTTGCTGTCATCGGTACCGGTTCGTCGGGCATCCAGTCGATTCCGCTGAAC
>SYCI01000108.1 GCA_005787035.1 Actinomycetota bacterium | reverse complement strand
ATCTATCCGGCCGAAGTCGAGAACGCTTTGTCGGAACACCCGCTCGTCGTCTCCTCGGCCGTGATCGGACTCCCCGACGAAGATCTCGGAAACCGCGTGCACGCCATGGTGCAGGTGTCGGGTCCGGTCAGCGACGACGAGATGCGGAACTTCCTCGCCGAACGACTCGTTCGCTACAAGATCCCGCGCACGTTCGAGTTCGTCGATCACGCCGTGCGCGACGACGCCGGCAAGGTTCGGCGTTCGGCTCTGCGCGACGAGCGTTCCTGACCGTCAGGCGGCCCGGAACTCGATCGGCAGACTCTGGATGCCGCGCACGAACGACGCGTGGCTGTACTCGGGTTCGAAGTCCGGAGAGGCGAACCGGAAGTCGGTGAGCCGAGTGAACATCTCGGTGTAGATCGACTTCAACTCCAGCCGGGCGAGCGTGGCCCCCAGACACAGGTGCGGCCCCCAGCCGAAGGCGATGTGCGGGTTGGGGTCGCGGGTGGCGTCGAAGTCGTGGGCTTCGTGGAAGATGTCTTCGTCGCGGTTGGCCGCCATGTAGTGCATGAGGACCTGTGAGCCCTTAGGGATCGTGACCCCGCGAACCTCCACGTCACGCGTGGTCGTGCGGACCATGTTCACGATGGGGGTGACCCAGCGCAACATCTCTTCGATGGCCGTCTCGAGATTCGCCGGCGAACGACGCGCCCATTCGAACTGCTCGGGTCGGCGAATGAGTGCCTCGAGACCACCCACGATCACGTTGCGCGTCGTTTCGTTGCCACCGACGAGGAGCAAGAGCGCATTTCCCACGACGTGTGCGTCATCGAGTGCACCCTCGCCGTCCGGTCCGCCCTGCATGAACTTGCTGACGAGATCGTCGCCCGGCGACCGGCGACGGTCTTCCATCACCTCGGTGATGTAGGCGTAGTACTCGAGAGCGGCGTTCACGACGTCTTCGGTCACGTACTCGGCTTTGTCGGATCCGGCGATCATGCGATCGCTCCAGTGCTGCAGCCGGTCGTAGTCGGACTCCGGCGCGCCCAGCATCTCCCCGATGAGGGTCATGGGCAGCGGGCGTGCGATGTCGGCCACGACGTCGCACGACCCACGCTCGATCACCGCATCGACGAGTCGGCGCGACACCTCGCGCACGTGATCTTCGTACGCCTTCATCTGACGCGGCGTGAAACCGCGGGCGACGATACGTCGTTGGTCGGCATGACTCGGGTCGTCGGAGTCGATCATCGACGGCTGGGCCGCCCCGTTGGGTCGCGAACCGTTGATCGCGTTGCTGAAGATCTGGGGCTGACGCTCGGCGTTGCGAACGTCTTCGAGTTTGGTGAGCGCCCACATGCCGTTGACATCGCAGTAGACGGGTTCGTTGACCCGAATCCACGCGAGTTCGGCGAACGGCCCTCGCTGATACCAGTCACGGTCGAGAATGTCGATACGCATACCTAGTTGCCCTCCGACCGAGAACCTAGTGGGCAGACGGCATCGGGGGCCGTCGCCCGGTCCGACACGCCTTCATCGCGTTGGGGCAAACTGTTCAGATGCCCCCCAAGCAACGCCTCTCCGTTCTCATCGGTGTCGTCGCGCTCGTCGCGTCGGCGTGTGCCAACCGCGGTGAAGACACCACACCGGCCTCCACCCCGCCGGCATCGTCCGAATCGACTGTGTCCCCGGTGACCGAGGCCCCGACCGCGGTCACCTTCGGCGATCTCGCCTCGCCATGCGGCCCGGCCCCCGAAGGAGTCACGCCATCGGTGGCGGCCGCCGAAGGTGGTGGCTCCACCGATGTGCTCCGCCTCGCCACGGCGAGCGACAAGGGCAACGTCGCCGTTCCCGGACTCAACGCCGAGATGTACGACGCCGCGATCGCCTTCGCCGACTGGTGCAACGAGCAAGGTGGGATCGCCGGACTGCCGGTGGAGATCATCGACGCCGACTCGAAGTTGTTCGAAGTTCCGGCCCAGATGGAGAACATCTGCGCCAACGCCTTCGCCATGGTGGGTGGCGGCTTCGCTTTCGACGACCAGGAATTCCCGCGATTCCACGAATGCAACATGATCGACTTCGCCGGATTCGTGGTGACCACCGGCAAGTCCCTTTCCGACAACATGGTCTCGCCCATGCCCAACCCGTCGAATCGGAAGGATGGCGGATGGTTCAAGTGGGCGGTGGCCACCAAACCCGAGGCCATGCAACATTTCGCCACGGTGTACTCCGATCTCCTGACCGCTCAGATCGTCGAACAGCAGTACGTGGAGATCGCCGAGAAGCTCGGTGGAGTGAACGTGGTCCAACGCATCGCCTACAACTCGCTCGGTGAGGTCTCGTGGGTCCCGATCGCCCAGCAGCTCAAGTCGAGCGGCGTGCGCGCCATCAGCTTCATCGGCGTCCCCGAAGTGCTCCCACCGCTCACCAAGGCGATGGAGGAGATCAATTACGAGCCTGAACTCATCATGGTCGATGCCGGTTTCTACGCCGACGTGCTCCTCAATCGCGGCGGCACCAGCGTGGACGGCGTGGTGATCCGAACCGGTTATGCGCTCTTCGAGGAAGCCGACCGCGTGAAGGCCGTACGCGACTACCTCGACATGATGTCGACGTACCGACCGGAAGGAAAGGTCGCCGGTCTCGGGATGCAGTCGATGTCGGCGCTCATGCTCTTTGCGACCGTGTCCAAGCAGTGCATCGTCGCCAATGGTGAACTCTCGCGCGATTGCGTGATGTCCGAAGTCGCCAAGGTCACCGAATGGACGGGCGGTGGGCTGCACGGACCCTCGAGCCCGGGCACGAACACTCCGAGTCCGTGTTATCTGATGATCGAGATCAAGGATGGCAAGTTCACTCGCCTGTATCCACCGATCGAACCCACCGATGCCGACCGTGCGCTCATCTCGTCGACCGAGATCACCGACGAAGGCTGGGCCTGCGACCCGAGCACCCTCGTGTCGCTCGACGGCGATTACGGCGATGAGAACATCGGCAAGAAGCCGGCCTGACCGAACTCAGCGGTCGGGTGCAACCTCGACCATGGTGTCGTAGAACGCCACACCCCCACCCCATTCGGTGGGTGTGGTGCTCGTCAGCTCGTTGACGGTCTTGCCGTCGCGGGTTCGGGTACCCGTCCAGCCGAAGGGCACGATCACCAGACCCGGTCGGACCCGAGGCGTGTCCGACACGCGAGCGACGACGGCGATCGAACCACGATCGTTGAACACGCGCACCCGATCACCATCGGTGACCTTCCGTGCCGCCGCATCCTCGGGATGCAATTCGCAGTACATCTCACCTTCGGGTCCGACGTGCTTGTCGAGATGCGAATACGACGAGTTGAGGAACCGGGTGTGGATCTTCGACGACATCATCGACAGCGGGTACTTCGCCCGGAGTGACGCATCGCCGAGAGGACCTTCGAGGGCCGGGCGGAATTCGGGCAGGTGTCCGTGGCCGGCCGCGCCGAGGGCCTCGTCCACGAGTTCGATCCGACCCGATGCCGTGGCGAATCCGCCATCGGCGTACGGACGAAGATCTTCAGGCAGCGGCAGACGGATCACCGCGTCGCGCTTCAGGGTCTCGACGTCGAGACCGATGAGACTCTTGTCGAGAAGCGATTCGTCGGACTCGAAGAGTTCGGGTTCGGTGAAACCCATGGCCCGGGCGAGCCGTCGCCACAACTCGGTGTTGCGCACACTTTCACCAAGGGGCTCGATGGCCTTGTGGTTCCAGCCGAGATACAGATGACCCCACGCAGTGACGAGGTCGTCCTGTTCGATCTGGGTGCAGGCCGGAAACACGACATCGGCGTATCGCGCGGTATCGGTCAGGAACTGCTCCGATACGACCGTGAAGAGATCGTCACGTTCGAGGCCACGGCGGATTCGTCCGGCATCGGGAACGGTGGCCAGCGGATTGCCGTTGTAGACGAACAACGCCTTGACCGGTGGATCGAGCGATTCGTCGGTGAGGTGCTCGCCCAGACGATTCATGCTCAGCGCGCGACGTGGCCGGCCAGCCGACAGATGGGGAACGTCGAAGTGTGAAGTGTCGACGAATCCGTCGGCATACGAACCGACGCTCCGCGCGAAGCCTCCGCCGCGATGGCGCCAAGCGCCCACCAGTGACGGGAGGATGGCCAAGGTTCGGAAGAACATCGCGCCGCCCTCCCGGTGTTCGGCCCCGATCAGGGTCCGGATCATGACCGGATGCGTGGTGCCGTAGTCACGCGCGAGGTTCTCGATCTCGTCCGCTTCGAGTCCGGTGATCGACGCCGCCCGCGCCGGAGTCCAGTCGGCCACATGGGATGCGAGCCGGTCGAAGCCCGACGTGTGCCGGGCCACGTAGTCGTGATCGATCAGATCGTCGCGCACGAGGACGTGCATGATGGCGAGCATCAACGCAACATCGGTACCGGGACGGGGTTGCACGAACTGATCGGCAGCCTCGGCAGTCATGGTGCGCACCGGATCGATCACGATGACCCGCGCGCCCTTGGCTCGCGCTTCTTCGATGTAGGGCCACAGGTGGCGGTTCGTGAGACGCGTATTGGTTCCCCAGAGCAAGATCAACTTCGAGTGCCGGACATCGAGTGGATCGCTGGCCAGAGGTGCGCCGAGGGTCGAGGCCGATGCGATCCGGGCGGCACCTCCGCACAACGAATCGGTCTGGATCGACGATCCGATCCGGGCGAAGAAGCGCCGATCGAGCGAGTTCATCTGCAACGTTCCCTGGGTGCCGGCGTCTCCCCACGGCATCACGGCCTGACCACCCCATTCGTCGACGACGGATCCGACGCGTGACGCGACGAGCGCGAGGGCTTCGTCCCACGACGCGATGCGGAAATCGGCGGCGCCCTTGGCTCCCACCCGGATCAGCGGTGTGAGGACGCGATCGGGGCTGTACACGCGATCGAGGAAGCGATTGACCTTCGGACACAATTCGCCCTGCGAATAAGGATGCGCCGAATTGCCCCGCATCTTGACGGCCACTCCGTCGACGACCTCGACCTCCCAACCACACGAGTCGGGACAGTCGTGGTGGCACGTACCGAGCACGATGCGGGTGGGCGAGGTCATGGACCCATTCTGCCAGTGGAAGAACAGTGACCACCAAGGTTTAGGATCGGAGTGGATTTCAAGGGGGATGCCATGTCGAACGAAGCACTCGATCGCGCGCACATCAACGATCTGCTCGCCCGCTACTCGTGGGCACTGACCGATCGTGACTGGGATCGTTGGGTCCAGATCTTCACCGATGATGCGAAGGTCGACTACTCGACCGCCGGTGGGCCGGTCGGCTCGCCCAAGGACGCCGCCGAAACCTTCAAGGGCATGATGGCGATGTTCGACGTGTCGATCTCGGCCGGTGGCAACGTGGCCATCGAATTCACCGATGCCGACACCGCCAACGTGCGGTCGATCTACATCATGACGCTGCGCATCCCCGGTGCCGACGGAGCCCAGCCGAACTACATGCAAGCCAGCGGCTGGTACGACGACACGATCGTGCGCACGGCAGAAGGTTGGCGCATCAAGAGTCGCTTCGAGCAACTCGTCTACGCCAAGCCGGCCTGACATGCCGCTTCCGTCCAAGCGCGATCCCCAGGAGCTGGCGCGAGTTCTCGAACCTTGGTTCGCCGATCGCCTCGGTGCACCTTGTCGCATCACCGATGTCGGCATTCCCGAGGGGACCGGCATGAGCAGCGAGACTCTCCTCTTCACCGTGCACCACGGATCGGTGGCCGAACCCGTGGTCGCGCGTCTCCGCCCCGACATGAGCGACTGGCCGGTGTTCCCGGTGTACGACCTCTCGGCGCAGGCCGGGGCCATGAAACTCGTGGCGACCTACACCGACGTTCCGGTTCCGAACGTGCGCTTCGTCGAGACCGACGAAGCACTTCTGGGCTCACCGTTCCTCGTAATGGATCGTGTGTCCGGGCGCGCGCTACCCGACATGCCGCCGTACGTGTTCGGCGGCAGCTTCCTCGACTCGTTCTCGGTCGACGAGCAACGACAGCTCGGGCGAACGGTCGCCGGTCTGCAGGCGCGCATTCATACGGTCGATCTCGAACGGGCCCGCCGTGACGGCTTCGACCTCTCGTTCCTGCCACCTGCCTCGGGTGACGACATCGGTCGCCTGCTCGCTGAACAACGCACGTATTACGACTGGGCACGCGGTGATCTGCGACTGCCGGTGATCGAACGCGCCCTCGCTTGGCTCGCCGCCCATGCCCCCCGTCAGCCCGGGCCGACCGTGCTCAATTGGGGCGATGCCCGACCGGGCAACGTTCTGTTCGACGGTTCCACTCCGACCGCCGTCCTCGACTGGGAGATGGTCAACCACGGGCCGGCCGGCATCGACGTGGGCTGGCTGGTGTTCATGCACCGTTTCTTCCAGTCGCTCGCCGACGTGTTCCAGATGCCCGGATTCCCCGAGTTCTGCCGGGCCGACGACATCCACGATGCCTACGTCGCCGCCGGTGGTCGGCCGATCGACGATTTCGACTGGTACGTGGTCTACGGAAGCCTGCGTTTCGCCGCCATCGCCATCCGCACATCATTGCGCGAAGTCTCGTACGGCAACCGCGAAATGCCCGACGATCCCGAAGACCTCATCATGCACAAGTCGATGCTCTACGAGCAGATCGACTGATCAGGCCTTCAGGAGTTCGGGCCGCGACGCGGCGATCTGTCGCCGAATTCCGTCCCGCCAGTCGACGGACGTCACGAATCCACGATCGTGCAACTTCGCCAGATCAGGGATGATGGCCGCGATGGTCGCCGTCGTCGGGTTGAACTTCGCTTCGATTCCGGTGAGTCGTGACATCTCGTGGCACCAGTCCTCGATCGACACGATTTGGTCCCCACCCCAGTTGACGATCTCGGCTGGCGTGGAGGCATACGACATGAGATACGGGATGCTTCGCGCGATGTCGTCGGCGTGGATCGGCGTGTAACTCGTGGGCTGATCCACGTGCACCGGGACCGGGATCCCCCGCTCCATCATCATCAGGTGGAACATCATCCAGCCGTAGTTGTCGCCGTAGGGCACGTTCAGACGGGCGATCACCGTCGGCACACCGAGTCGCTTGGCGGTGTGCTGCACGAGCACCTCACCGGCGATCTTGGAGATGCTGTACGTGGGCATACCCGGCATCGGTCGGTGGCTGTCACCCAGGAGGTCGTCTTCCTTACGCGGATCGTGATCGTGCGGGGCGTACACGGCCGTGGACGAGCAGTGGAAGAAACTCACTTTGTCGCTTCGCGCGGCGGCTTTCTCCATGAGATTCGCGCTGCCGTGCGCGTTGCTCGCGAAGGCTTCCTCGAAGTTGTTGCTCTTGGCCACCGCGAAGTGGAGAACGATGTCGAGGTCGGCCGGCACTTCGTCGAGCCGATCCTTCTCGAGATCGATGCTCACGGTCTGCACACCTTGGGCGTGCCAGGGTTCGCGCTGGGCCGGATCGCGGAATCGCGCCGCGCCGAACACCGTGTTGCCCTGCGCGGCGAGCGATGTCGCGAGCGGACCGGCCACCCAGCCCGTCACACCGGTGACGAGGATCTTTTTACCCTTGATCGGTTCCATCACTACCTCACCACAGCTCGTCGGTGTACGTGTCGGTTCCGAACACCGTGTTCTTGAACGGTGCCGTCCACAGATGAGTGGCCAGACCACTCGCTTCGAGATCGGCCCCGAACTTGCCGTAACCCTTGTCCCATTTCTTGGCCGGATCGTGATCGACGAAGTGGATCTGCAGGAACCGACGATCGGCTCGCGGCACTCGCGGGACATCCGGCGGCGCATCGTCCAGCAGCGGGAGGAGCGTCGAATAATTGAAGACGTCGGGTCCCCACTTCTTGGTGAACGCGCGTGGTGCCCAATGGTTCTCCATCCAGTCCCACATCTGCTGGTGGGTCACACCCTCGTTCAGTTCACCCACGTTCACCACGATGCCGGTGTAACCACGGTCGAGAGCGAGTTCGATGTTCGTTCCCGTTTCGGTCCGGGTGAGTGACCACTGGTTGTCGTACAACTGCGTGTGGATGTGCGTGCGCTCGGGGAACATCCGGCCGGTGCGATGGAGTTCCTTCACCGTGTCGACGCTCCAACGGTTCCAGTCGTCGTGGTGATCCTTGAGCACCCAGTAGATGGCGAGATACGAACCGGTCGCCGGATCGGGGGTCATCGGACTGTCGGCCGGATACCGCAGCTTCTTCAGATCGCGGGTAGCCACGAAGCGATCTCCGGCGAACGAGTACTCGCCCACCAAGACGCCGCCATAGAAGTGGTCGCGCTCGTACCAGCGGTTGTACTCGACCTCGTGCCCCTTGTGGGGCTCCACCATCGTGAAGAGGAGCGTCCCCAGTTGGATCGGATACTTCTTCATGTTTCCCCCATCACCGACTCGACTCGACCGACTGTAGATGTTGACCGACCGGGCCGGAAAGGCGACCTCAGCGCAGGAGTCCGACCAGCCGACTCTCGACCGCCGGCCAATCGTCGATGGTCACCGAGTACGCGGCGGTGTTGCGCAGGAGTCCCGCCTCACCGGCGGCCGTGCTCGGCCGGTGGCGACGCAGCACACCTTCGAAATGGGCGCCGATCCGTTCGATCGCCTGCCGACTCCGTTCGTTGCGCTCGTCGGTGCAGATCGCGACGCGCTGGACTCGCCACGTCTCGAAGGCGTGCCTCAGCAACAACATTTTGGCTTCGGTGTTGACTCCCGTTCGCTGGACACGGCTCGACAACCACGTGCCGCCGATCTCCACTTCGTCCGGCACGATCTCATCGCCGATCCGACGGGCGAACGAATAGCGCAGGTCCATGAAGCGGGTGCAACCGACGATCGGTCTTCCAGCGAGACTCACCGCGCGCTGCACGAACGGCAGGGCCCGACCGGCCCGATGGTCGTCGAGGAGGGTGGTCACGTAGTTCTCCATCGCATCCCGGTCGGCGGGAACGTTCGTGAAGGCGAAGGTTGTCCGGTCGGCAGCCGCCTCGAGCAACTCGTCGATGTGATCGGATCCGAGTGCTTCGAGCGCCACGTGACGCCCCTCGAGCACCGGATACCGCAACACCTCAGTCGCCGATGACGACGCGCGGCTCCTCAGTGAGGAGCCACAGGATGTTCGACGTGTCGAGGAAGCGCTCGGTGTCGGCCATGACCTCGGGAAAATCGGGCTCACCCATGTGGGCCATGAAATCGTCCACCGAGTCGAACTCCTGAATCGTCACACCATCGAAGTCGGGCTCGGGTTGACGACTGCCCGCAGCCGGCCACGCCGCCGGATGCTGCTCGTAGCGACGCACGTACTTGGCCGCCGAACACGACCGAATGAGCGGGCCATGAAGGTTGAACCAATGATCGAGGAATTGATCGTGGGTCGTGCCGGGCTTGCGCTTCAAGACACTCACGAGACGGATCATGCGAAGTCCTTTCGAGGAAGACGTTGAACCAAGTGCTACTACAAACCGAGAAATGATCCGCCATCGCACACGATGGTCTGGCCGGTCACGTACGACGAATCGTCACCGGCCAGAAAGAGCGCAACCGAACCGATGTCGCGTGTGATGTCACCGACCCGACCGAGAGGAGTACGGGCCTCCAGGGCCTGTTGCAGAGCTGGATTGCGTTCGAACGCCGTGAGGAGCGAGGGGCTCGCCGCCACCGGTGCGATGCAATTGACCGTGATCCCGTCGGGTCCCCATTCGCGGGCCAAACTCTTGGCGATGGCCCGTTGGCCCGCTTTGGCCGGCGAATACAAAGGGATGTTCGCACTGCCTTCCACACCCGAGGGAGAGGTGATGAGGATCAGGCGTCCGCCCCCGTCACCCGCCGGGCGGCGCGACGATTCGACCAAGTGCGGATACGACTCGCGCGCGCAGAAGAGACTCGCCCACACCGAAGTGCGCGACATCGCCGACCAGTGCTTGTCGATGCGCGCCGCCTCGAGGCGATGCGGAACACCCCCGGTGAACGCGTTGTGCACCACGACGTCGAGTCGGCCGAAGCGCTCCACCGTTTCGGCCACACATCGCCGCACCGAGGCGGCTTCGGCGACGTCGGTCTCGATGCACACCGCTTCGCCACCCTCGTCGCGAATCGATGCCGCCACCGGTTCACCGGTCTCGGCCCGGCGCGCGGCGACAACGACCCGTGCGCCTTCCTCGGCCAGTCGGCGGGCGATCCCCTCGCCCACACCCTGGCCGGCTCCGGTCACGATGGCCACCCGATCGATCAAAGAAGCCCCGACCATCACATCCACAACCCTCCGTCGCACACGACGGTCTGCCCCGTCACGTGCTCGGCCGCCGCACTGCACAACCACTGCACAGTCGCCGTCGGATCGACGGCTCCTTCGAGCGCGCGTGGCGCGATGGAGACCGGACCCGATCGGGTCGGGTCGATTCCGAAAGCCTGCGGATCGACGGCCACCGCATTCACAGTCACACCGGTCGCTCCCCATTGCCGGGCCGCCGACTTCACCAGAACTCGGGCCGCCTCGGCGAGTGCCGCGGCCGCCGAATACTCCGCCCCACCCGACATGCCGGTGGTCGGCACCACGACCACGATGCGTCGCGCTCCACGCGCGTGGGCGCCCTGCAGGCAACCGATGAGGTCCTGCATCGGACGCTCCCACTGCTCGTCGATCTCGTCATCGGTGATCTCGTTCACCCTCACTGCCCGGGCCCGCCCGGCCACCACGATGACCGTCGCATCCACGTCGGACGACACGCGCCCTCGTAGTGATTCGGCGAGTTCGCCACGGCCCACGACCTCGACGGTCACGATGGCGCCCCACTGATCGGATACAAGTGTTGCGACACGTCACCGTGGTGGTCCACGAGCATCGTTCGCTGACGGAAACTCCATCGCCCGTCGGCATCGCGTTCGAAGACGTCGTGATAACGCCCCGAAGCCACCACTTGGAGCGGAAACACACCGGCCACACCCTGCAGAACCGTGAAGACCGACCGCGTGCGAGCCTGCGAATCGGTGTCGGCCTCGAGAACCGTGTTGGTGATCACGTGTCGGGTGGAAGGCGAACCATCGTGCAACTTGACGAACCGTTTCATCACGGCACCCACCATCGATCCGGGGACCGCCGGCTGTTCCGGACCGGCCATGAACACCTGCGCGTTCGCGAAGAGTTCGGAAAGACCGTCGAAGTCGGCCTCGTCCACCAGTTCTGCGTAGCGATGGAGCAAGTTCACGATCTGTCGCTCATCGCTGGAGGTCAGCATGCGGTCACCGTAGACCAACTACGGTGGCAGTCGTGGCTGACAACCCCCAGAACATCCCCGACCCGACCCCGGCCGGACTCCAACTCGGCGATCAGACCGCCGAACTCGTGCGCGCCGCCTTTCCGCTTCGTCTCGGACTCGTCGAGGGCAAAGTTGCGCTCATCACCGGCGCCGCGCGCGGTATCGGGGAAGCTGCGGCACGACTCTTCGCCGCCGAAGGCGCGGCGGTCATCGCGGTCGACAAGGACGTCGCCGCCGCCGAGGCCGTGATCAAGGAGATCCGGGCGCGGGGTGGCGAGGCCATGGCCCACGGCGCCGACCTCACCAACGAACACGATGTCGAGGCCATGATCCGCGTGGCCATCGACAACTACGGCCGCCTCGATTGCGCCTTCAACAACGCCGGTATCAGCGGTCGCTTCGGTTCGTTCATCGATCTCCCGCTCGCCGAATGGCAACAGATGATCGACGTCAATCTCACGAGCGTCTTTCTGTGCATGAAGTACGAACTCGGGGTCATGGCGGCCCAGGGTTTCGGGGCCATCGTCAACGCGTCGTCGGGCGCCGGTGTGGTGGCCGCGCCCGGACTTCCCCACTACACAGCGGCCAAGCATGGGGTTCTCGGAATCACCAAGTGCGCGGCCCAGGAATTCGCGGCCAAGGGTGTGCGGGTGAACGCGATCCTGCCCGGCACCACCCGTACACCGATGATCGAGGGCTTCATCAACGGCGACCCGAACATCGAAAAGATGGTGAGCCGCGGTATCGGTCGGGGCTATCTCGGTGAACCTTCCGAGATCGCCGAGGCTGCTGTGTGGTTGTGCAGCGACCGGGCGAGTTTCGTCAGCGGCGCATCGTTGTCGGTCGACGGCTCGACCGTCAATCGCTGATCATCGACTCCACGACGACACGACATCGTCGATCGGGTGCGCACCCGGGTGGCACGGCACACCGGCCGTCGCCGCGGTACGAGAGAACCGTGGCGCCGGATTCGCCTGCAGCACACCATTGATCTCGGTAGTAACACCCCGCGCCGCAGTGTGCGCGTGTCGAGGAACCTCATCGGGTGAGAGAACCGGGGCAAAACATGCATCGCCACCCTCGAAGACAGCGCTCCATTCGTCTCGGGTGCGTGAAGCGAACACGTTCGTCATCTTCGCCTTGGCCGCAGCCCACACCGACCGGTCCATCTGCCGCGACGGCGCGAGGAGTTCGTCGTCTTCGAGTCCGAGACCCCGGACGAGTTCGGCGTAGAACTGAGGTTCGATCGCCCCAACCGACACCCACTTGCCATCGCTCGTGCCGTACACGTTGTAGAAGTGCGCTCCCCCGTCGAGGTAATTGGTGCCGCGCGGACCCCAGAAACCATTGGCCACCGCCGAGAAGAACGGGCCGAGGATCATCGCCGCGCCGTCCACCATGGCGACATCGATCATTTGTCCACGCCCACTCGATTGCCGTTCCACCAAAGCCGCCGCGACACCCATCGCGAGCAGCAGACCACCGCCGGCGAAATCACCGAGCAGATTGATGGGCATCGTGGGTGGCTGACCCTCGTAACCGATGGTGTGCAACGCGCCCGAGAGCGCGATGTAGTTGAGATCGTGGCCGGCTGCGGTGGCGAGCGGGCCGTCCTGTCCCCAACCGGTCATACGCGTGTAGAGCAGTCGTTCGTTCTTGGCTGCAAGATCGTCGGGGCCGAGACCCAATCGTTCGCACACACCCGGCCGGAACGGATCGATGAACACATCGGCCCGTTCGATCAAGATCATCAAGGACACGAAGTCGTCGGCCGACTTGAGATCGAGGGCGACACTTCGCTTCCCGCGCATCAACGGGTTGGTCGCAATTCGGTCCGGATTGACCCGGGCCGCCACCTCGGGTCGATCGACCGCCACGACGTCGGCGCCGAGATCGGCCAGGATCATCGCGCCGTACGGGCCCGGGCCCTGGCCGACGAGTTCGACCACGCGTACACCCGCCAGCGGGCCGCGACCGTTGCTCATGAGCGGGCGTCGTCCACGGCGATCTGCTTGGCCCATCGGTAGTCGCTCTTGCCGGCTGGGGAGCGGACCATCGTGTCGACGAGGGTGAGCTGTCGCGGGACCTTGTAGCCCGCCACGTGCAACCGACAATGTTCCTGGATGCTCTCGAGAGTCGGCGTCGTGCCCACGCGCGGCTGTACGACCGCGGCCACGCGTTCTCCCCAACGCTCGTCAGGAACACCGACCACCACGGCATCGAAGACCTCAGGGTGACCCTTCAGCGCGTTCTCGACCTCTTCGGGGAAGATCTTCTCACCACCCGAGTTGATGCACACCGACCCGCGACCGATGAGAGTGATCGTGCCGTCGTCGTTCATGACCGCGAAGTCGCCCGGGATCACGTAACGAGTGCCGTCGGGTCCGGTGACGAACGTGGCCGCCGTCTTCTCGGGATCCTTGTGATAGCGCAACGGGATGTTGCCCGTGCGCGCGAGTCGACCCATGACACCAGGTGGTGTCGGACGCAGATCGTCGTCGAGCACCGTGGAATCGCGCGCGCCTTTCACACGCAGACCGGCCTCGACCGAACCGCCCTTGGACACCTGGGTGATGCCATTGGCGCCACCTTCACTCGAGCCGACGGCGTCGGTGACCACCAGATTCGGGAAATGGTCGATGAATTGGTCCTTGCAGGTCTGCGAGAAGAGAACGGCGCTCGACGACACCGCGAACAACGACGAGATGTCGTAGGAATCCTTCGCCTTCTCGTATTCCTCGAGTAGTGGTCGGGCCATCGCGTCGCCGGTGATCATGATCAGGTTGGCCTTCTCGGCACCGATCGTGCGCCACACATCGGCCGGATCGAACTTGGCGCGCAGCACCACCTTGTTACCGAGGAAACTCTGACCCATCACGCTCCACTGCGACGCACCATGCATGAGCGGCGGGAGCGGATAACTCACGAGAGGAAATCCGTTGCGACCCTTCTCGACGAAGCCGGTCGGGCTGTCCATCTTGTTCCCGGTGAAGACGTCGATACCGCCGCCCAGTGCCATGACGACATCGGCGTGACGCCACACCACTCCCTTGGGCATGCCGGTGGTCCCGCCCGTGAAGAGGATGTACAAGTCGTCGTCGGAGCGGGGCTCGAAGTCCCGGGCTTCGCTGTTCGCGGCCAGTGCCGCTTCGTAGTCGGCACCGATCACGAGCATCGGCAGGTCGGGGGCCACACTCCGGGCCCGCTCCACGTACTCGGGCTCGACCACCAGATACTTGAGGTCGGCGTTGTCGAAGAGGTACGCGAGTTCGTCCTCGACGTAGCGGTAGTTGATGTTGATCCAGACGGCGCGAATCTTGAAGATCGCCCACAGCGCCTCGACCCACTCGACGCGGTTCAGCGCATAGATACCCACGTGGTCACCGGGTCCGATTCCTTGCGCCCGCAGATGGTGCGCCAAGCGGTTGGCCCGCCGATCCAGTTCGGCGTAGGTGCGCCGCTCGCGTTCATCGACGATGTACTCCCGATCGGGCCATTCGTCGACCGCGGCCTCGAACAGGTCGGCAAGGTTGAAAGTGGTCGCCCCCATGGGTCGATTCTCGCGCACGCTCGCCGGTGTCGCCCCACCCACCGAGCCGTAGTACAAGTGGAGTCCCGGAAAGGAGCCCCATGTCCACCGAACATCTCGTCACCGAGCAACGCGGTCACACTCTCGTCGTCACCATGAACCGCCCCGAGGCCAAGAACGCGCTGAGTCCGGCCATGATCGTGGGCCTCGCCGATGCCTGGGTGCGACTCAACGAAGACGACGATCTTCGTTGCGCGATCCTCACCGGTGCCGGCGGCTCGTTCTGCACGGGCATGGATCTGAAGGCGCGCGCTAACGACGACGCCGGACCCAACCCCTATCAGGAACGCTGGGCCCAGGATCCCGATCTGCATTGGAAGGCTCTTCTACGGCACTACCGGTTGCGCAAGCCCCTGATCGCCGCCGTCGAGGGATTCGCAGTAGCGGGTGGGACCGAGATCCTGCAGGCCACGCATCTCCGGGTCGCCGGCGAGTCGGCCACGTTCGGCGTGTTCGAAGCCCGCCGCGGACTCTTCCCGGTCGGCGGCAGCACGGTTCGTCTGCAACGCCAGATCGGTTACACGAATGCACTCGAGATGCTCCTCACCGCGCGCGGCTACACCGCCGCCGAAGCCAAGGAGATCGGCCTCATCGGACACGTGGTGCCCGATGGTCAGGCGCTCACCAAGGCCCTCGAACTCGCCGAACTGATCTGCGCCAACGGTCCGCTCGCCGTGGAGGCGATCCTCAAGTCGGTTCAGGAAACCGCAACTCTTCCCGAGGCCGAGGCGTTGAAACTCGAATTCGAGATCGGTTGGCCGATCTTTTCGACCAACGATTCCAAAGAGGGACCGCGGGCGTTCGCCGAGAAGCGCGCGCCCAACTGGACCCGCACCTGATCGGTCAGGGCTTGTCGGACGAGACGAGCCACATCGCGAAGAACTGAGAACCGCCTCCGTACGCGTGGCCCACGGCTTTGCGAGCGCCGTCGATCTGGTGCTCACCAGCCTTGCCCATCACCTGCATGCACGCTTCACCGAAGCGGATCATGCCCGATGCGCCGATGGGATTGGTCGACAGAACTCCACCCGATGGATTCACGGGGAGCGAGCCCGTCATCTCGGTGAGACCGTCCTCCACCATGCGCCAACCCTGGTTGCGCTCGGCGAAGCCGAGGTTCTCGAGCCACATGGGCTCGAACCAGGCGAACGGCACGTACATCTCGACGACGTCGATCTCCTTGGCCGGATTGGTGATCCCGGCCTTGCGCCAGAGGTCCTCGGCGCAGAGTTCACCGGCGCGCGGGCTCACTTGCTCGCGACCGGCGAACGCGGTGGGCTCACTGCGCATCGACGTTCCGTGGATCCAGGCCTTCGGACCCGAGTGACGATCGGCCCGCTCCTCGTTCATGAGAACGAGGGCCATCGCGCCGTCACTCGACGGACACGTCTCGATGAAACGAATGGGATCCCACAACATGGGTGTCGCCATCGCCTTCTCGAGCGTCCAGTCGGGTTCGTGCAGATGCGCGTACGGGTTCTTGCAGGCATTGGTGCGGTCCTTCACCGCCACCATCACGCCGATGTGGCTCGGCGCACCGGAGCGGTTGATGTAGCCACGCACGATCGGCGAGAAGTAACCACCCGCGCCGGCGTGCACGGGCATACCGAACGGAATGGGCACGCTGAGCGCCCACATGGCGTTGCCATCGCTCTGCTTCTCGAAGCCGATCGTCAGAACGGTGCCGTGAATTCCGGCCATGACGTGTTGCGCGGCCACGATCGCGGTCGAGCCACCCACCGAACCCGCGGTGTGCACACGGAACACGGGTTTGCCATGTGCGGCGAGGGCCTCGGCCAACCAGAGTTCGGGCATGGCAACACCTTCGAGCATGTCGGGTGCCTTGCCGATCACGATGGCGTCCACGTCGTCGATGGAGATCCGCGCGTCGGCCAGCGCACGGTCGACTGCTTCGCGTACGAGTCCGGCGATGGAGACATCGGCTCTACACGACGTGTGATTGGTCTGGCCCACTCCCACTACTGCACAACGGTCAGCCATGTCACTCTCCCTCCATCACGCACACCAGGTTCTGCTGCAGACAGGGTCCGCTCGTGCAGTGCGCCACCGCCCGATCGGCTCCACCGGCGAAGATCGCCTCGGCCGCCTCGGCGAAACGCGCGAGACCGGCGGCCATGGCCGGATTGGCCACCAGCGCACCGCCACTCGGATTGATGCGCGTCTTGTTCGCATCGAGTCCGACGGCCGAACGCAACAACAACTCCTGATGCGTGTACGGCGCGTGTAGTTCGGCGACGTCGACCTTGTCGCGACCCACACCGGCGTGCTGGGCCGCGACGCGCGCCGAGTTGCTCTCGGTCAGATCGCGTGCGCCGAGTCGTTGGGTGTCGATGCGATGATCGATGCCGCGGATCCAAGCGGGTCGTTTGGCGAGCCGACGCGCCGCATCACCGGCGGCCAACACCACTGCATTTGCGCCGTCCACGGGAAGACCGCAGTCGTGTGCACGTAGCGGGGCGACCGTGTAGGGACGCGCGAGGAGCTCATCCACCGAGTGGTCACCCTTGGCGTAGGCGATCGCGTTGGTCTTGGCGTCGGCGAGACTGCGGGACGCAACCTCGGCCATGGCCCGTTCGGTCACGACTCCGGAGTCGAGGCACGCTTGCGCCTGCAGCGCCGACATCGCGTCGAAGCCGGGCCACAGTGGAGCGACGGTGTACGGGTCGGCCTGCAACGTGAGGATGCGGTCGATCGGGCCCGACGTGGTCTTGCCGTTCGAGAACACCACCGCGATGTCGCATTCGCCGGTCTGGATCTTGACCCACGCCTCGTAGAGCGCAAGTGCACCGTCGGCTTCCACATGACTCTCGACGATCGGCGGCCACGCACCGATGGCGTCGACCGCAGCCACGAAACTGAACGGTTGACCGCTCATGTAGTCGCAACTTCCGTGACACCAGAAGCCGATCTCGGATCGATCGATGCCGACCTTGGTGATGACTTCGTCGATCACCGGCAAGATGAGTTCGACCGAGGTGAGATTGGTCTCGACCTGACTCGGACGTTGGGCCGTGCCCACGATGGCGACGTCGCGCATCAGCTCGCTCCCGCTTCGGAACCCAACTTCACATCGGGTTCTCCGGTGGGTCGGAAATGAGCGATGCTCTCGAGCGTCGGCCCCCATTCCGAACGGTCCTTCCAGACCGGTTCGACGCGCATACCGATACGGACCTCGTCGGCTTCGCACTCCTGGATCAGGTGCTGCATCGAGATGTCGGCACCGTCGAGAAGTATCTGGGCGGCCACGTACGGGATCTTGACCTTCTGCCCGAGGAACGGGACGTTCACGATGCAGAACGTCGTCACGGTTCCGCGCGGGCCGACCTCGACGTCGGCCCCGAGGATGCGCGCGCACTTCGGGCACACGCCGTTGCGCGGGGGGAAGTACACGAGCTCACAACCAGGGCACCGCTTGCCGATGAGTCGACCTTCGATCAATCCCTGCAGATGGCTGGTCGCGTTCGGACCGGCCGACCAGCGGTATTGCACACCGATCGGCTGGCGAACGCGAAGGATTCCGTCGGCCTCACTCATGCGCGCGCTCCTTCCAGAAGATCGAAACACGCGATGTCGGTGATACCGCCCGTGCGATCGGCGGCCCAACGGACCTTCACCCGTGTGCCGGTACCGATGCGGTCGATCGAACCCGCGTCGACGGCGTGGAGCATCGGCACGTCGGCGCCGTCGAGGGTGATGAGGGCCCAGGCAAAGGGACGGTCGAGCGGCTGGTCGGGCTGGGGCTCGGACTGCCAGGCCCACGTGGACACGGTGCCTTCATCACCGACGGTCACCCATTCGGTGAGCGCAGCGCCGGTGATCGGGTCGAACTCGGCCGGCGGGCAATAGACCTTGCCGTCCGAACCACGGGTTCCCTCGAGACGACCTTCGATCATCGAGTTGAAGAACCGCGAGAGAGTCGTCCCGACCGTTCGCTTGTAGGGGTAGGCGACTTCCAATGGGGCGACGAAGGAATCCCCGCTCAGAGCGCCGATCGATTGTGCAGACACGCTTGGTTCTTAGCACGGGTCCTTGGCCGAGGGCACACCGGCGATTGCTAGTGTCGCCCCTGTAACGGGACCCGGGGATCCCGTCCGCAAGGGGGAAACATGAATCGTCGCCGTCAGTCCGTTCGGACCGTCATCGCGCTGGTCGCCATCGTGACCGCAGCGGTCGGATGCTCGAATCGCGAAGAGGGCGACTCCGCCCCGGCGTCCTCGGAGGCCGCAACCACGGAAGCACCATCGGCATCGGAGGCTCCGAGCACCGAAGCTCCCACCGGAGCGATGTTCGGCGATCTGCCGAGCCCGTGTGGCCCGGCCACCGATGCCGGAGTGCCCACCATCGCGGATGGTCAGAACGGTGGCGACACCCTGAAACTCGGCGCTGCCAATGATCATGGTTACGAAGGTGCACCCGGTCTCACCGTGGAAATGCTCGACGCCGCCAAGGCCTTCGCCGGCTGGTGCAATGCACAGGGCGGCATTCGCGGTCTTCCGATCGAGGTCGTCGATCTCGACGGCAAGTTGTTCAACGTTCCGCCGGCCATGGAGCAGGCGTGTTCGGAAGTCTTCGCCATGGTCGGCGGCGGCTGGGTGTTCGACGACCAGATGTTCCCACGATTCCACGAATGCGGAATGATCAGCTTCGCCGGTTACACGGTGTCGGCCACCGCGGCCATGGCCAACGGCAAGGTGCAGCCGATTCCCAATCCGATCGACGTCAAGCCGGCGAGTTGGTTGATCTGGGCCAAGAACACGTATCCCGACGCGATCAAGAACACCGCCATCCTCTACGGCGACTTCCTCACCACCAAGATGGTCGCCGACAGTCTGAAGGCCTCGATGGAAGCCCTCGGTGGCTACGAAGTCACCCAGATGATTCCGTACGCACCCGCTGGTGAGGCCAACTGGGTGCCCTTCGCCCAACAGTTGAAGGACAACAACGTCTCGGCCATGTCGTTCGTGGGTGAACCGGGCAACCTCATCCTTCTCTACAAGGCCATGCGCGAAGTCGGTTACGTCCCCGAACTCGTGTTGAACGACGCCAACTTCTACAGCGAAGCGATGGTGGCCGAGGGCAACGCCGAATCGAATCAGGGATTCCGTGCCCGCACCGCATACGCGCCGTTCGAGGAAGCCGATCGCTATCCGGCGTTGCAGCAGTACCTCGACAACATGGCTGAGTACAACCCAAGCGGTCGCATCGCCGGCCTCGGACTCCAGGCCACGTCGGCGTATCTGCTCTTCGCGGTGGCCGCGAACAACTGCCTCGACGCGAACGACAACGTGCTCGAGCGCGAGTGCGTGCTCGCCGAGGGTCGCAAGATCACCTCGTGGACCGGCGGTGGCCTCCACACCGAGACCAACCCGGCCGCGGGCTTGCCACCCGAGTGCGGATTGATCATGGGTGTCGAGAACGGCAAGTGGACTCGTATCTATCCCGAGCTCGGTTCGGCCGACGACAACGGTGGCGGCTGGCACTGTGACAGCCCGGGCACGGTGGCCATCGAAGGCGACTTCGGCGACGCGACTTCCGGAGTCGATCCGACCCGCGAGAACTGATTCTCGACGATGCAGCAACTGCTGACCTTCACCATCATCGGTCTGTCGACCGGTGCGATCTACGCGGTGGTGGCCAGCGGACTCGTCGTCACGTACACGACGTCGGGCATCTTCAACCTCGCCCACGGTGCGACGGGCATGCTCGCCGCGTTCACGTATTGGCAACTCCGCTTCGACTGGGACGTTCCGGCGCCGATCGCGCTCTTCCTGACGCTCTTCGTGCTGTGCCCGCTGTTCGGTGCACTGACCGAGCGGGTGGTGATGCGCGGATTGCAAGGTACCACCGAAGTCGTTCGACTCTCGGTCACGGTCGCGCTCTTCGCCTTCATGATCGGACTCGCCAACTGGGTCTGGCCGAGTGACTCGAGTCGTGAGGCTTTCCTCAAGTTCTTCGAGGGCAACAGTGTGTCGATCGCCGGCATCAACGTCAGTTGGCATCGCATCATCACCTTCGGTTGCGCGATTCTCGTCGCCATCGTCCTGCGACTCGTCCTGTTCCGCACGCGGATGGGTGTGGCGATGCGCGCCGTGGTCGACGACCGCAATCTGACCGAACTGAACGGAGGCCGACCCGACCGGGTGTCGATGTTCGCCTGGGCGCTGTCGGCCACCCTCGCCGGTCTCGCCGGCATTCTCCTGGCCGGCGAACAGCAGTTGAACATCGAACCGCTCGTGCTCCTGGTGATCAACGCCTACGCGGCGGCGATCATCGGCCGCCTCAAGAACCTTCCGCTCACCTTCCTCGGCGCGGCCGTGCTCGGCCTCCTCGACTCGTACTACCTCGCCTACTCCGACGAGTCGTGGTTCCCGCAGTCGGCCTTCGGCTTCTCGCTCGCCGGCATCCGCGCCGCCATTCCGACCATCGTGCTCTTCATCGCGTTGCTCACCCGCCCGCAGAGTCGACTTCGCGCCGGCATCGTTCGTTTCCGCGAGGAGACACGGGTGCCCGAGTGGAGTACGTCGATCCTCGGTGCGGTCTCCCTCGTGGCGGTGGTCGTCGCGATCTCGGGCATGCTCACCCGCTCGAACACCCTGCTGTTGCTCAACGGCTTCACCATGGCCATCGTCGCTCTGTCGCTCGTACCCCTCACGGGTTACGCCGGTCAGATGTCGCTCGCGCCGCTCACCTTCGCCGGCCTCGGAGCCATCGCCATGGCCAAACTCCCCGGCGACGGCAACATCGCCACCTTCGTTCTCGCCGTGGTGATCGTGGCGGTGGTCGGAGGAATCGTGGCCCTGCCGGCTCTCCGCCTGTCGGGCATCTATCTCGCTCTGTCGACGGCCGCCTTCGCCGTCCTCGTGACCAAACTCGTCTTCAATCAGAAGCAGACGTTCCAATCCGGCAACATCGCCGTCCCGATTCTGAAGATCCCGTTCGTCGAGATCGACTCACCACGCGGTCGTCTGATCCTGACCGCGACCGCGTTCTCGCTACTCGGTCTCCTCGTCGTGGCCGTGCGCCGTAGTCGCCTCGGCCGCCGGCTCATCGCACTCAAGGATTCGCCGGCGGCAGCGGCGACCCTCGGCATGAACCTCACCCGCACCAAGGTCGCGGCCTTCGCGTTGTCGGCCGGTATCGGTGCGTGTGCTGGCGCGTTGGCCGGCGACAAGGTGAGCCCGCAGCAGTACGACTTCACCCAGAGCCTGCCGGTGGTCCTGCTCGCTGTGGTCGGTGGTGTGGGCACGGTGGGTGGCGCACTGTTCGGCGGCCTGCTGCTCGGTGGCAACTCGGTGCTGGCCAGCGTGGTGCCTTCGCTGAAGAACCTCTCCAAGATCCTGCCCGGAACGATCGGTATCACGCTCGGACGCAACCCGAGTGGTGCCGCCACTCAGACCGCGGAAGCGTTCCGCGTCCTGAAGGGCCGCTGGAATCTCCTCGTCTTCATCGGCGCCGGCGCTTTCGTGATCTGGGCCCTCACCGCGGCCGACGTGTTGTCGCACTGGACCTTCGTGGTCACGGGAGTCGTGTGGTTCCTCGCCGTCGCGCCCAACCTGCCGCTCGTGGTCGCTTCCTCATCGGCACGGCGGGCGACTGCGGTCGTGTATCTGGCCGCCGGTCTCGTGATCACCGCCGCCATCGACTGGTCGACTGCGTTGGACGTGACCGGTCAACGCCTCATCGCCATCGTGATCCTGGTTGCGGTGATCGGACTCGGTGCCCAGCGCATCATGGAATCGGGTCCGCGTGTACGCGCCGACTCCCCCGACGTGATCGGTCTCGACCGTGACTTCAGCGGTGAGGAGATCGAGCGCGCCGAACGCGAACTGCGGGTGGTGATCCGGTGAGCCTCCTGTACGTGGATCGCGTGATCGTGCGCTTCGGTGGCGTCACCGCAGTCGATGGCGTGAATCTCCTCGCTCGCGCCGGTGAAGTGACCGGCTTGATCGGCCCGAACGGCGCTGGCAAGACCACGTTGTTCAACGTGATCAGTGGAATGCAGGAACCCACTGGCGGTTCGGTGAGCCTCGATTCGGTCGACATCACCGACCTTCCGGCCCACAAGAGGGCGCAGCGCGGCATGGCCCGCACCTTCCAGCGTCTCGAACTCTTCGGATCGCTCAGCGTGCGCGACAACATCAAGGTGGCGGCCGAACTCGCCGCGCTCACCAATGTGAACTCGATCGTCGACGAGATGATCGAGCGAGTCGGCATCGCCGACATCGCCGATCGTCCGGCCGGCGATCTGCCCACGGGCTCGGCCCGTCTCGTGGAGATCGCCCGCGCGCTGGCCACTCGTCCCAAACTTCTGCTGCTCGACGAGCCGGCCTCCGGCCTCGACGAAGCCGAGAGCGACCGACTCGGCGAACTCTTGCGCACGTTGGCGGCCACCGGGCTCGGTGTACTTCTCGTGGAACACGACATGGGACTCGTCATGAAGGTCTGCGACGTGATCTACGTCCTCGATCTCGGACAGATCATCGCCCACGGAACCCCGAACGAGATCCAGCACGATCCCAAAGTGCTCGAGGCCTACTTGGGGGCATCGTGACCGAACCCATTCTCGAACTCCGCAACATCCGTGCCGGCTACGGCGCGATCGAAGTTCTTCACGACCTCTCGTTCGCGGTGGGCCGCGGTCAGGTGGTCGTGTTGCTCGGACCCAACGGGGCGGGCAAGAGCACGGCCATCAAGGTCGTCAGCGGTCTCCTACGACCGAACTCCGGGCAGTTGATCGTTGCCGGACGCGATGTCACCGGAGCGCGCCCCGATGCGCTCGCCCGGGCCGGACTCTGCACCATCCCCGAAGGACGCGGCATCTTCCCGAATCTCACGGTGCGCGAAAACCTCGTCATGGCGACGTTCACCGGATTCAAACTCGCCGACGTCGAAGAGCGCGCGTACTCGCGTTTCCCCCGACTCTCCGAGCGGCGCAACCAACTGGCGGGCACGATGTCGGGTGGCGAACAACAGATGCTGTCGCTGGCCCGTGCGCTGGCCACCGAGCCCGCCATCCTGCTGCTCGACGAGCTCTCGATGGGGCTGGCGCCCAAGATCGTCGCCGAGCTCTACGAGCAGGTCGCCTCGATCGCCGATGATGGTGTGTCGGTCCTCGTGGTGGAACAGTTCGCCCGAACGGTGCTCGGCGTGGCCGATTGGGCCGTGGTTCTCGCCCACGGCACCGTGCAAGCCGCTGGCCCGGCCTCCGAGATCGGCGAGGATGTCCTGGCCGGCGCTTATCTAGGATCGTCGCCGACGTGACGATTCTCCCGATCGACGATCCTCGCGGATCCCGAAGTGAATGGAGTCAGAAGTGAACGACGACCGCATCCAGGCCTTCACCCAGGAGATCGGCGAACTCAAGTTGCGCGGTGGGCGCGGTGACCGCGAGCGCATCCTGCTCGTCATCGGCGTGATCGCCCTCGTGGCGGGCGTGGTGCTCGCGGTGTTGGGTGGCTTCCAAGCCAGTGGCACCACCGACCTCGGTGATCAGGTGGCGTTCCTGGCCACCGGCACGTTCATCGGTCTCGCACTGGTGGTGCTCGGCACCGCGTTGTTCATTCGGTACTCGGTGGCACGCTTCATGCGTTTCTGGCTCGTGCGCCTCGTGCACGAACACCGCAGCGAAACCGACCGAGTCGTGGCGGCGCTCAAGGAAGTCGAAGAAAAACTCGGTCGCTGAGAGTCAGCGCGCGCGGTACGTGCCACCCGAAGCCGAACTCGCGTCCTTGTTCAGGCGCTTCGACAGGTGCAGACCCTCGAGTACGAATTCGACGCCGGCGGCCACCGCGGCCGCACTGGTATCACCCTCGAGAAGTTGATCGAGTACCGGCTTGAAGGCCGGAATCTGTTCGGCGAGTGCGGCCTGAGTGGCTGAGGGAACGTCTTCACCGGTGCTCACCGTGGCGCCCTCTTCGAAAGCCGTCAGCACCGCGCCGGCGAGTTCGGGCCGGACGACTTCGCGGTACACCGTGAGCACGGCCGACTTCACGAGGTCGCGCAACACCTGACCCTCGCGTCCGTCTTCGAGTGCTTCGATCTCGATCTTCCCTCCCGAGGCCGATGCGAAGGCATCGAGGTCGCACACGCGCGGAACGACGTACCGTTCTCCGAGACGTAGGCCGCGCCGCAACGCGTTGGCCGCCATGACTTCGTAGTTGCTCACGCTCAGACGCACACTCACACCGCTGCGCTGGTTGACCTGACTGCTACTACGAGCCAACTGGCTGAAGGTCGCCACGACACGCTCCATGTACGACGGAACCGCGACCTTCACGTCGCCGACCGAAGGCGGACGAGCCTCTTGGCGGATGATCTGCACTTCGGTATCGGTGTCGAGCGGATAGTGAGTACGAATCTGGCTGCCGAAACGGTCCTTCAGCGGGGTGATGATCCGACCGCGGTTGGTGTAGTCCTCGGGGTTGGCCGAGGCCACGAGCAGAACGTCGAGTGGCAGACGGATCTTGTAGCCGCGGACCTGAACGTCGCGCTCCTCTAGCACGTTGAGCAGACCGACCTGGATGCGCTCGGACAGGTCGGGCAGTTCGTTGATGGCGAAGATGCCGCGATTAGTGCGCGGGACCAAGCCGTAGTGGAGGGTGAGTTCGTCGCTCAGATAACGACCTTCGGCGACTTTGATGGGATCGACTTCACCAATGAGGTCGGCGATCGATGTGTCGGGCGTGGCCAGCTTCTCGCCGAATCGGGTGTCGCGATGCACCCACTCGATCGGCGTGTCGTCACCGTGCTCGGCCACGAGATCGCGTGCGTGCTTGGACACCGGCGAGTACGGGTCGTCGTTGATCTCGCTGCCGGCGACGATGGGCATCCATTCGTCGAGGAGATTGGTGAGGCTGCGAATCATGCGGGTCTTGGCCTGGCCGCGCTCGCCGAGGAAGATCACGTCGTGACCGGCGAGGATCGCATTCTCGAGAAGTGGCATGACGGTGTCCTCGTAGCCGAGCACGCCTTCGAACAATGGTTCGCCGGCCGAGATCCGGGCCACCGCGTTGAGCCGCATCTCCTCTTTGACCGGCCGCGACACCCAGCCCGAAGCCCGCAGTTCACGAATGGTCGAAGGTTGCGCGGTGCTGCTCATGGCACGACAGTAACCCTCCCACCGCACGCCTCCGTCAGCGGGAACGGCGGCCGCAACGTGAGGGTCTCCACTACGGTGGACACATGGCCGAAAGTCGGACACGGTCGGCTTCACGAGCGCACATGACCGACCCTTGGACGTTGCACGACTTCTCGGGTCCGTGGCGGGTCACGCCGGCCACCGACGACATCTTGCGTACCGGCGTCGGTCTCGACGTGGACGACGACGAGTGGCCCACGATCAACGTGCCCGGACATTGGCAGTCCGATCCGCTGTTCGCCGACAACGAACGGCCACTGCTCTATCGGACCTCGTTCAATGCCGGGCCACCAGCCGAAGCCGAGCGGCGCTTCATCGTGCTCGACGGAATCTTCTACCAAGGCGATGTGTGGCTCGACGGCGCGTATCTGGGTGACCCCGAGGGTTACTTCGTTCCGCACGCCTACGACATCACTGCTCTGTCGCGTCTCGATGAAGAACACGTGCTGGCCGTGGCGGCCACCTGCTCTCCACAACGCGACAAGCGCGCCAAGCGCAACATCACCGGCGTCTTCCAGCATTGGGATTGCATCTCGCCGTCGTTCAACCCGGGCGGATTGTGGCGCGGCCTGCGCCTCGAGCGGACCGGACCGGTGCGCATCGACGCGTGGAGTGTGTTGTGTCGCGACGTCAACGAAGTCCGCGCCCATGTACGACTCCGTGCGCGCCTCGACAGCGCCACCGAGCGGCCGGTCAAACTCGTGACCCTCGTCGACGGGCTCGTGGCCGATGAACAAGAGCGGACTCTCGCGGTCGGACTCAACTCGATCGACTGGAACATCGACATCGACGACCCGCAACTGTGGTGGCCGTGGTCGCTTGGTGCACAGCCCCTCACCACCATCACATTGCAGGTGTTCACCGACAACGTGCTGAGTCACGAGACATCGCGGCGTACCGGCCTGCGCGAGGTCGCGGTGCAGGACTGGATCTTCTCGGTGAACGGCGAACGTCTCTTCGTGAAGGGCGCGAACCTCGCCCCCACCCGCGCCGCACTCGGCGATGCATCACCCGATGAACTGCGACGCGACATCGAACTCGCCAAGGAGGCCGGACTCGACCTGGTTCGCGTCCACGGCCACATCTCCCGCCCCGAGTTGTACGACGCGGCCGATGAGATGGGTGTTCTCGTGTGGCAGGACTTCCCCTTGCAGTGGGGCTACGCCCGCCAGATCCGTCGCGAAGCGGTGCGCCAGGCCGAAGAGGCGGTGTCGGTGATCGGTCATCACCCCTCGATCGTCATGTGGTGCGCGCACAACGAGCCGTTTTCGCTCAGCATCAGCGATGGCGACACGTTCGACGTCAAGAAGCTCGTTCTTCCCTTCTTGGCCGGGCACCAACTTCCGAGTTGGAACAAGAGCATCCTCGATCGTTGGGTCAAGCGGGCCTTCGAACGCACTGACGAAACACGACCGGTGATCGCCCACAGCGGCGTGCTCCCCCACCTGCCCATGCTCGAGGGAACCGACAGTCATCTCTACTTCGGTTGGTACCACGGGAACGAGAGGGATCTGCCCGGATTCGCGGCGCGCATTCCTCGTCTGGTGCGCTTCGTGAGCGAGTTCGGCGCCCAAGCGGTACCGAACTCGGCCGACTTCATCGACACCACAACATGGCCCGACCTCGACTGGGACCACCTGCGCCGCGAACACGGACTGCAGAAGGAGATCTTCGATCTGCACGTGCCACCAGCGGCCTTCGACACCTTCGAGGAATGGCGCGACGCGACGCAGCAGTATCAGGCCGAACTCCTGAAGCATCACATCGAAACGTTGCGCCGGCTCAAGTACCGACCCACCGGGGGCTTTTGCATGTTCGCACTCAACGATGCGATGCCCATGGTGTCGTGGAGCGTCCTCGACTCCGAACGCGTACCCAAACTCGGCTACACGGCACTCGCCGAGGCCTGTCGTCCCGTGATCATCGTGGCCGACCGACTCCCCACCACGATCGAAGGTGGCTCACGACTACGAGTGGCCGTTCACGCGGTGAGCGATCGCCACGACTCGCTCGCCGACACCGAGGTGTCAGCCGTGGTCGAGGCCGGTGGCGAACGACGCGAGTGGAAGTGGGAAGGCGACATCCTTCCCGATGAATGCACCCGGGTGGGCGAGGTCGAGATCGTGGCCCCCTACGCGCCCGGTCCGATCACCCTCGATCTGACGCTGCAGTGCGGTGACGTGGTGGCAACCAATCGGTACACCACCCACGTCACCGGTGCGTGATCAGTTGCGGCTGAGTTCCTTGCGGTTCTTGAACTTGGCGGCGCGGTAGTCCTTGTTCATGAGGGCGATCACGTCGATCGAGATCTCCTTGGGACACGCGGCCTCGCACTCACCGTGGTTGGTGCACGAGCCAAAGTACTCGTCCATCGTCTCCACCATGGCCTCCACGCGCTTGTAACGCTCGGCCTGGCCCTGCGGCAGCAGGTTGAGATGCGAGATCTTGGCCGCCGTGAAGAGATTGGCCGCACCGTTCGGGCATGCCGCCACGCATGCTCCGCAACCGATGCACTGCGCCGAGTCCATGGCGGCGTCGGCCACGGGCTTGGGGATCGGGATGAGGTTGGCGTCGGGTGCACCACCGGTGGGGGCGGTGATGAAACCGCCCGACTCCACGATGCGGTCGAAGGCCGAACGATCAACCATGAGGTCCTTGATGATCGGGAAAGCCGAGGCTCGCCAGGGCTCGATCACGATCTCATCGCCACTCTTGAACTTGCGCATGTGCAACTGACAAGTGGCCGTAGCGCGCTCGGGACCGTGGGCCTGACCGTTGATCATGAGCGAACAGGTTCCGCAGATTCCCTCACGACAGTCGTGGTCGAAGGTGACGGGCTCCTTGTTGTCGCCGATGAGCTTCTCGTTCAGCACGTCGAGCATCTCGAGGAACGATGCTTCGTCGGAGATCGAGTCGATCTTGTACGACTCGAAGTGACCCGAGTCGTCGCGGCCCGACTGACGCCAGACCTTGAGGGTGAGATTGGAGAGGTGGTTGCTCACTTGTAGCTCCGGGTCGCGAGGTGGACGGTGTTGAACTCGAGGTCTTCGGTGTGGCGCACCGACTTGGTCGGATCGCCGGTCCATTCCCAGGCGGCGACGTGGGCGAAGCGCTCGTCGTCGCGCAGCGCCTCACCTTCATCGGTCTGGTACTCGGCGCGGAAGTGTCCGCCGCAACTCTCGTTGCGCTCGAGAGCATCGCGGCACATGAGCATGCCGAGCTGGAAGAAGTCGTCCACGCGGCCGGCCTTCTCCAGCGTCTGGTTGAGGCTCGCGCCATCGCCGGTGACGCGAAGATCCTTCTGGAACTCCTCGTACAACGCCGGCAACTCCGACAAAGCCTTCTCGAGACCCTGCTGTGTGCGCTCCATACCGCAGTAGTCCCAGATGATCTTGCCGAGTTCACGGTGGAACCAATCGGGTGAGCGCGTGCCCTTGATGTTCAGGTAGCCCTCGAACCGTGCGGTGGCCGCCATCTCGGCCTCCTTGAACGCCGGATGATCGGTGCCAGGAATCGGCTTGTTGAGCATCGGGGCGAGGTAGTTGCCGATCGTGTACGGCAACACGAAGTAACCATCGGCCAGACCCTGCATGAGCGCCGAAGCACCGAGGCGGTTGGCGCCGTGAT
>SYCI01000107.1 GCA_005787035.1 Actinomycetota bacterium | reverse complement strand
GTGGCCGCGATCGTGAGCGAACTCGGTGCCGAAGTGATCGGTCTGGATCCGGCGCGTCACGACCGACTCGTGGCCGTCGTCAGCCATGTTCCGCACCTGACCGCGGCGACCCTCATGCGCTTGGCGAGTCAGCGCGCCGAAGAACACGCAGCGCTTCTGCGGTTGGCCGCGGGAGGCTTTCGCGACATGACGCGAATCGCGTCGGGTCACCCGTCGATCTGGCTCGACATCTGCGACGAAAATCGTGAGGCCATCGCCGGTGTTCTCGATTCGCTCATCGAGGGTCTGGGTGAAATGCGCGCGGTCGTCGTGGACGGTGATCGCGAGGGTCTACGACGCCGGCTGACCGAAGCGCGTGAAGCGCGCTCAAACCTCCCGGCTCGTGTGACTCGTCCCGAGGAATTGGCCGAGGTCCGCATCCCGATTCCCGACCGCACCGGAGCGGCCGCTGAAGTGTTCACGCTCGCCGCCGAACTCGGTGTGAACATCTCGAACTTCGAGGTCGTTCACTCCGTCGAAGGTGACCGTGGTATCGCCGTCATCCTCGTCGACATCGCCTCGACCGAAGTCTTCCGTGGGGGTCTTCTCGCCCGGGGCTTCCGACCCTCGGTTCAGCGACTCGCATGACCGGTCCCGTGCTGCGCCGGGCCCCCGGTCCGATCGATGTAACGGTGGAGGTCCCCGGCTCCAAGAGCGTGGCGAACCGGGCGCTCGTGTGCGCGGCCCTCGCTCGGGGTCGGAGCGAGATTCACGGTCTGTCGACGGGCGACGACACGGTTGCCATGGTCGATGGCCTCGGCCGGCTCGGAACAGGTATCGAGTTCCATGGTTCCGTTGCATCGGTGGATGGTCGGGGAACCGAGATCGCGGGTGGGGCTTCCATCGATGCTCGCTTGGCCGGCACGACGTCCCGGTTCCTGACTGCGGTGGCGGCCCTCGGTGTCGAATCCACGCGGATCGACGGTGAGACGGCACTTCGTCGTCGCCCGATGGGAGTGTTGCACGATGCACTGACCCGTCTCGGCGCCCGAGTGGAGGCCGAAGGAGAGTCGGGTCATCTCCCCGTGCGAATCGCCCGTGGCTCCATGACCGGCGGGACGATCGCACTGGCGGGCGACACGAGCAGCCAATTCGTGACCGCGCTCATGCTGATCGCGCCACTCTTGGAGAACGGGCTCACGATCGAGATCACTTCCACGCTCGTGTCGCGACCGTACGTCGAGATGACGGCGGCGGTCATGGCGTCGTTCGGCGTCGGCGGGATCGCGGTCTCCGACGGAATGATCCGGATCGAAGCGGGCGATTACACGCCGACCGACTACCACGTGGAGGCCGATGCTTCGTCGGCCTCGTATCCGTTGGCCGCAGCGGCGATCACCGCCGGTCGGGTGACGGTCGAAGGTCTCGGTGCGGAGTCGTTACAGGGTGACGCCGTGTTCCCCGATGTGCTCGCTCGGATGGGCTGTGCGGTCGAGACGGGAGACCGCCGCACGACCGTGAATGGTCGAGCGGAGTTGAGCGGCATCGAGATCGACATGGCCGACTTCTCGGACTTGGTGCCGACCCTCGCCGTGGTGGCGGCATTCGCCACCTCACCCACCACCATCGAGGGTGTCGGGTTCATCCGTCACAAAGAGAGCGATCGCCTCGCCGATCTCGCCGAGGGTCTGCGACGCATCGGATGCGGGGCTGAAGTTCTCGACGACGGGCTGCGCATCGTTCCCCAACCGCCCGACACGTATCGGGGCGCTCAGTTGAACGTCCATCACGACCATCGGTTGGCCATGGCCTGGTCGTTGCTCGCCCTGCGAATCGACGGCATTTCCATCGACGACCCCGGGGTCGTCTCCAAGAGTTGGCCCGAGTGGTGGAAAGTGCGCGAGCGATTGATCGGGAGTCGATCGTGAGTGACGAGGTACACGATTCATCCGACTCCGGCCGACGGATCGTGGCGGCCTTCGATCTCGACAAGACCCTCACGACGCGGGATTGTGTTCTGCCGTTCCTGTGGCGGGCGGGGCGCTGGGGATTCGCCGGTCGTCTCGTCGTTCGGCTGCCGGCTCTGGTCGTGGCCGGGTTGCGACGTGACCGGGACACGGTCAAGGCGATCCTGACTCGTTCGGCCCTGCGGGGTCGACGGGCCACCGACGTCGACGAGCTCGGACGGAGATTCGCCGACCACGTAGTGGCCACGTGGATGCGTCCCGACACCACGGCCCGCCTTCGGTGGCATCTCGGATCCGGTCACGACGTCGTGATCGTGTCGGCCTCGTACGAGACCTACGTTCGACACATCGCGGAGCGCATCGGCGCTCGTGCCGCGCTGGCCACCCGCGTCGGGATCGACTCCGCTGGTTTGTGCACCGGGACCCTCGAGGGCGCCAATTGCCGAGGGTCGGAGAAGGTGAGCCGGATCCGTGCTTGGTTCGCCGACGAAGGTTTCGCACCGGAAATCGTCTACGCCTACGGAGACTCCAGCGGCGATCGCCATCTCCTCGAAATGGCGTCGCATCCACATCTGGTGGGTAAGACTCTTCTGGCCGATCGTCCGGAGGCGTCGTCATGAGTACTTCCATAGGGGCTCTCGTCCGCGAAGCGCGTCCCAAGCAGTGGACCAAGAACGTCCTCGTCTTCGCAGCTCCCGGCGCGGCGGGGGTCCTCGACAACGGCTCGAGCCTGTGGCGCGCGCTCGTGGTGTTCGCGGCTTTGTCGTTGGCGGCGAGCGGCACCTACTACTGGAACGACATCGTGGACGTGGCCGGTGATCGTCAGCACCCGACCAAACGCAATCGACCCATCGCGGCCGGACTGGTGGGTCTCACGACGGCCAAGATCGCCGGCACTCTTCTGCTGCTCGGAGGTGTGGCGCTCGGATTCGTGCCCGACTGGCACAGCGGGTTCGCCGTCATCGTCTACGTGGTCGTGACCGTGTCGTACTCGTACGTTCTGAAGAAGCACGCAGTGATCGACCTCATCGCCGTGGCTTCGGGCTTCGTGATCCGTGCCATCGCCGGGGCCGAGGCGACCGGAGTGCCGATGAGTACCTGGTTCCTGTTGTGCACGAGTTGCGGATCGTTGTTCATCGTGACCGGAAAGCGTTATGCCGAATTGCGCGACATGGGCGATCAGGCGCCGTCGACCCGCTCGACGCTCTCGCAGTACACGCTCGGCTATCTGCGAATCGTTCTGTCGGTGAGTGTTGGCGCAACTCTCGTCGCATACTGCACGTGGGCCTTCGACACCAAGGAACTCTCGGGTGCTTCGTGGCCCTTCTACGAACTCTCGATCGTCCCCATGCTGGCCGCTCTCTTGCGCTATCTGCTGGTGATCGAACAGGGTCAGGGTGGCGCTCCGGAAGAAGTCTTCGCGGCCGATCGGGTCCTGCAACTCATGGGTGTCGTCTGGCTCGTTCTCTTCGGGCTGGGCGTCTACGTGGGCTGACCACTGCGCCCGACCTCGGTAGGCTCTGGCACTCATGGCCCCCGACTACCGCCGAATCTCGTTGTCGGGTTGGGGCCGCACGAGCCCGTCGGTGTCGTTGCTGGCCGAAGTTCCCGTCGAGGGTCTCGCCGAACACCTGAAGGACTCCTCGGATCGCGGTGTCGTCGTTCGTGGACTCGGCCGTAGTTACGGCGATGCGGCACAGAACGCGGGTGGGCGAGTGCTGACCATCGCCGACCGGGCCGCCGAGGCCGTGATCGATGACGTTCGGGGAACGGTCACCGTCGGGGCGGGAGTGAGTCTCGACGAATTGATGCGCCTCATCGTTCCGCGCGGATACTTCGTGCCGGTGACCCCCGGAACGCGTTACGTGACCGTTGGTGGGGCGATCGCCTCCGACATCCACGGCAAGAATCACCATGTCGAGGGAAGTTTCGGGAATCACGTCGAGCGGATGGCGATCCTGACCGCGTCCGGCGAGGTAGTGGAAGTTTCGCCGCGTGAGCACCCGGACCTCTTCTGGGCGACGATCGGCGGCATGGGGCTCACCGGAGTCGTTCTCGACGCAACCTTCCGTCTGTTGCGCGTGGAGACGAGTCGTTGCACCGTCGACACGATCCGCTGTCGTGATCTCGATGAGCTCATCACCGAGATGTCGACCGGCGACGAGAACTCCCGCTATTCGGTGTCGTGGGTCGACCTCCTGGCGACCGGGCGCAAGTTCGGGCGGAGCGTGCTGTGGCGGGGCGACCACGCCCGGCGATCCGATCTGGATCCGAAATCGGCTTCCGATCCCTTGCAGTACGCGCCGCGTCATCTGTTGACCGTGCCTCCCGTCGTGCCCGGCCCGGGACTCGTGAATGCGGCGACGTCGCGCATCTTCAACGAACTCTGGTTCCGCAAGGAACCCGACCGGCAAACCGGTCAGATCAAGTCGATCCCGGCGTTCTTCCATCCACTCGACTCGGTCGGAGCATGGAATCGTCTGTACGGGCGCAGTGGATTCGTGCAGTACCAGTTCGTGGTGCCCTTCGGACACGAAGACGTGTTCCGGCGGATCATCGAACGGATCGTGGCGTCGCGTCTGGCCAGTCCACTCGTTGTTCTGAAACGTTTCGGCGCGTCGAACGAGGCCCCACTCAGCTTCCCGATGCCCGGATGGACGCTCACGGTCGACATGCCAGCGGCCGCCCACGAAATCGCCGCGTTGTCGCACTCACTCGACGAATTGGTGTTGTCGGTGGGTGGTCGTCACTATCTGGCCAAGGACGCGCACACGTCGGCTGACGTGATCAGGGCTGGCTATCCGCGGTTGGCCGAGTGGAGGACGACGCGAGACAAGTGGGATCCGAACGGCGTCTTCGCCAGCGATCTCGCCCGACGACTGGAATTGGTGGGTTGACGTGCAGAACGCATTCGGTGAACCGCAGAACATCCTCGTTCTCGGAGGAACGAGCGACATCGGGGTGGCCATTGCCCGTCGGCTGATGGCGCCGTCCACCAAGACCGTGACCCTTGCCTGCCGTCGCCCCGAGACCGCCGGTCTGGCCGTGGCGTCCCTGACCCGCCCGGGAGTCGTGGCCGAGGCGGTCGAGTTCGAGGCGACCGATGAATCGAACCATGTCGGATTCGTGCGGGCTCTGGTGGATCGGACCGGCGATCTCGACGTCGTGATCCTCGCCTTCGGCCAACTCGGAGATCAGGAGCGTCTGGAGAACGATCCCGCGTCAGCGGCCGACCTCGTTCGGGTCAATTTCGCATCGGCGGCATCGATCGCTCTGGCCGTTGCCGCGCAGATGAGAAAGCAGGGCCACGGACGACTCGTGGTGTTGTCGAGTGTGGCCGGCGAGCGAGTGCGCAAGGCCAATTTCGTCTATGGCTCGACCAAGGCCGGACTGGACGGTTTCGCGCAGGGACTCGGCGATTCACTCGAAGGAACGGGCGCCGGGGTGTTGATCGTGCGCCCGGGCTTCGTTCATTCTTCGATGACCGCTGGTCTCGAGGCGGCACCATTCGCCACCACTCCCGATGTGGTGGCCGATGCCGTGGCGAGCGGACTACGAACCGGTCGCCGAATCGTGTGGGCGCCGGGAATCCTGCGTTGGATCTTCATGATCCTCCGACACGTGCCTGCTCCGTTATGGCGGCGGCTTCCCCTGGGCTGAATCCCTCACCATCGGGTGCCGGTCGACCGTTGCAGGTCGGCGTGCACGTGCCATCGGGTCGGGGTGGAACCGGGACGAGTACTTCCACTGCGTAATCGACCCGAGGTTGGTACGGAGGGTCGTACGGTCCGATGCCTTCCCCGCGATCGCATCGTTGATACAAGCGAAGGACATCGGCCTGATACGAACCGCGTAGACAGAAGTTGCTTTCGACGATCTGGTTGGGGAGGTCGGACCCGAAGACGATCGAATCATTGGGTTCGATCCAGCCGCTCCAGAAGCGGGTCAGGATCAGCCAGTCGGCACGAAGGACGTCGTCGGCCAAGCGCGAACCTTCCTCGTTGGCCAGGCCGGGGTCCATCTCGATGAAGTAAGTGGCGGGCTCGAGTTCGGGGAAGAGGTAGTAGAAGAACGCGTCGCTGTACGCGGTTTGGCGAAGGTCGACCGGTCCGACGAGGAGTCGCTCGCCGGGTCGGCTCCAACGATCGAGATCGGCCACGACCTCCTGTGAAGCACGCCACGGGCGATAGTCGCCGAGATTGAACGAACGACCGTGACGTTCGACGACGAGCCTCGTGTCCTCGTTCGTCACGGAACGTTTGACGAGATCGGCGTAGGTGCGAACCGTGAAATGCGGGGTGACCACCAGAACCATCGAGGCCAGGGCCATCAGCGCGAACGTCTTTCGAAGCGTGGGGTGGAGTCGTGGCGCGCGCCAGCGGAGAAGGTCGACGACGGCGACGATGGCCAGGGGCCACGAGATGCACGACACCCAGTTGAAGTGCGCCGAATCGGGTCGCTGTAACGCCTGGGGCAAGAGACCGATCCCGAAGAGCGAAGCGGCCACGAGAACCGTTCCTTTCCGCTCATCGAGGCGGGTGCTCACGCGGCGAGCGATCATCCACACCACGATGGCGACGATCGGGAGTGCGAAGAACCAGAGAAAGAGTTGCTTGGCCCCGCTCAGGCTCGGCAGACCCCACCACGGAGCGAATTTCTCACCGATCACTTGCAGTGCTCCGTCGAGATGATCCCAACTAGGAGGGCGTGGGAGTTCTCGACCTCCACGTAATTCGAAGACCGGTTCGAGGAACACACCGCGAAAGAACGCGACGGGTCCAGCTTGAACGAGGTGCCACCACACCGGGATCAGGCCGAGAACCAACCCGCCTGACCAACGGCGCTGACATCCAGCACCGAGGTGTCGGCGTTCGCGTCGGATGAACCACACGACCCCGAGCGCGAGGGCGAGGATCAGGTCGGGTCGGAACGAAAGCGCCAAACCGGCCAAGACGCCCGAGAGGATCAGTGACGTGGTGGGTGACGAGTCGGTGCGATGTCGGGCCCGGAGAGCGAAGATCACCGACCACAGTCCGAGACCCACTGCGCCCGACCAGGCGAGCGCTTGGAGCCCGATGGGAGTGAGAACGAACACGACCGAGGTGATCGCCACACCAGCCGCCGTCACCCGGCCCCATGGTCTCGTGACGACGTAGAGGCCGAAGATCACGAGGAGATGTTGGAGCAGTCCGAAGGTTCTTTCGGACGGAAGTGAGACACCGAAGATCCGGTACCACAGCGAGAGAAAGTGAAGTGAGCCCGGTCCGTAGAGGTGGAGAAAATCGACGTTGGCCACGGCGCCTTTGATCACGCGTTCGGGGAAGACGAGCATGAAGCCTTCTTCCATCGTGCTTCCGGTGGCTCGATACAACGCAGGTAGAGCGCCTCCGACGGCGGCGGCGACCGCCGCGACCGCGACCCACGAACGGATCGCCGCCCGGGTGAACGCTCGGCGAAGGCCGACTCGTCCGCCGAGTACGAACGGAGTCGACGAGCTCTCCTGCTCGTCGGATCGAGCGGCGAGAGGCCAGCGACGCCGGGCCCGATCGATGAGGGGGAGCGCGCCGACCGCAGCCAGAACGCACAGTACGGGTTCGGCCGGCACTCGGAAACGGGTGGTTCCGTAGGCGTAGGCCGCCGTGAGGGTCACGCCGATGAGGAGCGACGCAAGAGGTAGAAGACCGACTCGACGACGGCGGAGCGAACGGGCTCCGACGATCGAGAGGCCGGCGAGCGCGTAATACATGAAGAGACCGGCGCGGGCCGCGTTCTTGTTGCGTCCTTCGATCGGAGCGAAGTCGGCGTTCTGCCAGGGCCGGAAAAGCTCCCACTGACGAAGAACCCGAGCGGTCACGACCTTAGGAAGCTCCCCGGCATGTTCGCGGGCGTATTCGAGTCCGAGTCGTCGCCAGTGAAGGGATTTGGCGGCTTCGTCGCCGGTGGCGTCGAGTCCGGCTTCGCGCAATTGGTCTTGGCAGTCGTAGAGCCAGAAGCCAAGGAACTTGCCGTTGTAGGTCTCGTCGCAGTTGGCATAGACGAAGAGTTCGTTGCCATTCGTCGACAAGGGAACGAAATCGTCGAACGATCTCGCGTTGCGCACCATCCACGGTGCCAGCACGACCAAGCACGCGAGGCCGGCGGCTACCAACTGTCGCCACCGTTCACGTCGGGGCAAGGCGCGATTGGTGAGGAGCCACGGAACGATGAGAACGACGGCCAGCAGCAACCCTTCGCCACGCGTGAGAGCGGCCAGGCCGGTCATGGCGCCCATGCCCACCGCCCATCGCACGCTCGGTCGCTCGCGCCAGCGGTACGCACCGTAGACGACCACCAGGCAGCAAAGAGCCATGAGTCCCTCGGGGAACATCACTCCGTCGACGATCCAGAGGTTCGGATAGATCGCCGCGAAGCCGGCGGCCAGGAGGGACACGAGTGAGCGTCGTTCGGGAGGGGCGATTCGTGCCGCGACCAAGCCGGTCATCACCACGACCGCGGATCCGATCATCAGCGACAGGAACTTGTGATCGAAGTAAGTCGTGCCGCCGAGGCGCGACGACACGGACAGGACGAGCGGATATAGCGGGCCGTGCAAGGCGCTCGGAATCCAACGCTGGTGGGCGATGAAATTGAGCGGTTCGGGGAAGCCTCCGCCTTCGGCGAGGATGTTGGCCGTCGAGTGGTAGAAGAGCGGGTCGCCACCGTCGGTGCGCGTCGGGGCGACAGTGAGGAGTGTCAGTAATCGGATCAGCAATGCCGATGAGGTCATGAGGGCGAGCCCGACGCGATACGACGGCCACGACCAATGCCCATCGGTGGTCCGACGCAGGACGACGCGAACTCCGGTGACGAGGGGAATCGAGAGCGCGATCGCCGTGACGAGAGTCCAGATGACCGTGGTCGTGGACGGACCTTCGAGGGCGGTGACCCGGCCGTCGACGATGCGTACGTTCTCCACCGACTGGCGCGCGATCAGGTCGAAGCACGAGCGTCCGAAGATCACGAGGCCACCGGCGAGCCATGGGCCGATCGATGACTCGGAGGACGGTGACGTCAACAGACGATGCCTGGCGGGCGTGAGGAGGCGGCGCGAAGGGACGGCGAGTGCGATCAGGAGCGCGACGGCGAGAAGTGGCCCGACATCGAGTCCCGGTAGGGCACTTTCGGTGAGGGGGTGGAACAAGAGAGCACTGAGGGCGAGTGAACGAGGAGAGAGGGTCGTGTTGCCGTGCGCGAAGACGGCGACGCCGATCGCGCACCACCACGCGAGGTAGATGGAGACCGTGCCCCGTCGTCGACCGAGAATCGATCGCATTCCGAGAGCGAGCACCACGAGAACCGCACCGCGTAGAACCGGGCTGTAAGGCGTTCCAGCCGAGATGTGGAGTCCGAACCAGAACGCGTCGACCACGGCCAGCGCCAAGGGGATCCAGCGGGCGTCGAGGCGGGCGGAGGTTGCTTCCACGTTGGCCATTCGTGTCGACGACGTCCGGAACGAACGTCGGGTGGACGCCCGATACTACGACAGGGCCCTGGTATGGCCGGTGATGTTCCGTCGGCGCTGGTACGGTCGAAACGATGCGCGCGTCGTCGGGCCGCTGGCCGAAAATCAACCGACGAACCGTGGTGGCCATCACAGCCGGACTCGTGGTGCTCGGCTTCTGGTGGTGGCCGGGTCTGGTCGGTCGGGGGGCCGATGTCGACGTGTCGGTTCACGTGAATCCCGACTTCGCTCCCGGACGGGAGTCGATCGAACGCCGCTTACGCGAACAGGGATGGCGGGTCGAGTGGTCGGAACATGACGTGGATTGGTGTGATGTCGCCGATGAAGTGGAGCAGTCGGACTCCGAAGCCGACGACATCGTGCTGTGGATGCCCACGGGAGCGACGTGCGGGGCGGCGGCCGACATCGCATCGGACATCGCATCGGACATCACGGCGTCCGCCAAGGGCCGAACTCTTCACGTCGTCGACATCTCGACGGGGAGAGATCCGGTCGTGGATGCTCTCGTTGCGCTCGGCGCGCGAGTAGTAGAGGCCGGGCGATTGGTCGGCGAGCCGGGCACGATCGCTGATTGTCTGTGGTGGGAGGACTGTCCGGCCACCGGACGAATCGACACATGGTCGGGTGATCAACTTTCCCCAGCGGGGCTCGAGCGGGTCGCGCGGGCGATCGTGGCCGAAGTTCGATGAATCGGATGCGAGAAGTCCGAGATCGGGTCGTCGAGGTGACCCGACGTCATCCGTGGTGGGTGTCGTTCTTGACCGCCGTCGTGGTCTTGCTGCCGGCCATCGTGACCGTCGCATCGAATCTCTTGCGACACTGGTATCCGACCGGGGATGTCTCGCACACCGAATTGATGTTGCGCGGAATCCCGCGTCATCCACCGCTCGTCGGAGTGGCGGCGCGAGTCGGAAACGACATCAACAATCAGGGATACACCCCCGGGCCCTCCATGGCCTACGCGATGTACCCGATCTATCTCTTGTTCGGTCGTACGAGCCTCGGTGTTCTCGTCTCGACACTGACCCTTCACTTCGCGTCGATCTGGGCGTCGCTCCACCTGACTCGACGGTGGGTCGGCGATCGGGCGATGTTGGTATTGGCGACGACCCTCGCCTTGATGGTCCGGGCACTCGCGCCGCGCTTCTTCCTCGAACCGTGGAATGTCTGGATACCGGTTTTCGCTTTCCTTCTCTTCCTCGTGTTGGCGTGGGGAGTCATCGACGGGCACGTTCGGGCGCTGCCGGTCATGTGCGTCGTGGGAACCCATTGCTTGCAAACCCACATCAGTTACGTGCCGCTCGTGGCCGTTCTGGTGGTCGGCGTCGCCGCACACGTTCTGATCAAGGGACGTAGAGAGGACCGACGTTGGCTCGGCTGGTCGATCCTCCTCATGGCGATCATGTGGATACCTCCGGTGGTCGAGCAACTCCGACCGGGTGGTGGAAATCTGCGACGTTTGTGGGAGCACTTCACCGATCCACCGACGGACACGGTCGGATTCGTCGCGGCCTTCAAGGCCATGGCCGGTGAACTCAATCTCTTCGGACCGTGGTTGAGCGGACCGGGCCGTGCTCCGTACGACTCGCCGCAGTGGGTGGGCTTCGTGCTCTTCGTGGTGTTGGTGGGGATCGGAATCTTCGCGGCTCGTGGTCGTCGAAGGCTCCAGGTGGCGCACCTCGGACTCGGCACTGTGACGATCGTCGGTCTCGTCGCCGCGGCACGCATCTTCGGCAACTTCTACGACTACCTCATCCGCTGGATGTGGGTGCTGGCCGTCCTCTGGGTGGTGACATCGGTGGTGTCGATCGTCGGCTGGTCGAGGGTCGAGCGCGTGCGACGACCGATCACCATCGGTGGCGTCGTGGTTCTCGTCATGACGGCGGCCTGGGGATCGTTGTCCTCGGCGGGCGCGTACCCCCCGTATCGCCACGACTCCGATCTCGTCGCCGGGCTGGCGCCGCAACTCGACGAGGCATTACCAGCCAATCACTCGTCGCGCCTACTGCGCTGGCACGATCCGGCTGCTCTTGGCGGAACGGCGTTCGGTCTCGTCCTCGAGATGGAGAAACGAGGAGTGGATCTCGGTGTCGATCCGTGGGGTGGGGCGGCGGCCCGTCCGTACCGCGTGCTCACCGAGGATCGGGCCGACTCGGTCCTGTGGCTGGTCGTCGGACCGGAAAACATCGATCGCTTCGCGTCGCGCGCCGACGCCATCCGGATCGCGTCCTTCGATCCTCGGAGTCCGGACGAGAAGGCGGAGTCGGAGATGTTGCGCGCCGAGATCGAGTCGTCGATGCTCGCGGCCGGTCATCCGGAATGGATCGAACTCCTCGATTCCCAGTACGGGCACATGCAGATCCTCTTGTTCACGCCGATTTCGGACGAGTTGTTCACCATGGTCGCGCGCTACAGCGAGATACGGCTCCCGGCCGCCGTGTTCGCCGTTCCGACGGGAGCACCACTCTTCCCATGAGTGCATCCGAACTCTCGTCGATGGCCGCCGACCTGATCGCGCATGGCGTGCGTCGGATACACGTGCTCGCGTGGCGCGATCTCGACGACCCCGATGCCGGTGGCTCGGAGGTTCATGCCGACGAGTTCATGCGCCGGTGGGCGGCCTGTGGACTCGAGGTGACGCACCGGACGTCGGCGGCGATCGATCGTCCGGCCGTGAGCGAACGAAACGGCTACCGCGTGATTCGCCGCGGGGGGCGCCTGACCGTTTTCCCGCGGACCGTCGTCGGCGAGTTGCTTCGGAGCATGGGCCCGTACGACGCATTGGTGGAGATCTGGAACGGAGTCCCGTGGTTGTCTCCCATCTGGTGTCGTAAACCGCGGGTCCTCGTTCTGCATCACATCCACGGTCCGATGTGGAACCAGATGTTCCCGGCCCCGTTGGCAGCCGTCGGGCGAATTCTCGAGAGCCGAATTGCGCCACCCTTCTACCGAGCGACACCCACGGTCACGACGTCGGATGACACTCTCGCTGAACTCGTCGAACTCGGCTGGCGTCGAGAACGCGTCGTCACCGGTCCGGTCGGCGTCGACGATTTCTTCAGCGCCGATCCGAACGTCGGGAAAACCTCCTATCCGTCGGTGCTCGCCGTGGGGCGCCAAGCGCCGGTCAAGCGTTTCCCACTCCTACTCGAGCAGATGAAGATCGCACGTGAGCACGTGCCCGATGCGCGCTTGACCCTCGTCGGTGACGGTCCGGAACGAGCGAACCTCGAACACTGGGTCGCGGACAACGGTGCAGCTTCGTGGGTCGACTTCGCCGGACGGGTGAATCGTGAGCAACTGCGCGATCTTTATCGTCGGTCGTGGATCGTCAGCAGTGCATCACTCGCCGAGGGCTGGGGTCTCGCACTCACCGAAGCCGCGGGATGTGGCACCCCGGCCGTGGCCACCGACATCAGCGGACACCGTTGCTCGGTGATCGACGGTTCGACGGGCCTGCTCGCACCCGTGGATCGGTTGGGCGCGACCATCGCTCGGGTGCTCGAGGACCAAGAACTCCGACGGTCACTTTCCGATCGTGCGCAAGCACGAGCACGCACGCTCACCTGGGATGCTTTGGCGACCGGATTGATGCGCCCACTGCATGCGCAGGTCGTCGCTCGTTCAGCGCGGTAGAAGTTTGGTCGTTCTCTTCAGCACCGACAATGCGCCCTGGCGAGCCGAGCGCCGATGGCTCGACAGATCACCACGATCGGTCTCGGCTCGGTGGCGGAGGAACCATTCGTAACTCTGCACGAACATCTCGGTGTTCGACCACCGGGGCTGCCAACCCAGAGCCGACTGCACGTGTTCGATGTCGAACCACATCGACCTCGAGTACATCATCCAGTGATATGGGGCGAAGGGTGCGAGCTTGGCCGTGGCGGCCAAACGCATGGCCACCGACGCCGGTCGCGCCGGTAAGTGGCGAACTCGTGCGCCGGTTCCGGCATGCCGGCAGAGGTCGTCGAGGGCTTCGTGCATGGTCCCGAATCGATCGGTACCCGCGTTGAAAGTCGCCGGGCCCGACGATTGTCCGGCCAAATAGCAGACTTCGGCCAGATCCTCGGCGTGAACGAATTGATAACGGTTGTCACCACGCCCGAGAACGAAAGGGTCGGCCCCGTCGGCGATCCAGTCGAAGAGAATGCCGAAGATCCCGAGGCGACCGTGACCGAGAATGGTGCGCGGTCGCACGATCGACACGTCGAGACCCCGCTCGGCGTAGTCGAGACAGAGTCGTTCGGCCTCCCACTTGGCGTGGCCGTAGGTCTCCATGGGGCGCGGAGCGGTGGATGGGAGCACCGGGTTGCCGGCGGGCACGCCGAAGATCGCGCTCGACGATGTGTGGACGACTTTCCCGACGCCGTGCTGAAGAGCTGCATGCAGCAGATTCCGGGTGCCGTCGACGTTGACCGTGTGGAGCAGATCCTTGTCACGCGCGAGCGGAACCTGGGCCACGTTGTGGAAGATTCGGTCGATTCCTCGCGTGGCCCGATCGACGACTTCGCGATCGCGGATGTCGCCGACCACCATCTCGACTTCGGGGTGCCGATCATCAGCAACGAGGTCGAGAACGCGCACCCGATGACCGGCGGTCAGGAGACGATCGACGAGGAGCGACCCGAAGTACCCGCTGCCACCGGTGACGAGGCTGGTGGTCATAGTTCGATCCCGTTCGCCGCGCACCAGCGGATGCTCCGACGCATCCCTTCGTACAGATCCACCCGCGGTTCGTAACCGAGATCACGGGTGGTGGCCGAGATGTCGCAGGCAATCGTCTTGTTCATCTCACCGAGGACGTGAACCTGCTGGACGTATCGACGCGACTTCTGGAGGAAGCGGTCGGCCTTCTCGGCGACGTTGCCGACGAAGTCGGGAAGATTCAGCCGCGGTGGCTGCACGTCGTGGCCCTCGTCGGCGAGAGCCCGACCCACGGTGTGGACGATCTCGGCGACCGTGTAGGGCTCGCGGTCGGCGACCCACCAGCCGTGGCCGGCGGGTCCGGTCCAGTTGCGAGTGGCAAGGATTCCGTCCACCAGGTTCTCCACGAACACCATCGACCGGTGTTGATCGCCGGCGCCGAACACCGGGAAGCGACCGGACTTGACCATCGAGAAAAAGGTGGTCTGGCGAGCGGGTTGGAAGGGGCCGTAGAACCACGGAGGTCGGACGATCAAGGCGTAGAGGCCGCGCTCGACTTCGTCGAGAATCGCGAGTTCACCGAGCATCTTGGTGCGTCCGTACTCGAGGTAGGGGTGATAGGGCTCGATCTGTCGGAAACGGTCGGTCGTGATGGCGTTGACCCCGAACGGACTGTTGGACGACACGTGGACGAAGCGGACCACTCCGGTGCGCCGGGCGGCGGCCGCGAGTTTGCGGGTGCCGTCGGCGTTCACGCGCTCGAACTCGGAGAAATGCCGCGGATGAATCACACCGGCGGTGTGCACGACCTCGATCGGCCCTACGAGTCCGGAGAAGAGTTGATCGAATTCGCCGGGCTGGCCGAAGTCGGCGAACCGGATGTCGATGTTCGCCGAAGGGAAAGTTGATGCGAACTCGGTGAGCGCGCGACCTTCCAGATGATCACGTGCGACCGCGACCACTCGTACGTCGGATCGACCATCGGTCGGTGCGGCGAGGCGGGCGACGAGGGCCCGGCCCAGCCAGCCGTTGGCGCCGGTGACCACGACGTGACCTTGCTCAGACACGACTCCACCCTTCGGCCAGGAAATGGCGGGCATTGCGCAGAGCCACGGCCATCACACTTCCTTGCGGATTGACACCGGGCGCATCGGGTAGGAGCGAAGCATCGTTGACGTACAGGTTGGCGAAACCGTGCACCCGTCCGTGGCTGTCGGCGCCGCACCGATCGGAGTCTTCGCCCATGGGGACAGTGGAACAGAGATGCACCGTCATCACACTCGCTCGGGTCGCCGAGAAGGTGTCTTCGATGGTCGCGAGATCGCGACGCGACTTCACGCGCGGTGCGCCACGATAACTCGGGAAGACGTCGGTCGCGCCGGCCTCGAGCATCAGGAGGGCCAGACGCGTGAGACCCGAGCACAAGAGGGCACGGTCGCGTCGCGTGAGATGGTAGGTCACGATCGGGTCGCGCAATCCGGGGACCGCCATGACGCGTCCACGGCCCTGACTCGTGATCGCGGCGTAGTAGACCGCGATCTCGCGCCAGGCGACGACTGCGTCACGGAAATCTTCCCATTGGTCGAGGAGGGCGAGGGCGACCAGGCCGGGATGACTCGCTGATCCACCGAAGGAGAGATCGGGGGCGAACTCTTTCACCTGATGAACCGGAACGTCGTCGGGAACGTTCAGTTCGTCGGTGAAGCGCGCGGCGAGTTTGACCGTCGGATGAACCGCGAGCGTGCGACCGATGTTGCGTCGGATACCGGATCGTTGCAGGAGCGCAGGAGTTTGAATCGCCCCCGCACACACGATGACGGCTCGACACGAAATGGTGGCCCGACGTCCGTTGGTGAACTCGACGTCGGCGCCTTCCACTCGATCGGCCCCGAGCCGGAGCTTGTCCACCCGACAATCGGTCATCAGACGGGCTCCAGCCGACATGGCCCGTGGCAGGTATGTGCGGGTCATCGACTGACGTTGTCCTTGTCGGGAATCGCCGGTCGGGTAGGTCATCCAGCGAGGGCTCTCGTCATGAGTCCAGCCAAGTCGTTCGGCGCCGAGGCGCAGACGTTCGCTGGGTGCCGGCGCCGGCCCGGGCAGAGGCTGCACACTGAGCGCCGACTCGACCTCACGCGCGAGGACGTCGATGGCGTCGGGGTCGAGATCGTCAATCCGCCAATTCGTGCGCCAACGTTCGACGACCTCTTGGGGAGGGCGACGGTAGAGGCCGCTGTTGACCTCGGTGCCACCCCCGGCACATCGCCCTTCGGTGTAGGCGACGCTCGGGAGTCCGAGCGCGACCGTGACGCCTCCGGATCGGTATTGGCGATCCATTTGTTCGAGGGAGAAAGGTACGACCGAACCCTGATCGACCCACGGGCCTTCCTCGGCCACGATCACATCGAGTCCGGCCTCGGCGAGAAGGGCCGCCGTCGGTGCGCCGCCGGCGCCCGATCCGATCACCAGTACATCGCAGCGATAGTCGGTCGTGCTCATGCAGCTCGACCGTCGGGTCGGGTGTCGGGCCATGTCTCCCAGACGTAGGCGATCGACAACGAGCGGAGGAGTCGGAAGTACTCGCCGAGAAGAGGAAGCGGTCGGTTCGAGAGCGCGATCAGTCGGTTCGTTCCCGTCGTGCGGCGCCAACCGTCGACGACGAAGGCGATCACTGCCACCCCCCAACGCATGTGGACGGGGAGTGTCGACAATCGACGACACACGAAATCGACGACTTCGCACCGTCGGTACTCGTCGAGACCGGGCAGATCGTGGCCGAGTACGGCCTCGCACGTGGGGGCAACGACGGCAGATGAAGGCGCCCTCATGACTCGTCGAAGGCTACTCGTTCGCCGTCTGAGCAGGGACTAGCGTTCTCGCCGTGAGGTGGTGGGGAACGCGCCGGGTCCCGATCATCGTCGCCCTCGCGGTCTGCGCGCCGTTCGTCGTGGCTCTGGTGGCGGTTAGGACACAGGGTCGTTGGTTCCCGGCTGGCGACATGGCTCAAGCCGAACTCCACATGCGGGGATTCCTCGGTCATCCGCCCCTCGTCGGTGCGGCGGGTCGCATCGTCGGTGATACGGGGACTCAGGGTTCACACCCCGGACCGAGTCTCTGGATCGCGATGTTGCCGATCTACCTCGTCGGTGGGCGTTCCAGCGCCGCTCTCATGGCCGCGGTGGTGTCGGTACACCTCACCTCGGCCCTGGTGGCCTTGCGCCTGACCTGGCTGCGGCACGGCCCCCTCCTCACCGGCGTGGTGGCCGCGGTGCTCGTCGCCGTCGTTCGTGCGAGTGGTCCGGATTTCGTCATCGAGCCATGGAACCCGTGGTTGGCGATCGTGCCGTTCCTCGTGTTCATCCTTCTCGTGGAACGCTGTCTGGCTCACGAGCAGAATCGTTTCGCACTCCTCGGGGCCGTCGTGGTCGGGAGCCATTGCATCCAGTGTCACGCCGGTTACGCGATTCTGGTCGCGGCGGGCTTGCTGATCGCGGCTGGCTCGCAGGTGCATCGAGATGGATCTCGCGTCCTCGGTGTTCCGCTCATTGCACTCCTCACGATGTGGATCCCACCTCTGATCGATCAAGTACGACGTGAACCCGGAAACCTCACACTCTTGTGGCAACACTTCGGATCTCCATCAGAACCGCGACTTCCCTTTGCCGACGCGGTGCGCGTCGTGGCGACTCAGTTCAACCTCCTCGGACCTTGGTTGTGGGGACCGGGCGGTTCGCATCCCGCCGAATCGTGGTTCCGGTGGCCGGGGTTCGTACTGTTCATCGTCCTGTTCGCGGGGGCTCTGCTGTCGGCTCGACGACGCGGCTGGACCAACGAGTTCGGTTTTCTGCTTCTCCTCGGCTCGTTCCTCGTCGTCGCGGCTCTGTCGGTGACTCGACTCTTCGGGCCGTATTTCGAGTACACGATTCGTTGGGCGTGGATCCTCGCGGCACTGACGCTCGCCGTCGCGGGCGTCGTTCTGGGTCGGGAATTGATCGCCCGCACGTCGTCCGCGAAACACGGACGACGAATCACCTCGGCGGCGCTGATCGGACTCGTTGGCGCCACCACGTGGACTTCGGTCGTTTTGGCGTCAGATGTGCATCGACCAGGTCCGACCGATTCGGAGATCGTGGGGGGACTCGCGCCGGCATTGCGACGACTGGACGACGAGGCCACGTATCTCGTTCGGTTCTGGGATCCGTACACCTTGAACGCCACCGGATTCGGAGTCGTTCTCGAGATGGAGCGTTCGGGGTTCCGAGTCGAAGTGGAGCCGTCGTTCGCCGCGGCCGCGCTCCCGCATCGCACGGCCACCGAAAGCGAAGTGGACTCCGTTCTGTGGGTGGTGGTCGGACCCAAGAACGAGTCCCTCGTGGGCGACGAGACCCTGACGCAAGTTGCTTACTTCGATCCGCGAACAGCCGACGAACGACTCGGAGCGGCAACGCTCTTGGCTCAGATCGAAAACGGCTTGCGCGCCGCCGGTCGCGACGAATTGATTCCGAATCTGGTGTCACCCGGAGCGTCTTTGCTCTTCGCCGAGCCACCGTTACCCGATGACGTTGCCCGAGATCTGCGTGATCTGTATCTACTCGGTCAACCGGTGGGCGTGTATTCCGTCGCTCCGGGCACCGACGTGTCGTCGCTAGGGTGATCACGTGTCGGTTGTCGTCGTTCTGCCCACCTACAACGAGGCGCAGGGAAGTTCGCCGCTCCATGAACCGGCCACCATCGTGGCCGTCGCGCGAGCAGGCAGCGTAAGCGCACCGGAGCGCAAAGCCTGCACGGTGTACCGGGTCGCAT
>SYCI01000106.1 GCA_005787035.1 Actinomycetota bacterium | reverse complement strand
GGCCATGCCCACCAATCTCTACGGACCGAACGACAACTTCGACCTCGCGTCGAGCCACGTCCTGCCGGCCCTGATCCGCACGTTCCACGATGCGAAAACGAATGGTTCGGCCGACGTGGAGATCTGGGGCACCGGCAGCACGATGCGCGAGTTCCTGCACGTGGACGATCTCGCCGACGCGTGCTTGTTCCTCATGGAGCACTACAGCGACGACTCGCACATCAACGTCGGAACCGGCGTCGACCTCAGCATCCGTGAACTCGCCGAGAAGGTGCGCCAGATCGTGAATCCGGGCGCCGATCTCCGCTTCGACACGTCCAAGCCCGACGGCACGCCGCGCAAGGTCCTCGACGTCAGTCGTCTGCGTGACCTCGGCTGGTCACCGGCGCACGATCTCGACTCCGGCATCCACTCGACGTACGAATGGTTCCTCGAACAGCAGTCGGCTCACGCGAGCCTGCGCGGTATCAGTTGACCTGACGCGTCTTGCCGGCCCAGTAGGGCTCGCGCAGCTTGAACTTCTGCAACTTGCCGGTGGCGGTACGGGCCAAGGCATCGCGAAACTCGACCTTCTTCGGACACTTGTAGCCGGCGAGTTTGGTCTTCGCGTAGGCGATCACGTCGTCCTCGGTGAGTGTGGAACCCGGACTCGTGACCACGAGGGCCAGCACGAGTTCGCCCCACTTCTCGTCGGGCACGCCGATCACGGCAACTTCGGAAACGTCGGGATGGCTGAAGATCGCGTCTTCGACTTCGATCGACGAGACGTTCTCGCCGCCCGAGATGATGACGTCCTTCTTGCGATCGCTGATCGTGACGTAGCCCTCGTCGTCGATGATGCCGCCGTCGCCCGTGTGGAACCACGTGACACCATCCGGGTCGTCGCTGGCCGCGTGAATCGCGTCGCGTGTGGCTTCGGGCTGATTCCAGTAACCCTCCATCACCACGTTGCCGCGCGCGAGCACCTCACCCTGCTCGGACACCCGGAGTTCGACCCCGAGGGCCGGCGCGCCGGCGCGCGAGAGACGTTGGGCGCGCTCGGCCGATGTGAGCGCGTCGAACTCCGAACGACCGCGGTTCATGGTGAGGAACGGGGAGGTCTCGGTGAGTCCGTACAGCTGCACGAACTCCCAGCCGAGTTCGGTCTCCATGCGTTCGATCGTGCGCGTGGGCGGGGGAGCGCCGGCCACCACCATGCGGACGCGGTCGCGTCCGGGGATCGGCCCGTCCCACGTGGCGGCGGCGTCGAGAATCGCATTCACCACCGCCGGCGCTCCGCACAACATGGTCACGCCGTGTCGTTCGACGCGACGCAGGATCTCGGCGCCGTCCACCTTGCGCAGAACGATGTGTCGACCACCCATGCCGGTCACCGCGTAGACCATTCCCCATCCGTTGCAGTGGAACTGCGGCAACGTGTGCAGGTACACGTCGCGGTCGTTCACGCCCATCTGCCAACCGAAGGTCGCGGCATTGAGCCAGAGATTGCGGTGCGTGAGTTGCACGCCCTTGGGTCGGGCCGTGGTACCACTCGTGTAATTGATGGTCGCGGTCGCGGTTTCGTCCGGTGTCCAGGCTCGCGGCTCGACACCGAAGCGCATGAGCCTTTCGTCGGCGTCGGCACCGATCACGAACTTGTGCTCGCACTCGACGGTGCTGAGGGCGTCGGCGAGTTCGGGGTCCACCAGGAGGACGCGAGCGCCCGAGTGTTCGACGATGTACTTCACTTCCTCGGCGACGAGACGGAAGTTCACCGGCACGAGAATGCGTCCCGATCCCGAGACACCGAAGAAACTCGTGAGAAGGCGCGCCGAGTTGTGGCTCACCATCGCCACGCGTTCACCCACTCCGATGCCGAGCGCGTCGAGTCCGGCGGCTTGCGCGCGCATCCGCTCGCCGATCTGTCGGTAGGTGAGTTCGCCCCACGACTCGGCCGGCTGGTCGGGTTCGTCCACGAGTCCGATGCGATCGGGGTAGAGCAACTCGGCGCGGCGGATGTGATCGTTGATCGTCAGGGGCACGTGCATGTTGAGAGAGTAGGCAGTGAAGTGCGTTCGGATTCCCAGCGAACCGGATCCGTCACCGCTCGTCGGGTCGACGGGCAGGTACCCTGACGAGGTCATGACCGAGCCCGCACCCCGTCAGGGGTCCCCCCGCGGACGTCGGCGTCGAAAGGGCCCGTCCGATCGTTCGGGTGCCGATGTGTCGCCGGGCCGTCCCACCCAACCGCTGACCACCATCAAGGTCATGCCCCCGGTGCCCACGCCCACGGGCTTCGCGGCCCTCGGTGTCCCCGACTTCGTGGATGCCGGACTCGCCGCCGCGGGTTTCGCCCAACCTTTCGCCATTCAGAAAGAAGCCATTCCCGTCGGTCTGCAGGGGCGAGACGTGTGCGGTCGGGCCAAGACCGGAAGCGGCAAGACGCTCGCTTTCGGCGTTCCCATGCTCTCGCGCATCTCCGAACGCGCCGAACCGATGAGGCCGCTCGGGTTGGTGCTCGTACCCACGCGCGAACTCGCCGTGCAGGTGGCCGAAGTACTCGAACCGGTCGCCAATCATTCGGGTCGGCGGGTGCTCCCCGTCTACGGCGGTTCCAGTCGTCATCAACAGGTCGATCTCCTCGCCGCCGGAATCGAGATCGTGGTCGCCACCCCTTTGCGCCTCATCGACCTCCTGAAGTCGAACGAGATCGATGTCTCGGGTG
>SYCI01000105.1 GCA_005787035.1 Actinomycetota bacterium | reverse complement strand
TTCCTGACCCGAATCGGTTTCGGTAGTCGCGTCGTGGTCACGGGTGACACCTCGCAGGTCGACGTGCCCGGAGGACGATCGGGTCTGGTCGGACTTGAAAAGGTCCTCGCCGGCATCGACGGGCTGACCTTCGTACATCTCACGGGTAGCGACGTGGTTCGCCACCGGATCGTGGCCGACATCGTGGCGGCCTACGAGCGGGCACCCAAACCCGACGCGGGGGAGCATTCGTGAATCCGGGCCCGCCACGATTCGCCAGACGACCCAAGGTCGGAGGTGACACCGATCCGGAGGTCTTCTGTGCCGACGAACAGGTCGAGGTCGCGATCGACGTCGAACGGTGGCAGCGGCTCGCGGTGGCGGTCCTTCGCTCCGAAGGAGTTCGTGGAGGAACCGAGCTGAGCATCTTTTTCGTCGACGAAGCGAACATGACCGAACTCAATCGCGAGCACATGGGTGAAGCAGGTTCGACCGACGTGTTGTCGTTCCCCATCGACGGCGGCGAAGTCGTCGAAGTCATCGCCGGTCCTTCGGGTGGCACGAAGGGGCCTGATCGCAGCCCCGTGGATCGAGGGGACCTGCCGTTGCTCCTCGGTGACGTCGTGATCTGTCCAGCGGTCGCTTCGAGGCAAGCGCCTCTGCACGCCGGTTCCCTCGATGACGAATTGGCGCTCTTGGTGACCCACGGAGTCCTGCACGTTCTCGGTTGGGATCACGGTTCCGAGGAAGAACGTGAACGAATGTGGTCGCGGGAACGCGAACTCCTCGGTGCTCATCATTGGATGGGCCCGACGCCGGTCGCATTTCGGCAGAGCGATTGGAGAGACGAATCGTGAGCGCATTCATCGCCGCGTTCACCAGCCTCGATTGGAGCCTCGTCCTCGTGGTGCTCCTGTTGCTCGTGGTTCTGGTGTTTCTCGCCCTGGCCGAGATGGGTCTGTCGCGCATGTCGAAACCCAAGGCGGCGGCCCTCGCCGAACGACATCCACGCCGTGGTCGGGCCCTCGTCGAACTCATCGAAGAGCCCGAGAAGTGGATCAATCCACTTCTCCTCACGGTCAATGTCTGTCAGACGGTGCAGGCCACCCTCACCGGTGTCGTGACCTCTCGCTCCTTCGGACCACTCGGAGTGGTCGCGGGCGTGGCCCTCAACGTCGTCGTGTTCTTCGTGCTGGCCGAGGCCGTGCCCAAGACCTACGCCGTTCTGTATGCCGAGCGCGCCGCGCTGTTCTCGGCCCGCGGTGTGCGCGCTCTCGTCCGCTTCCCACCGTTGCGGTTCATGTCGCGCGGGCTCATCCGTCTGACCAATGTGATCGTGAAGGGCAAGGGCCTCGAAGACGGTCCTTTCGTCAAAGAGGCCGAGTTCCTGGGCGTCGTGGAGGCCGCGGTCAAGGAAGAAGTGATCGAGAAGCACGAGCGCGATCTCATCGAGTCGGTGATCGAGTTCGGCGACACGGTGGTTCGCGAAGTCATGGTTCCGTTGCCCGACATGGTCACCGTTCCTACGGATGCAACGATCGACGCGGCGATCGACGTCTCGATCGAGCACGGATTCTCCCGCTTGCCCGTCCTCAACGACGCCGACGACGTGGTCGGTGTCGCCTTCGTGAAGGACCTCGTTCGCGCCGAACGACAGGGGGCCGGATCTTCGCTGGTGACGACGAGCATGCGCTCCGTCGTCGTCGTTCCGGAGAACAAGCCGGTGTCGCGACTCATGAACGAGATGCAGACTCAGAAGTTCCATCTCGCCGTCGTCGCCGACGAGTACGGATCGATCACCGGCCTCGTGACCCTCGAAGATTGTCTCGAAGAACTGGTCGGCGAGATCGTCGACGAGTACGACGACGAAGAATCGGAGATCGTGCACCTTCCCGACGGTGACTACCAGATCGACGGCACCACGAGTGTGTCCGATGTGAACGACTTGTTGTCGACGCACATTCCCGACGACGAATGGGATTCGATCGGCGGTTTCATTTTCGGAACTCTGGAACGGGTTCCAGAAGTGGGCGAGGCGATCGACTTCGAAGGCTGGCGGTTCGCGGTGGCCGCGCTCGAGGGTCGAAGGATCCGAACAGTACGGGTTTCGGTTCTCGAAGGACTCGCGTCGGCCGACGAGACCGCCTGAGAATTCTCAGAGTCCGATTCGGCCGAAGATCTCCGGAAGGTCGGGGTAGCGGCCCGTGTTCCCGCCACCATCGACCGAGACGAACGACGCACTCATGTAGGACGAGTCGTCGGAGGCGAGGAATGTCGCGACCGAAGCGATCTCCTTGGGGGTCGCATACCGACCGAGGGGAGCGTTCTCCTCGAACTCACGCACGACATCGGGGATGGCGAAGAAGCCTGATGTCGCATTGGTTTCCACGAGCCCGGGAGCAATCGTGTTGGCCCGTATTCCGCGTGCACCGAATTCCATGGCCGCCACTCGGGTGAGCATGGCGACTCCGGCTTTGGCCGCGCAGTAAGCGGCCATTCCCTTGGAAGGTTGGATCGCATTCAGCGAGGCGATGGTGATGATCGAACCGTTGTCTCGAATGGCGGCTCCGCCATGTTTGACCGTGATGAAGACGCCGGTCAGACACAGGTCGATGATGCGCTTCCACTCGTCGAGTGGATGCTCGACGAGGAGGCCGTAGGTGCCGGCCCCCGCGTTGGCCACCACGATGTCGAGGCCACCGAAGTGCTTGGTGGCAAGTGAAGCGAGATTCTCGACATCGATTTCATTGGTCACGTCACAGATCGCGGTCACGAGGTGTTGGTCGCCGGCCAGCTCGGTCAAACGCGCGAGGCCGTCGGCATCGATGTCGCCGGCCACGACCCTGGCACCTTCCTCGAGATAGCGCTCGGTGATGGCGCGACCGATTCCCGAGGCGGCTCCGGTGACGAGCGCGACTTTTCCGTTCAAGCGGGTCATGGGTCGAAGTTAGTTCAGGACGGTCGGGCCAGGACCCGGGTGGCGATTCGGACGCACTCGGTGCGTCGAATCTTGCCGATCGCCGTGGCGGGAAGTTCCTCCACGCGAACGATGTGTCGGGGCGCGCAAAAAGCCGGCAAGGACTCGCGCACCTTGGCCTTCACTGCTGACAGATCGAGATCGACGGTCGTCACGAGCACCACTACTTGTCCCCAGTCCGAATCCTCGACGCCGACCACACAAACCCTGTGGGGTTCCACGAGACCGGTGAGAGCCTTCTCCACTGCATCGGGCCATACCTTCTCGCCACCCGTCTTGATCAGATCGTCGAGGCGTCCGGTGACCTGCAACAGGCCGTCCGAGAAGTTGCCGGCGTCACCGGTGTGGAGCCAGCCATCGGTGTCGATGCTCGTGGTTCCATTGCGGTACTCGCGCATGAGCATCGGACCGCGAACGAGTATTTCGTCGCCTTCTCCGATGGAGATCTCCACTCCGGCGAGTGGACGGCCGTCGTAGACGATCCCGCTGCCGGTCTCGGTCAGTCCGTAGGTGGCGATCACGTGTGGCGGACGTTCGGTCGGTGGTCGTGAGCCACCGAGAAGGATCGCCCGAAACTGGTGTGGGTCGATACGGCCGAGAGTGGTCGGAACGAGTGAGACGAGTGTGCAGCCGTTGCCGGCGGCTCGCATCACCCGGTCGGCGTCGAAGCCATCGTGAACCGTGAGCGGGGTGTCGGTCAAGAGCGCTCGGACCACCACCGACAGTCCACCGACGTGTGAGAGCGGCAAGCATGCCAGCCAACGATCGGTGTCGCGGACGCCGAGGGCGCTCGACGACGCGACGGCCGAGGCTCGAAGCGCGTCGTGGGTGAGAACCACTCCTTTGGCGACCCCGGACGTTCCACTCGTGGCCATGACCAAGGCATCGCCGTCGTCGACGGGTCGTCCCGACTCGACTTCAGCAGGTCCGGACGCATCGATCACGACCGATGCGCCGAGATCGCGCACGATCCCCGATTTCGTCGCCGCGTCGAATCGTTGATCGATCGGCAAGACGGCGTCACCATCGTCCCAGGCCCGCCGTAGTTCATCGACGAACTTTCGGCCGCCCGGCAGATCGAGGGCTACGAGTCGCCGCACGACGACATGCTACGAGCGACTCAGTGGCAGGGATCGATCGGTGTGGCAAGTCCGAGTGAGTCGTCGATCACCTGGGCAACGGTCAAGCACTTGAGATCGTCGAAACGCCACGAACTCACCTGGACTCCGACCGGCAATCCATCGGCGACGTGTGCCGACACGACCGCGGCCGGCGATCCGAAGAGATTCATGGGCAACACCGTGCGGAACGTCTCCAGGACCACTCGCGCCTGCTCGATACCGGCGACGTCGAAGCCGTGTGTGAAGGCCGGGAGCGCCCAAGTCGGGCTCAACATCACATCGAACTCGCCGAACCATTGTGCCCACTTGGCTGCGACTTCATGTCGCCGCAGATGCAAGAGTGCCAGACCAGCCTCGTCGAGGACCGGGAATTCGGACATGCCGTAACCAAGGAACGTCTTGGCGTCCTCACCCATGACGGCCTCCAACAGCGGCCGGTTGACCATGAGGTCGACATTGAGTGTGCTCGCCCACATGGTCGTCACTTCTTCGAAGTCGGGTGGAGTGGCAGTCCGCACGTCGTGTCCGGCGCGGGAAAGGACGTCAGCGGCCGCACGAACGCCGGCGGCGATGCCAGGGTCGGTGCGACCGCCAGGTGGGTTGTCCAACACCGCGATGCGCCAAGGACGATCGGTCGGCACATCAGCGAGATGGGCACTGATCGAATACGGATCCCGAACGTGGCGTCCGCGGACGATGTCGAAACCCATTCGAACGTCGGCGACGCGCCGAGCCATGACACCTTCCGAGGCCATCAACTGAAAGGCCAAGGAATAGGCGGTCGGTGGAATTTCCGTCGCACCCGGGATCACGCCTTGAGTCGGCTTGATGGAGGCGACGCCACAACAGTGGGCCGGATTACGAAGCGAACCGCCGATGTCGTTGCCGAGGCCGATGGGCGACATGCCCGATGCGAGGGCCGATCCTTCACCACCGCTCGATCCACCGGCTGTGCGATCGGGATCCCAGGGATTTCTGGTGAGACCATGGAGAGAAGAATCCGTATGGATGCGGAGTCCCATGTCCGGAAGATTCGTGCGCGCGAGAACGACTCCTCCAGCGGCTCGCATACGTTCCACGACCGGAGCATCATTCGACGCGTACGCCTCGGCGAGCGCCGGTATCGCGCTGGTGGTCGGTGTGCCGGCCACGTCGATGTTCTCCTTGACGGTGAAGGGAACACCGTGGAGAGGACCGAGTGGATCGCCACGTCGAACTGCCGCATCCGCCTCGTCGGCACTGGCGAGCGCGCGGTCATCGAGACGGCGGACGATCGCGTTGAGATGTGGGTTGACCTCGTCGATTCGCTTCAAGTGAGCTTCGACGACTTCACGACTCGTGACCTGACGATTGGCTATGAGATGCGCCAACTCGCGTGCACTGCGACGCCAGAGTTCCATGGTTCCCCCTCGTTCGACCCCATGAGGAAGTTACTCTGGCCTCGTGAACCGCTGGATCATCGGCTCGAGGCCGCGCACCCTCCCGGCCGCCGTCGTGCCCGTCGCCATGGGAGCAGTCGTCGCCGTCGGCGAGGGTGGCGCAGTGTGGCTGCGAGTCGTCGCCGCTGCGGTGGTGAGCTTGGCCCTGCAGGTGGGGGTGAACTTCGCCAACGACTACTCCGATGGCGTGCGCGGTACCGACGATGTGCGAGTCGGCCCGGTGCGGCTGGTTGCTTCCGGTCTCGCGTCGTCGCGGTCGGTCAAGGCAGCGGCCTTCGGTGCCTTCGGAGTGGCGGCCGTCGTGGGCCTGATCCTGGCCCTGGCCACGAGTTGGTGGCTGATCGCAGTGGGAGTAGCGAGCATCCTGGCCGGATGGTTCTACACCGGGGGTCCCAAGCCCTACGGATACCTCGGGCTCGGTGAGATCTTCGTCTTCACCTTCTTCGGCCTCGTGGCCACCGTCGGTACGACGTACGTCGTCCTCGAGCGGATCCCGTGGGAATCGTGGGCGCTCGGATGTAGTGCGGGCTTTCTGGCTTGCGCTCTGCTCGTCACCAACAACCTGCGCGACATTCCGAACGACTCCCTCGTCGGGAAGCGAACGCTCGCCGTACGTCTCGGCGATCGGCGGAGTCGAACACTCTTCGGCGCGCTCATCATCGCGACGTTCGTCGCCGTTGCTGTCGTGGCTCTGGCTCGGCCGGGGGCATGGTGCGCAATGGCGGCCATTCCGGTGGCCCGCCGACCGCTCGTGGCCGTGCGTCGTGGTGCGGCGGGTCGGGACCTCATCGCCGTTCTGGGCGACACCGGGAGAGTGCAACTCGCCGTCGGAGCGACTGTGGTGATCGGTCTGGCGATCTTCAGTTGAGATTCAGGCGGACAGCGTCGCCACGAATTCATCGATGAGTTGCCCGACGATCACCGGCTGTTCGAGGTGGGCCGAGTGGCCGGCATCTTGAACGACGACATGTCGACAGTGATGTCCGATCAGGTCCTGCATCTTCTCGGCGATGGAGGTGAACTTCGTGTCGAGGGATCCGGTGATCAGGAGTACCGGGCAGGTGATGGAAGACAACGAATCCCACAACGATCGTTGCGCGCCGGTGCTCCATGTCCTCAGGCTCCACGCGAGGCCATCGGCCGAGTTGTTGCGGCGGTCTTGGAGACCACGACGATCCTCGGGCAGTGAGGCGAAGAGAGGTTGGTCCAGCCATTCCTCGAGGAACGGCCCGATTCCGACGTCGACGACATGATCGGCGAGCTGCGCATCGCGGAGGCGGCGAGCTTCACGTTCGTCGGGGTCGGCGATTCCCGGTGTGGCGCCGATCAGGACGAGAGCCCGGACCTGTACGGGCCGACGAATCGCTGCGTGCAATGCGAGTCGTCCACCCATCGAGTAGCCGACGAGGACCGAATCCGGGTATCGGTCAACGAGGAGGTCGGCCGAGGTGGCGAGATCGGTTCGTGTGTCGACGGCCGAACCGTGTCCGGGGAGGTCCGGCGCAATCGAAGGAGCCGACGTGAGATGCAGGACGATCGGCGACCACGAGGCCCCCGTCTGGGTGAATCCGTGCAACAGAACGAGCGACACGACTCAGCCTGCTGAACGCTCGACCGCCCGACGTAGAACTCGTTCGAAGGTCTCGGAGTCCTGCGCGCCGGGGATCGCCCACTGCCCGTTGATGACGTAGGTCGGCACGCCGGTGATGCCATGCGATACCGCAGTCGCCATCTGCTCGGCGACTTCACCGACTCCCTCTTCGGATGACACGAAGTCGTGGAGGTCGGCCGCCGTGACCGAGAGAACTTCGGCTGCGATGTCGACCAAGGTGTCGGCGTGACCGACGTTGCGACCTTCCATGAAGTACGCGTGCAGAAATCGTTCCTTCAGTCGATGCTGGGCTTGGTTGCCGAATCGATCCTCGGCGAACCAGAGCAGACGGTGGGCGAGGATGGTGTTCGAACGCACGGCGATGTCCATGCGGAAGTCCAAGCCATCGGCCGCAGCCGTTTCGGTGAGGTTGGCGATGATCGCTTCGGCGCGCTCGGGACCACCGAATTTTCGCGCGTACGCCTCGCGCACCGGAGTCGAACCGTCCTTGGGCGCGGTCGGATCGAGTTGGTAGGCACGGTACGAGATCCGGAAGACGGCATCGACGGCCTCGGGGCCGGTCGTGAGCGACTCGATGGCCCGTTCGAAACGACGCTTGCCGATGTAACACCACGGACAGACGACATCGGACCAGATCTCTACTTGGATGACAGGCGCCACAGGCCAACCATACGGCGCAAATCGCCGTAGCGTCACGATCGATGGGTTCCGAGGAAATCCGTTCATTGCCGGCCGGAGATGTCCAGGCGACCTTTTGTCGAACTTTGGTGGACACGTGGTCGTCGGTCGGGGTGTCCCATGCTTTTCTCGCGCCGGGCTCTCGTTCGACTCCGCTCGCCGTCGCCTTGGCCGCCGATCCGCGTTGGACGGTGGACGTTCTTCTCGACGAGCGGTCCGCGGGTTTCGCCGGTCTTGGTTACGGACTCGCCACCGGTCGGCCGGCCGTGGTTCTGTGCACCAGCGGAACCGCGGCGGTGCACTTCCATGGGGCCGTCGTGGAGGCCGACCTCTCGTGTGTGCCCCTGATCGTCGTCACCGCCGACCGCCCTCCTGAGTTGCGCGACGTGGGCGCTCCCCAGACGATCGACCAAACCAAGTTGTTCGGGGATGCGGTCCGCTGGTTCCACGACCCGGGTGTGGCACAGGCCGACGCGTCGTCATCGTGGGGTTCACTCGCCGCACGAGTCGCCTTTCGCACTCTGGGCTCGCGCCCGGGTCCGGTACATCTCAACCTTCCCTTTCGCGAACCACTCCTTGGTCGAGCCGTCGCGCTGGACGACCGATCGGCCCCACGTTGGTCGACTGCCGGCCACCCGCGAATCGCCGACGAGGCGGTGGAAAGTTTCATCCGGATCGCCACCGGTCGGCGCGGAGTGGTGATCGCCGGGCGTGGGTCGTCCACCGGCGCGCTCGACGTGGCACGTCTGCTCGGCTGGCCGGTTCTCTCCGATGCTCGTGGCCCGCAAAGCGAAGTGGTCGTTCGGTACTTCGACTCGCTTCTGCGCGACGAGCGTTTCGCTAAGGAGCACCGACCCGAGGTCGTGCTGCGAGTTGGCGAGGCGCCGGCGTCCAAGGTTCTCAGCCAGTGGATCACGGCTTCGCGGGCCGAACAGATCCACCTCACGCATGAAGACCGCTGGTTCGATGTCGATCACCAGACCGTCGGGCGCATCCTGGGTCGGGCCGAAGAGTTGTACGACTCGATGGTGGGTCGTGGCGTCACCGCCGTCGCTGCGAAATGGCTCGAAGATTGGACGTCGGCCGAGTCGCGTGCGGCGAAGGTGATCGCTCGCGAACTCGAGTCGTGCGGTCTCTCGGGGCCACTGGTGGCGCACCGCTTCGCGTCGTCGCTGCCCACCGGTTCGGAGTTGGTCGTCTCCTCGTCGATGCCCATACGCGACCTCGAGTGGTTCGCGGGTCGGGTCGATCACCTTCGGGTGCACTCCAACCGGGGGGCGAATGGGATCGACGGCGTCTTGGCCACCGCCATCGGAGTGGCCGCCGGTTCCGGACGGACGACCGGTGTTCTCATCGGCGACGTCGCATTCCTGCACGACTCCTCGTCGCTGGCCGGCCTGTCCGGTCGGTCCATCGACTTGCGCATCATGGTCGTCGACAACGACGGAGGAGGGATCTTTCACTTCCTCCCACAGGCCTCGAGTCTCGATTCGGCGATGTTCGAGAAGTTGTACGGGACTCCGCACGGGACCGACCTCGGAATGCTCGCTCGCTCACACGGATTGCGCGTCCACGAAGTTCGCGATGCTCAGGGAGTGGAGACTTTCGCGCGAGCCAACGGCCCGTCGGTGGGGGTCGCTCGCACCGATCGGGGGGCCGATGTACAACTCCACCAGCGGCTCCATTCGAAAGTGAGTGAGGCGCTACGCGCCTAGGTTGCGACGGTCGGATCCGCGCTCACGCGCGAACGAGTGCCGACAACATCGCCTGGAACTTCGCCTGTGTCTCGATCAGTTCGGCGTCCACCACGCTGTCGGCCACGATTCCGCCGCCGGCGGTGAGAACGGCTCGACGGCGGTCCGGTGAGAGTTGAGCGCACCGGATCGCGACCGCCCACGTTCCATTTCCCTGCGCGTCGACCCAACCGACGGCACCACCGTAGGGTCCACGCTCGAAGCCCTCGACGGCGGCGATCAAGTCGAGCGCCTCTCGACGGGGATGACCTCCAAGGGCCGGAGTGGGGGACAGCGATCTCGCCAACGAGAGGACGTCGGGGTGTTGGCTACTGAGACGGCCCTCGATTCGGGTTCCGAGATGTTGCACATTGGCCACCGGCACCACGGATGGCTCGGGTTCCCAATCGAGGTAGCTGCAATACGGCAGGAGGGTGTCGTGCACCACGTCGATGACCACCCGATGCTCGATCTGATCTTTCATGCTCGCAACAAGGCGCTCGGCGAGGAGCCGGTCGGTCTCGGGGTCACCCGAGCGCGGCGTCGTGCCGGCCAGTGGATGTGAAGTGATCACGTCGTCGTCCACCGCTACGAGCAGTTCGGGGGAAGCGCCGATGAAACCGTCGATCGAATA
>SYCI01000104.1 GCA_005787035.1 Actinomycetota bacterium | reverse complement strand
GTCGGTTCCGGGATTCCCACCTTGCGCAACGAGTCGAGGGCGATCTCCCGAAGGTCCTTCTTGGACGTGCCGGGATGATGGACCTCGTACGCCTCCGCGATCTGACGTCCGACCGTGTAGAACGGGTTCAACGCGGTCAGGGGATCCTGGAAGATCATCGCCACGTCCCGACCGCGCACGGCGCGCACCTCGTCCTCGCTCATGGCGAGAACGTCGCGGCCCTCCAGAAGGATCCGCCCGCTGGTACGGACGTCGGCACCGAAGTTGAGGCGCAGAAGCGAGTTGGCGGTGACGGACTTACCCGAACCGCTCTCACCGACGATGGCCACGGTCTCCCCCGCCGCCACGTCGAACGAGACACCCTTCACCGCGTGCACGTCACCGTCGGCGGTCCCGAACGTGACGCGCAGATCCTGCACGGACAGCACGGTCATTTGGCCCTCACCCGGGGATCGAGATAGCCGTACAGGATGTCGACCACGGTGTTGGCCACCACGATGAAGACCGCCGCCACCATGGTGGTCGCCACGAGGATGGGAAGGTCCGAGTTCACCACCGCGGCGAGAGTGAGCTTGCCGAGACCCGGAAGGTTGAAGATGCTCTCGGTCACCAGTGCCCCGCCGAGGAGGAACGCGAAGTCGAGACCGGCGATGGTGACGATGGGCACCAGGGCGGCGCGCAGGACGTAGGTGACGATCAGTCGTCGGCGTGGCAGACCCTTGGCGATGCCGAGCCGCACGAACTCCTCGTTCATCACCTCGAGGATTCCGTTACGCGTCATGCGTACGTAGGTGGCCGCCGAGATGATGGCCAACACGAACCACGGAAGCAACAAGGCCATGAACCACTCGAAGGGGTTCTCCGTGAGCCCCACGTATCGGGGGAACGGGAGTATCCCGGTCCAGATGACGAACACCATGATGAAGATGAGACCGAGAAAGAACGTGGGCAGGCTGACACCGATCACGCTGAAGGCGGTGGCGACGCGGTCCTGCCATTTACCGCGTTTGAGTGCCGCCAGAGTGCCGAGGCCGACGCCGATTCCCATCCAGAGAACGAAAGCTCCCAACGCGATCGAAGCGGTAACCGGAAGAGTGGACGCGATCAACGTCGTGACGCACTCGTGCCGGTCGTAGGAATAGCCGAGGGACGGTGCCGGGCAGTGGATCGACGATCCCTCCTCGCCGTAGGTCCGTCCGGTGAAGATCCCCTTCATGTACGAGCCGTACTGCTCGATCAACGGCCGGTCGTAGCCGAGACGCTCCCGGTTCGCCTCGATCACCTCGGGTCGGCAGTTCTTGCCACAGGTGAGGGCCGCCGGATCGGCAGGAAGGGCGTTGAAGATCACGAACGTGAACGCGCTGACGATCAACAGCAGAACGACCGCGAAGATCGATCGACGAAGAATGAAGAACAACATGTCAGTGCGCCCGGAACACGATGGTGGGTGGCCGCCGTCGGCGACCACCCACCTCGCGAGTCAATTCCCGATGTCAGCCGGCCAGGCCGAGGTCACCGAGGTTGTACCAACCGAACGGGAGCCACTGGTAGGCGCCTCGAACGTTGGAGCCGACGATGTTCTGCGCCTTGGTCGCCGAACCGGGGATCGACCACACCTGGTCGATCACGTACTGGTTCAGTTCCTTCCAGAGCTTCGACTGAGCCGTGCGGTCGGTCTCCAGCTTGGCCTCGTCGACCTTGGCCTGGAAGTCGGCGAACGCCGGGTCCTCCTCGGTGTTGTGGTAGTTGAAACCGCCACCCTTACCGAAGAGTTCGGGCAACACAGTCGAGGCGTTGGCCCAGTCCGCGGCCCAACCGGCGCGCATCAGATCACCCTGGTCACCGTTGATGGTGGCGTAGTACTTCGACGACTCGATCGGGTTGTCGATGATCTTGATGCCGGCGGCACCGAGCGTGTCGATCCAGATCGCCATGTACTTCTTCCAGGTGTCGGTGTCGGGATGATCGAAGCGCAGTCCGTCCTCGGTGGCCTTGGCGTACACCTCCGGGCACTTCTCCTTGGCCTCTTCCATCTTGGCCGTGGCAGCCTCGACGTTCGACTTTCCGTCGGCGTTCAGACCGTCGAGCAACTTCGCCGGCGCGTAGTCGGTCGTCAACAGCGGTGCGACGAAACTCGTCGCGAACTCGCCGGTGAAGGGTCCGCCCGCCGCGGTGCGCAGGGCCTCGCGGTCGATGGCCAACCAGATCGCCTGACGGACCTCGAGACATGACACCGTCTTCACGTTGAGCATCGTGTAGGTCACGAAACCGTCGAAGCCGTCGGTGCGGCGTTCCTTCAGCGTGTCGTCGCCGAACACCGTCTGCAGGTTCTCCGGCAGGATGCCGCCGTACACGATGGCGTTCTTGTCGTCACCCGAGTCGGCGAGCATGCGCTCGTCGATGACCGTCTCGTCGAGGCCGAACTGCCAGACGATCTTGTCCACCTTGGGGCTGCGAACCTCGTCGGAATCGGCATTCCAGCTCTCGTTGCGCACGAGAACCAACTCCTTGCCCTCCTCGTAGGTCTCCACCTTGAAGGGGCCGTTCGAGAACGGCATCAGGCCGTACTGGTCGGCGGTGTCCTGCGCCTCGGGGACCGGGGCGAAGGCCAGCAAGCTCACCGTGAAGTTGAAGTCGGCGACCGGAACCTTCAGCTTGAAGGTGATCGTCTTGCCATCGCAGCTGACGGCCTCGTCGAAGAGAGCCTGCTCGTCCTCGGTGGCCAACCACGGCCCGGGATAAGCGGTGAGATTGTCGTAGTCGCCCTCAGGAATGTCGAGGTAGCTGACGGCGTACTGCGGTCCGTCGAACGCGGTCACCTCGGACCCGAAGGTGCGCGACACACCGTACGCGACGTCGGCGCACGTGACCTCGGAACCGTCCTGCCAGGTGATGCCGTCACGCAGGGTGAACGACCAGGTCTTCAGGTCGTCGGACGCCGTACCCAGGTCGGTTGCCATATCAGCCACCAACGAGGTGCCGTCCTTGCCGGCCACCGGCTTGTACGACGTCAGAGTTCGCGTGAACGTGGAACCCCACGCACCGAGCTCGGCGCCGGTGTACACGCGCTGCGGGTCGAGGGTGGACGCACCCTCCGCGTTGGTGAGCACGTACAACGTGCCTCCGTCCTTCACCCCGTCGAACGTGGCCGACAGACCGCCGGACTCCTCACCGCTTTGGGCTCCGTCGCCGGATCCTCCGCAGGCACCCGCAACGAGGCCCACCAGGGCCACGACGGCGAGGACTTTGCTTCGCATTTTCATTTTCCCTCCCCTTTCGCCGACGGACGTCGGACGTTGGTGACTTGCAGTGTACAAAGATTCGGGATGGTCCCCTTCGGGACCCCTCGTCACAGCTGCTGGCGGTCGCTGCGCGGGTCGAACGCGTCCCGCAACCCGTCCCCGAGCAGGTTGAAGGCCAGCACCAGCACCATCAACGTGACCCCGGGGATGAACAGATACGTGGGCGCGGCTCGGTAGTAGCGCACCGAGTCGCCCAGCATGATCCCCCAGGACGCCGCCGGCGCCAACAGACCGACCCCGAGGAACGACAAGGTGGCCTCGAGTGCCACGTAACCCGGCAGGCTCAACGACACGAAGACGATGATCTGGGGCCAGAGGTTCGGGAGCAGTTGCCTGAACACCAGGTGACCCGTGCCCGCACCGAAGGACCGGGCGGCCTCCACGAACTCGCGTTCCCGCAACGACAGCACCTGACCGCGCACCAGACGCGCCATGTACACCCAACCGAACAGGGTGAGGACCGTCATGATGTAGGTGATTCGGGCCGTGTTGCCTGCCGGCACCCCCCACGACTCCAGACGTTGGGTCATCGGATTGGCCAGAGCGATGATCAACAACAACGACGGGAACGCCAGCGTCACGTCGCCGAGACGGCTGATCAGCGCATCGACGAAACCACGCCGCAGGCCGGCCACGATGCCGAGCGTGACCCCGACGACGGTGGTGAGAAACGTGCCGATCGCACCCACGAGCAACGAGATGCGCGCTCCGTACATGAGACGCCCCAGAATGTCCCGACCGGTACCGGGCTCCACACCGAACGGGTGATCCCACGAGATGCCACCCATCGGCCCGGCCGGGAGACCGAAGTCGTTGATGGCCTCGCGGTCGAGTGCGTACGGATCGATGTTGAGTATCCGAACCAGCACGGGAGCGAACGCCGCCACGAACACGTAGAACACCACCACCCAGAAAGCGATCACGGCGCCGCGGTTCCCGCGCACTCGCGCCAGGCCCAAACGGAACGGGGACAAGCCCTCGGAAACCGCTGCTCCTGACGCGACGGCATCGCTCATCGTGTCGCTCCCCGTGCCACCCACCGGGCAAAGCATATGTCGGCCATCGACACGGCCGACACGGGAATCAGGCGGACGGGAACTGGACGATCCGGGCGAACTCGTCGGCGTCGAGACTGGCGCCGCCCACCAGGGCCCCGTCGATGTCGGGTTGGGCCATCAATTCGGCCACGTTGCCAGCCTTCACGGAGCCTCCGTACTGAATACGCACCGCATTGGCGGCATCGGCTCCCCACGTCGTCGACACGCGGCTTCGAATGTGGGCGCACACCTCTTGGGCGTCGGCGGCGGTGGCGGTGAGCCCGGTGCCGATGGCCCAGACGGGTTCATAAGCAATCACCAGATCCCCGAACTGCGTGTCGAGGCGACCCTCGAGCGAGCCCGCCAACTGGGTGCCAACCACATCGAGGGTCTGACCGGCCTCGCGCTGCTCCCGCGTCTCGCCCACGCACACGATCGGGATCATCTTGTGCTTGATGACGGCGGCCACCTTCGCCGCCACGAACTGGTCGCTCTCACCGAAGATCTGTCGTCGTTCGCTGTGACCGCAGATCACGTACCGGACGTTCAGCTTGGCCAGGAACGCCGGGGACACCTCTCCGGTGAACGCCCCGGAATCCTCGGAGTGACAATTCTGCGCACCGAGGAAGAACGGAAGCCGATCACTCTCGAGCGCCGTTTGCACCGTGCGGATGTCGGTGAAGGGGGGATGCACGGACACATCGACTCGCTCGACGTCGTCCTTGGTGATGAGATAGCTCAACTTCTGCACCAACTGAATCGCGTCGTAGTGATTCAGATTCATCTTCCAGTTGCCACTGATCAGTGGTCGACGACTAGACGCGGGCATTGGGGGCCTCTCTCAACGCTTTCAGGCCCGGAAGGTCCCCGAGCTCCAACAACTCCAACGACGCACCACCACCGGTGGACACATGGTCGACCTCGTCCTCCAGCCCGAACTGCGCCAACGCGGCGGCCGAGTCTCCCCCACCCACCACGGTGAACGCCTTCGTGTCGGCCATGGCCTGGGCCACCGTTCGGGTGCCCTTGGCGAATCGTTCGTCCTCGAACATGCCCATCGGGCCGTTCCAGAAGACGGTGCGGGCCTCCATGATGATGTCACTGAACGCCGCCGCCGATCCGGGACCGATGTCGAATCCCTTGGCCCCGGCGGGAAGACGACGCCCGTACGTGGCGTAGTTGCCGTCGGCGTCGAGTCCGACGATGTCCTCGGGGAGGTGGATCTCCTTGCCCAGTGCCAAGAGCCGACGGCACGTGTCCACCTGATCGGGTTCGAACAGGGAATCACCGATGGGGTGACCCTGCGCCGCCAGGAACGTGAAGCACATCGCCCCACCGATCACGAGCGCGTCGACCGTCTCGAGCAGGGCCTCGACGACCCCCAACTTGTCGGAGATCTTCGAACCGCCCAACACCGCGACGAAGGGGTGTCGCGGGTTCTTGCGCAGGTTGGACACAACGTCGACCTCGCGCTCGAGGAGCCGTCCCATGGCCGCGGGAAGCGTGCGCGGGGGGCCGACGATCGAGGCATGGGCACGGTGCGCGGCGCCGAAAGCGTCGTCCACGTAGAGGTCGATCCCCTCGATCAGTCGCGCCACGAACGAGGGGTCGTTGCCCTCTTCGCCGGCGTCGAATCGCAGATTCTCCAGAAGCTCCACGCCGGGGGCGAGGGTCGCGAGCAGTTCGCGAACCGGAGCCATGGAGTACTTCTCCTCCGGCTTGCCCTTGGGGCGGCCCAGGTGGCTGGCGCACACGACGGTGGCTCCCCGCTCGGTGAGCCACCGGATGGTGGGAAGCGCGGCCCGCACTCGGAACTCGTCGGTGATTCGCCGAGTTCCATCGGCCGCCGTCTCCATCGGAACGTTGAAGTCCGTACGGACGAGCACCTTCTTGC
>SYCI01000103.1 GCA_005787035.1 Actinomycetota bacterium | reverse complement strand
TCGATTTCCGCAACACGATCATCATCATGACGTCGAACCTCGGCACTGCCGATTTGCGCAAGGCCAACGTGGGCTTCACCAAGGCCGACGAAGCCATGAGCTACGCCCGCATGCGCGACAAGGTGATGGACTCGCTGAAGAACCACTTCCGCCCCGAGTTCCTGAACCGCATCGACGAAGTGATCGTGTTCCACGAACTCGCCAAGAACGAAGTCATGCAGATGGTCGACCTCATGCTCAAGCGGCTCACGGGTCAGCTCGAAGCGCAGGGTCTGGGTATCGAACTCACGCAGGCCGCCAAGGAGTTCCTCGCCGAGAAGGGTTACGACCCGCAACTCGGTGCACGTCCGCTGCGTCGCGCGATCCAGCGACTCATCGAAGACGCGCTCAGCGAGAAGATCCTCTACAAGCAGTTCAAGGCCGGCGAGATCGTGGTGGTCGACACCGAGGACGATCCCGATCGTCCGGGCGAGAAGCGTCTCGGGTTCAGCGCCGTGGAGGGCTTCCAGCCGCCGTCGACCATCGAGTTGGCAGGCGTCGGTGAAGCCAGTGGCGACACCGACACACCTTCCACCGACTGACCTTCTGCATTTCCCTGCCGACTAGGTTGAGACCGATGTCACGACGCGCCTGGACCGTGCTCTTGGTCGGGGCGTCGCTGCTTCTGTTGTCGGCGTGTCGGGTCGACATCAAACTCGATGTCGCCGCCGAGCCCGACGGTTCGGGTCGCCTCACACTGACGACCGACATCGACAACGAGGCTGCGAGCCTCGTACCTGGTCTCGCCGAAGACCTTCGGCTCGACGACCTGCTGCAGAGCGGTTGGCAGGTCGAAGGTCCGACGCAAGTGAACAACGGTGGACTTCGGGTCGTGCTCACCTTCGACTTCGAGTCGCCAGCTGAAGCCAACCGCGCTCTGCAACAGATCAACGGCCCGAATGGTCCTCTTCTCGCGCCGGCTCTCAAACGAACCATCGATGGCAGCAACGTCGCCACCACGTTCGATGCCACGCTGCAGTTCGTAGGAGGCATCGAAGCGTTCTCGGACTCCGAACTCAGTTCGCTCATCGGCGATGCGCCTTGGAACTCCACCGCTCAGAAACTGGGCGTGGACCCGATGCAGTCGGTGTCGTTCACCCTGGAAGCACAATTACCCGGTGACATCCGCAAGACGACCGGAACCGAAGCCGAGGGCGGAGTCGTGTGGTCGGCCCCGCTCGACGGCTCGGCACAAACCGTGGTTCTCGGCACCTACGCATCGAGCAAGAGCGGAGGTGTGTGGGGCGCGGTAGCCACCACCACGGGCATCCTCCTCGGAGCCTGGCTGCTCGTCATGGGCAGCTTGATACTCCTCGTGATGTACGCACGTCGTCGCAAGGGTGTGGCCCAACCGAACCCGAAGCGTCGCTCGAGCCGCGCCACACCCAAGGAATAACTTTCCACCGTGGCCCGCCTTCGTCTCGTCTACAACTGCTCCGACTGCGGCGCGCAGTTCCCGAAGTGGGCCGGTAAGTGCACAGCCTGCGGAGCCTGGAACAGCCTCGTGGAAGACGTGGAAGATCCGAATGCCAATCACATCTCGTCACTCGCCGCCGGCGTTGCACTCCTGGCTTCGGCACCGGCCCAGCGCATCGGCGAAATCGATGCCGCCCACGGCGCACCGCGCTCCACGGGTATCGACGAACTCGATCGCGTACTCGGCGGCGGATTGGTGCCTGGTTCGGTCACGCTTCTCGGTGGAGAGCCGGGTATCGGCAAGAGCACACTGCTCCTGCAAGCGCTGGCCGCGTGGCCCGGTCGCACGTTGTACGTATCGGCCGAAGAGAGCGCTCAGCAAGTCCGGCTCCGTGCCGAACGACTCGATGCCGTCCGCCCCGAACTCTGGCTCCTCTCCGAGACGGTCCTTCCCCACGTGATCGCCGCGCTCGACGAACTCTCTCCCGAACTCGTCGTGATCGACAGCATTCAGACCCTCGTCGATCCCGAACTCGGCTCGTCACCCGGAAGCGTGGTGCAGGTCCGTGGTTGCGCGCACAAACTCGTGATGGAAGCCAAGAAGCGCAATGTTCCCGTGATCCTCGTGGGTCACGTCACCAAAGAAGGTGGCCTCGCCGGACCGCGGGTGCTGGAACACGTGGTCGACACCGTGTTGCAGTTCGAAGGTGAGCGCCACCACGCGCTGCGTCTCCTGCGTGCGTCCAAGCACCGTTTCGGACCCACCACCGAACTCGGCCTCTTCGAGATGGTCGAAGCCGGTCTGCGAGGAGTCCCCGACCCGAGTGCCCTCTTCCTCTCCGATCGGCAAACCGGCGTGCCCGGCAGCGTGGTGGTGCCCACGCTCGAGGGTCAGCGTCCGCTCATGGTGGAACTGCAAGTGCTCACCAACGAGTTGAAGAACGACATGCCGGCTCGTCGCAGCGCACAGGGTCTCGACCCCGGTCGGCTCGCCATGCTTCTGGCCGTTCTCGCTCAGCGAGTCAAGAGTCCGGTGCAAAAGCACGACGTCTATGCCTCCGTAGTAGGCGGGGTGAAGTTGTCCGAACCGGGCACCGATCTCGGTCTGTGTATCGCTGTGTTGTCGGCTATCTCCAACAAGCCCGTGCCACCCAACGTGATCGCCTTTGGTGAAGTCGGTTTGGGAGGCGAAGTACGTCAAGTGCCGCATGCTTCGCGCCGACTCGCCGAGGCCGCCCGCCTCGGATTCGCCAAAGCAATCGTCCCGGCGAAATCACCCGATGTCGACGTCGACATCAAGATCGAGCGCGTCGCCACCCTTCGTGAAGCGATGCAAGCCCTTGGGCTGAACGGCTCATTCGATCAACAATTCTGAACCGTTTCCTTCCTGAGTCATCCGACTCATTTCCACTCTCAAGCATTGTCTGAGGAGAGGAGACGGTACACAATGACCACCAATGAACAGCAACGACTTCGATTGCACCAATCGCTCGAACGACAGATCGGCGAAGAAATGGCCGGGGTTCTCATGAGCTCGTTGCCTCCCTTCGACTGGAATCAAGTCGCCACCAAGGATGATCTGAAAGCCTTTGCCACCCGCGACGAGATGAACTTGAAGTTTGCGGACATAGATATCAAATTCGCGGAATTGAATGCCACGACTGAAGTCGGACTAGCCAATCTCCGAACCGAGATCGCGTCTCATCAAGAAAAGAATGTTTCGGCCATCAAAGGGTTGCAGGCAGAATTCCAAAAGTCATTGCGGATCAACACTGCAACAATCATGACGCTCTTGGTGGGCTGTTTCGGAGTCCTCTTCTCGCGAATCTGACGATCAGGTAGCTGGCCTTCCGCCGAGTTGTCGCCATAACTCGACAAGTTTCGGGGCCGGCTCGGACGGACGCCATTCGTCGGCAGCGATCGCCCGACAATACGAATCCCACTCGGCACGCACACCGCTGAAGTCGCCGTGGTCGGCGTGAGCCTTCATGCGTATCGCGACGAGTTCTTCGTGCCCAGGTAATGCTGCGAGCCCCTTCGCTGTCGCCCAATAAACACCTTCCAGGTCACCAACCTCCCGACACATATCGGCCATGAGCATCGACGCACGTACGATCATCACGGCGACATCACTGCTCACGCCGATGTAATCAGGCCATATGAAGTTCGAACCACAGAACGGCGTTCCCCGAACAAGATCCAGGCCTTCGCGAAGAGCTCCGATCCCGTCGTCTTCCGGTACCGACCGGGCATGGTCCAAGGCCCCTTTCAGAATGTGAGAGTCGGCGACGATGGACTCGTGCAGGGGTAGATCGTCGGTCATCGTGATACCGAGCCAATGCTCACCAGGGCCGGAGTCTTCGATGATCGACAATGCCCGGCGCACCTCGGCAGTGATGTTCGAGAAAGTTGCGTCCTTGACCGCGGCGTTCCAGAGCGCAGTGCGGGCAAGTGAGCGACGTCGCTGTTGCGGATGAAGAGCCAGCCAGATCACGAGTTCTTCGGCCTTCGAGCGCTCGAACTCCACTCGACCCTGCGATCGATGAGCCACCATGGGTGGGCCCATCACGCTCGCCAAGAACGTCCACTGAGGCAGAGCATGGTGTGGCTCACACACCATCTCCACGGGGACTCGTTCCCGGACGATCATCGGCAGGTGTTCGTCACCAAGCAACTGACGAACGCGCTGAATTTCGTCATCGGCCATCCCCACTGGCTCGATTGCAATCCCCGAAGGCATGAGGCGCCAGCCACTGTCAGACGTGACCAAACCGTGATCGCGAGGACCGGCTTTTCCCTGACAGAGGCAGAGGATGTTGGCGGGATTCAACCTCTCGTCCCGTGCCTCCAGAAGCGCCAAAGTCGGGCCGATATCCGAGATCAATCCAGCCACCGTGGCTACCTCGGACTCCGTCGTCATCAAACCGGTACCGACGGCTCCATCTTGCTCGCCGCCTACGATCGTCACCCGTTCATTGAAAGGTCCGAGTCGGACGCCCGAGGTCAGTGCACGCCACACCACTGCGGAGTCGTCAGCCTCATCATCGACCATGAAGCTTCGTGTTGCCGCGAGGTTGATCCAAACGCTTCCACCCGTGGTTCGCCCGACGTGGATCAGCACGGTCAGGAGCTCCGACGACCTCGAAGCGCCGACATCGACCGCACTTCGTAGACGAGCGATTCGGTTCGAGACGCGTTCGAAGGGTTCGGTGACTTTGGGGACTCGATCGAACTCGAGGAGGAGATCCCCCGATTCGTGAACGACCACTTGGACAACCTGTGCTTCCCGCTCGATCTCGGCGGCAATTGCGATCGCCGACTCCATTCGCTCGACGAGCACTTCGGCGCGTTTCCATGCCGGCCACTCGACGAGCTCGTCCGGGACGCGGATCGGCTCCGAATCGCGATCAACCTCACGAAGCCGGCGGAGCTGGCTATGCCGTATCCGCTTGACCATTCCGGCCCCCACCAATGCCGATCCGGCTCCGAGACTGAAAGAAAGGACTTCGTTGGCGTCCAATCCGCGAGCAGTCGACTCGTCCTCAACCTTCGAACCAACCGTCGATGACTCGACTGAAATCGGCGCTGACTCGGAAGCACTCACCGCTGTTTCACCGATGGGGAGAGCTCCGGTGATCACCGCGACGGCAAGCCATCGACCAACACCGCTTCTCGTGCCCCCACCCTTGCGCAGGCTGATCATCGCTCTGATCAACGAGAGACCGACCAACCACCATGTCACCAACAGACCGATCGAACACCAGGCGATCAGAACTCCAGCGTCGACCTCGCCACTCCATGTCCGAATGAACAACTGGGTGATGTCCCGAGCAAGAGACCCGGAATCGAATTGCGTCCCCAGACCGATCGTTCCACCGATCAACGGAAGAGTGACGAAAACGATCAATAGCAAACGAAAGATCATCTTTCTCATGCGTCGGTGATCTCCGCAGTACGGGATGCCGACACCGTCTTCGACGAAATACCAGCCAACTGGAGTATCAGCATGTTCCGAGTCGTGTGGACCTCGACGGTGACCGATCGCGATCCGATAGTGACGGTTCCGTCCAGGCCATGACTTGCCAAGTAAGTGGAGGCGACACGGCGGCCTCGTACCGGGTCGACCACCGGACGGCCCGAACGGATACCCACTACTTCCTGCGCTGCGAGTCGGGCTGCATTTTCGGCGTGGTCGGCGATCTCGACTCGCGCGGCAACCAATCGACCACTGTCGAGAGCGAGCCCGGTGGACAGAATGAGAGTCAGCACGATGCCGACGACGAAAGCTGAGATGATCCCATGGTCGCGACACGTCGCCCTCATTCGTCTCCTCCGCGATAGAAGTCGATGACTTCGGTCGAGCTTGCTCGCGTCGGGGGTGAGGAGACGCCGAGGAGTCCGAGTCCATCGTTGGATGAGAAGCATTCGATACCCACCGTGACCGTCCGTCCGCCGTCACCTCGGGTGACCGAAATGCGAGGGGTAGTGCAAGCCACATCGTGACTCCGCAAATCCTCCAGAGCGGCCTCGCGGCCGACCATCTCCATCCGCGCCACGGCAACCTTCGAAGCAGCCCGCGCCCCTTGATCGGCTGCGTGTCGGACCGAGGTGAGACCTTCGGTCACTCGGCCCGCGAAGACTCCGAACAAGGTGAGTACAACGAGCAGAGGGGTGAGTACGACCATCTCGACCGACACACTCCCGTGGTCCCGGAGCAATCGCTTCATCGCTCGGCCTCCACCACGACCTCTTCGAGCGGCTCCACTGCCTCACGCACGACCTCTTCGGTGAAAAACGGGACGATCGCCGGAATGGCGACCGAGACCCGGACCTTCATCAATTCGGAATCGATCGACGCGCGGGGTGGTTGGGTGATGGTCCCGCCCAGCTGTCGAACGAACTCGGTCGCCGCGATCTCGGCCCGGCCCTCGTCCGGTACGGCCCCGGCCCCCACCGCAGCGCCTTCCGAAGCGGCTGCTGACGCCACGTGCGAAGCGTGGAAGTAGATCGACATCTGTACGACCAGCAGAATCAGAAGAACCAAAACCGGGGTGAGGATCACGAGTTCGGAGGTGGCCGAACCTCGATCGCGACGAGTTGATCTCATGTCGGATTCAGCCCAGGTCGAGGCTGTTCGCCTTGTCACGAACCTTGTTGGTGATGATGACCCCGACCGAGATCGCCAAGGCGATCAGCGCAGCGGCCAGTACCACCGTCGTTGCGCTGACCTCACCAGCGTCTTGGTCCGCTTCTCGAGACGCCGCCAAGCGAATCGAGTAGTAGTCCCAGATCTGTCTGAATTGCGTCATTTCTTTCTCCTTTGGTGTGTTGTTTCCCAGTGATTCAGCTGCTGAATCCCTGACTGATGAGGTGCATCGCCGGATACCCGAGAAGCACCAGGAATCCCATGAACATCAGGACCATGGGTAAACCCATTCGTTCGGTGGCCGCGTTCGCCGAAGCTTCGATGTCGGCCATCTGCTTGGCGCGCAGGGAACGTGCCTTGGCGGTGAGTGATGCCGTCATACGAGCACCGTGCTCACCACTCAACTGGATGGTCGATGCGAGCTCGGGGAGCTCGATGATCCCGAGACGGTCGCCTTCTTCGGCGAGAACGCTCCACAACGAACGTCGGCTGGAACGCGCGATTTCGAGGCACTCGGTCACGACGGCAAAGGTTCGACCGGATCCGACTCGGGCCGCGGCGACGAGGGCGGTTTCCGCTCCAGCTCCCCCGGCCAGCATGATCGAAACGAGATCGAGGTAGGCGGACAAGGACGAGCGGAAGTCCCGACGGGCCGACACCGCCGATTGACGAACGGTCATGACGGGCAACATCGCACCGGCCGTTGCTCCTGCGAGAACGAACGGCAACAGCAAGCCGATCGGAAGTGTCAGGCCTCCGATTCGGGTGATCACTCCACAACCGATCGGAATCCCGGCGCCGATCGCCAGGCACACGATGCGTTCGAGGGCAAACGACTCGAGTGAACGACCGGTGACCGCAAGATCACTCGACGCTGGAGCAAATCGCGTCGCGGAAAGTCGGAGGGCTCGTCGAGCCATCGTTTCCGAGCGGATCGCCCCGGTACCAAAAGTGGCCAGGGCCACTTCCAGTTCGCGTGGTCGCATCGCCATCATGACCAGCAGCACACCCGTACCGAGCAAAGCCCCCATGAGAATGCTCATGATTCGACCTCTGATGCGGCCACGAACCGAGGAGGAACGTCGAATTGGGCCAGTTGCCGGAGACCCAGGAAGGATCCGGCGAAGAGCGAGACCACGACGACCAGCACGATGGCGCCACCTGCCGACGAGTAAGGAGCCAGATAGTCGCGATTGAGGATGAAGAGACCCGCAATGAATGCAACGACCACCACCGAGATGATCCGCACCGCACTTCGGGTACGCGCACGCGACACCCACACCCGGGTACGCATCGAAACCTCATCGCGACATGTCTCGGCCAACTGGGTCAGCAAAGCCACGACGTCCCGGGCTTGATGCCGAGAAGTCGTGATCAGAACCGCAGCCACGAAGTCGGCCAGGGGATGATTCACATCCGAAGCGAAACCACGAGCCGCCGTTGATAGCGATTGAAACTCGAGATTGGCCGAAAGGCGCTCCACAGCCGGTCGAACAATGCTGGGTGCGGTCGTCGCACTTGCCGACAAGGCCTGCTCGAGTCCCCGCGCGCCGGCCATCATGTCGCGGAGTTGCTCGATCCAGACGGCAAGACCTTCCACCAGGGGTCGATCGTCGGAATTCCCGGAACGAGAACTTCCCTTGGACCGATGACCTCCCGGAAACTCCACACCTCGCAACGCCGCGATGACGAACACCGCACCCGAGCCGATGGAGAGACCGAAGGCGAGAGACCAGACGACCGACATCAGGCCACCACCGGGAATCGGCGTGAGTTGTCCCGAATCGCGGCATATCCGTATTCGTCGAGCAGATCCCGCAGTTCGGCCGTCATCGGAAATGCGGACTCGAGACGACCACGTTGATCACTCTCGAAGATCTCATTCGAAACGATGCGAGCCCCGTCGGCATCGACCACCTCTCGAATGCTCGTGATCCTCCGTCGGCCGTTGCGAATTTCGATGTGCACGACGAGGTGCACCGCCGAGGCGATCACGAGATTGACGATGTCGACGGGAAGTCCTGTTTCAGCCATGGAAACGTACGCCGCGAGCTTGGGGAAGACCGATCGAGTCGAGTCGGCGTGCAACGTGCACATGGATCCGTTGTTTCCTTGGCTCATTGCCATCAACATCGGAAAGGCCTCCGCGCCCCGCACTTCGCCGACGATCACTCGATCAGGATCCATTCGTAGAGCCATCCGAGTCAGATCGGCCAAAGGAATGGCGCCGTTGCCCTCGATGTTCGGTGGCCTCGATTGCAGTGCGTCGTGGTCGGGGTGCAGATCTCCGAAACGGTCGATACCCAACTCGTAGGCATCCTCGATCGTGACGATGCGCTCGTCCCGTGGAACCTCGTTGATCAGGGCGCGCAGAAGAGTCGTCTTTCCGGACCCGGTGCCACCGGCGATCACGATGTTCCTACGGGCCCGGACGGCAGCTCGGAAGAAGTCACTCACTTCGGAGCCGAAGATCCCGGTGGATTCGAGATCGGACAGGGATGCAAGTGAGAACTGGTGCTTTCTGATCACCAACGAGGGCTCGGACGAGACGTCCATGATGGCGAACAGCCGGCTGCCATCTTCCAGACAGAGGTTGCACTCGACGGTCGAGGCATCGAAGCGACGCTCACCGCGGGACGACCGTGAAGCTGCATTTCGAACGAGCGCAACCAATTCATCGGGGTGATCGACGATGGACGGAATCTCGAGCCGGCTTCCATCCCGTCGCTTCACCCAAACCGGCGAGGTGCCCCGGACGTGAATGTCGGTGATCTCCGGATCGTCGAGGAGGTCCTGCAGGGGCCCCATCCCGAGCAACTCGTCGACGACACGCTTGGTGATCCGTCGTTCGGTGTCGATGTCGAGAGTGGGACGGCCACTCAACAGGCGCGACGACGCCTCCTCGTCGAGGAGGACTCCGCAAGCCGAGCGAATGACCACCTCTTCGGCTCCGGGCCTCGGTCGCGCGCCGGTCTCTCGACTCTCCTGGCGGTGAGCGATCAGTGCTTCGGCCGCTCGCTCACGAACCTTGTTCATCAGGATCTGGTCGTCCATGGCTACGCCACCGCCGTCACCAGATGAGATGTGTCCACCATCGAAGTCGAACGAAGTCGGGCAACTGCTTCCTTCAGGCGGCCGCTACTCCTCCGATCGCTCGGCAGCAGATCGGCGATCACCGGCCACTCCAGAGCGCGGTCGACCTCGTCCATTCCGTATCGACCACCGGCCGTGAGTACCTTCCAGTCGCCGAGCGACCGAAGATGATCGCTTCGATGGACGACCGACACGACATCCTCGAGATCGGTTCGGGTCACGAGGAGACGTACGTCGGCGGCTGCGATCAATTCTCGAGCCGGGGAATCCGGTCGGGCGCGACCGACATCGACGATCACGTCGGTACCAATCGCCTCTTCGAGCATTCGCGGTCGGGAAGCCAGGACACCGAGGGCGGCGATGACTGGTTCGGCCGCCGGAGGTGCAACAACCACCGACACACCATCACCATGATGTCGAATGAATTCATCGGTCTTCGGTGGGGTGCCGGTCGAGGATCGCAAACGAGCGGCGAGCTCCACGAGCCCCGGTCGGACCTCCCAGTTGTGTCGAGCGGCCAGTCGACCGCCATCGGGGTCGGCCTCGATGACGCACACCGGAGTGGACCACATCGAGGCGATGTGCAGCGAGACCGTTCCGAGGTCCATCAGACCACCGGTCGTGGCAGTGACGACGAGAGCCATGTCAGGAGCCGGCTTTCATCAGGTGGATCTCGTCGTGCCCCACGAAGAGGTCGATCGACGACTTGGGTACTCGCAAGGTGACCGAGCGTTCATCGAGAACCTCATTCGGTACGGAAACCGACCACACTTGGGCCTGCCGAACGACGGAACTCACGATGTCGGAGCCGGTGAGATCCCGATCGAGCGCGACCACATCGACAAGATCGCCGGCGACGATCTCCAGCGGCGCCCGCGAAGCATCCACGACCACTCCCACCAACGATTCGGTCGAGGAAAGTGGCATCAGTTCCGAGAACTGGGCTCGCGTGAGAGGAGTACCCGCCGGGATGTCGGTGACGACCCGCTGACCGACGATCGTTGTCGCCTCGGCCGCCGCGAGGAGCAGCAACTCGTCGTCACTCGAGATGCTGACCGCGGCCAGATCATCCGACTCCAGAATGTCGCCCGCCCTCAAGTCGTCGGCCGCCACGGCAATTCGATTCGGACTGGCGCCTCGGGACTGCCACCACAGCGAGCCGATGACCGACACGAGGATGACTGCGATCCCGATTCCGAGTTCGGGTAGACGTACGCCTCGTCGGCGAAGGGGTGCCAGCACCCGAGCGTCGACGGCGGCCTTGCGACCTTCGATCGAACCGATCGATGTTGTTGGTTGTTGATTCATGACTCCCTCACCAGAGACCGAACGAAGTGATGTGATCGAGATCGTGGGCGACGGAGGCTTGACGGTCGATGGGTCGGGAGTCCCATTCATCGGCGACTCGGCCGACGGTCACCGAAGCGGCCACCGATAACCTGACGGCGTGACGATCGACAGCCGGACTCCTCCTGCGGTTCTGCCGCAGTCGAACGATCCGTGCTGGTGCGGTTCGGGGCGTCGTTACAAGCGGTGTCACAAGGGCATGGAGGGGCGGATCCTTCCCGGAGTCGTCTCACCGATGCGCACTGTTCCGTCGCACATCGCCCGACCGCCGTATGCCGATAGCGGTGACGTACCGCGCTGGAACGAACCACGGGTGAAATCTCCCGAGATCATCGAGCGCATGCGGCACGCGTGCACGATGGCGGCCGACATTCTGCGTCTGGCGGGTGAGTTCGTGAAGCCCGGCATCACCACCGACGACATCGACGTGTTCGTGCACGATCTGACCGTCGAGCGCGGTGCGTATCCGAGCCCGCTCAACTATCACCGTTACCCCAAGAGTGTGTGCACGTCACTCAACGAAGTCATCTGCCACGGCATCCCCGACTCCACGGTGCTGCACGATGGCGACATCATCAATCTCGACGTGACGTGTTACGTGGGTGGCGTGCACGGCGATACCAATGCGACGTTCTTCGTGGGTGATGTCGACGCTGAGAGCCGACGACTCGTGAAGGTCACCGAAGAATGCATGTGGCGGGGGATCGAGGCCGTGCGCCCCGACCGTCCGTTGTCCGATATCGGCCGGGCCATCGAGGATCACGCCACCAAGAATCGACTGGGTGTCGTGCGGGCGTTCATCGGCCACGGAATCGGCGAGCAGTTCCACACCGACATCCAGGTGTTGCACTACTACGACCCGCGTAACGACATGATCATGAAGCCCGGCATGGTCGTCACGATCGAGCCGATGATCACGATCGGCACCTGGCAGCACAAGATGTGGGACGACGACTGGACTGCCGTGACCGCCGACGGCAAGCGAACCGCGCAGTTCGAACACACCGTGCTCGTGACCGACACGGGCGTCGATGTACTCACCGCGGGCGAGGGATCGGTCTCGCCTCGTCGCCCCTCCTGACGGCGAAGTCGTCGGTTCGGGCTGTCGGGCCGTAGCGTTCGGGACGTGGGCGAGCGCTACGTCTCTTTCGACCGCGATCAATGGGCCGAACTTCGAGCCGCCACACCCATGACCCTGCGGGAGACCGATCTCGACAACCTGCGCGGCATCAACGAGAGCATCGACCTCGACGAGGTCGCTGCGGTGTACCTGCCACTCACCCGCCTGCTGAATCTCTACGTGTCGGCCACACAGAATCTGCACAAGGTGTCGGCCACGTTCCTTGGCACTCTCGCCCCGAAGGTTCCGTACGTGATCGGCGTCGCCGGCTCCGTTGCTGTGGGCAAGAGCACCTTCGCCCGCATCCTGCAGGCACTGCTCGCGCGTTGGCCCGACCATCCCAAGGTCGACCTCATCACCACCGATGGCTTCCTGCACCCCAACCGGGTTCTCGACGAACGCGGCATCATGAACCGCAAGGGGTTCCCGGAGAGTTACGACACTCGGGCACTTCTCAAGTTCCTCCGCGATCTGAAGAGCGGTCAACCGACCGTCTCGGCTCCTGTTTACAGCCACGTGGTGTACGACATCGTCGACGGAGAATCGGTCAAGGTGTGCCAGCCCGACATCTTGATCCTCGAGGGGCTCAACGTCTTGCAGGTGGGAGCACCGGGATCCGACGCGACCGAGTTCGTGAGCGACTACTTCGATTTCTCGATCTACATCGACGCCGACGAAGCCGACATCGAGAACTGGTACGTCGATCGCTTTCTCTCACTCATGAACTCGGTCTTCCAAGATCCGAACAGCTTCTTCCAGCACTACGCGCAACTCACCTCCGATGAAGCAGTCGCAACCGCACGATTCATCTGGAAAGAGATCAACGGACTCAACCTGCGCGAAAACATCGAGCCCACCCGCGACCGGGCTTCGTTGATCCTGCGCAAGGGACACGATCACCGAGTGTCCGACGTCCGCCTGCGGAAACTCTGAGCAACCGCACCCCGCCACACGGGTCTGTCAGACTGTCGTCGTGGCCAAGCGCAAACGTCGCAAGAGGAAGGCGAGTCGCCTTCCTCTCTTCCTCCTGGTCCTGCTCATGGCTGGTGTCGGAGGCCTCGTGGTGTTCGCCGCTAACCGTTCCGACGACACCGCAACGAGTCCGGCGCTGATCGGCGGGGCCGACACCTCGACCCCGACCGAGTCCGCATCGGCCGACACCACACCTTCGGTGTCCGAGCCCGGTGGCACCGTGGCTCCACCCGTCACCGTCCACATCGAAACCGAGGACTCCGATCATTCCGATGGCTCGGTGCTCGACGACTTCACCTTGGTCGATCCGCCGGTTGTTCCGGCGATCTCGGCCGAACTCTCGCCGAGCTGGATCAGCAAGGGTGTCATCACCGCCGCTCTGCCCGATGGTTACTACTGGGGCTACATCGACTCATCAGCCGACGAACCCGAGCGGACCATCACCTTCGAACTCCGCCAGGTGTTCTGGGGATCCGAATCCTGTCGGGCCGAATTCGGAGACGATCCCGATGCCTGCCTCGACGACTACGGATCCGACCCGTCTCTAAGCGGCCTGCTCAAGGTTGCGGTTGCCGATCTCATCTTCGTGTCACTACCCACTTTCGGCGATCCGGCCACCGGTGCCTTCACCAGCCGCAGCATCAGCCCGGCCAACTGGTGGCCACTCGTGAACGGTCGACAGACCACCGTGGTCGTACCCGACGAAGACACCGAAGCCATCGTCCTCACCCCGTATCTCCTCACCGTGATCGAAGGCAAAGTCGTGGCCGCCGAAGGAATTCGGGTCCCGTGAGCACACATTCACCCACTCGGAGCGTTGGAGAGTCATGAACACCGCCATCCTGATCCTCCTCGTCGTCCTGTGCGGACTCTTCGCACTCAACACGCTGCGGGGTCGACCCGCTCCGACCCCGCCTCCCGTGGTCGCACCTGTCGCGCCCGTTCTCGATCCCGAGTCACTTCTCGCACCGGTGCGCGAACAGATCCAGGTGATCCAGAAGGCATTGGCGGAAAACCGAGTCGCCGCGGCCGAGGAGAAGGCCACCCTTCTGAAGGAGTTCCAGAACGTCTCGGAGCAGAACAACCGCCTCTTCGAACAAGGCAACCGTCTCAATCAGGCCACTCTTCAGATCTCCACCGCACTGCAGGGCACCAAGGTTTCCGGCGACTGGGGTGAACTCCAGTTGAAGCGGACCGTCGAACTCGCCGGAATGACCAAGCACATCTCGTGGGTCGATCAGGCCACGACCACGGGCGAGGACTCCAACATCCGCCCCGATCTCGTCGTCAGCCTTCCGAACGGTCGTCGCATCGTGGTCGATGCCAAGGCACCCAAGATCGACTTCGAGAACAACACCAACGCACCCAAGGTTCAGGCCGAAGCTCTGAAGAAGCACATCCGCGAACTCGCGGCCAAGGACTACTCGCGTTACGTCGATGGTGCGGTCGATTTCGTGGTGCTTTTCGTTCCGACCGAGGGTGTTCTGGCCACTGCTCTCACCGCCGATCCGGCGTTGTCGGAGTTCGCCATCGGATCTCGCATCCTCCTTGCCACGCCCATGACTCTCCTCGGCATGCTTCGCTCGGTGGAGTACGGCTGGAAGCAGGTTGCTCAGGCCGAGAACGCAGCCATCATCGCCAAGGAGGCCGCCGAGTTGTCGGACCGCTTGGCCACCTTCGTCGACCATTTCAACAAAGTCGGCAGCGGCCTCAAATCGGCCGTTGAGAACTTCAACAAGGCGGCGTCCTCATTCGAAAGCCGTCTGCGGCCGCAATCGCGCAAAATGCGCGAACTCGGGGTACCGGCGGCCAACGAGATCAGCGAAGTCAAGGAGATCAGCGAAGTCAATCGCACCGTCACCTGGGACGACTGATCCTCAGGCCGACGGTCGGCGGCGACGCATCATCATCGCCGCGGCCACCACGAACACCGCGATCACGGCCACGATCACGCCTGTGTTTGACGAACCGTCATCCGACTCGTCTTCGTTGTCCGCCATTGCAGCTTCGGTGGTCGGGGTCACCGATGACGTTGGGGCAACGGTGGTGTTCGGGACCGTCGTGGGCGCCAATGTTGCCGGTGGTGTGGTGTACCAAGCCATCACACCCGCGACACCGAGTTCGCGATTCGGAACATTCTCCACCTCGGTACCGAACAACTCCTTCGTGCCCACCGACACCGTGAATCGCGCCGGTACCGCACCGCTGATCGTGACCGAATAGGTGCCCGCCACGGCAACTCCGACGTCCTCGATCAATCGGACGTAATTGGTCCCGGTGAATGGTTCGGCGAAAGGAACCCGTTCATCGGTCGTGAATTCGGTGATCACACCATTGGGGTCTTCCACGATGAGATGAGGCAGATCCTCGGCAGCCAAGGCGTTCTCGGGCTCGAGATCCGGAATGAGGAGCGACAGATACAACGGGTCTCCTTCGGCGAAACTCACCCGGAAACCGCGCGTGTCCGAAGGAGCATCGATCGTTCCGTACAAGGCGAACGACACCGTTCCGTCAGGAAGCAGCGGACCATCGGCCGGCGTTCGCTGTTCGGCGGTCAGGATGATCGGGTCGTGGGCGCTCGCCGGACTCGCCCACATGAGTGCCGCCACCACCGCCACCGCCGTAAACATTTTGCGCATGGTCGATTCTCGGCCCGATCGGCCGGGAGTGAGAAGTCAGAGGTCGCCCTCGGCCAGATGACCTCTCTGCCGTGCATCGTGAATGAGGCCCAAGGTGTGCTCCCACAGGGCATCCGAGCCGTCCCCGATGGGCGACAACCTCTTCATGGCCTGTGGAACCGACACGCCGTGTCGCTTCCACGGCGATTCGTCACCGGCCAAGTGGTTGAGCATGGCCGGTTGCATGCGATCGACCGCGTTGGCGAACTTGCTCTCGGGAGTCTCCTGGTCTTCGTATTCCTCCCACAGGCGCCACAAGTACTGGGCCTGATCATCGGGAAGGAGTCCGAAGAGTCGCTCCGCGGCACGTTGCTCCCGATCGGCTTTGTCGGCGTTGGCCGACGTGTCGTAGGCAAAGGTGTCACCGGCATCGATCTCCACGATGTCGTGCACCAAACAGAGCGCCAGCACGTGAAAGAGATCGACGTCAGCATTGCTCCACTCGGCGAGGATCAGCGCGTACATGGCCAGATGCCACGAATGCTCGGCCGTGTTCTCACGACGAGATCCGCCGGTGATGTGCGTCTGGCGCTCGATCTGCTTGAGACGGTCGATCTCCACCAGGAAATCGAGCTGTTGGCGAAGTCGGTCAGCGCTCACGACACAGCCTTCATCCGGCCACGAGCGAGGCCAGGGCCCACACGGCAGCGATCAGACCGACGATGGCCATGCCCACGCTCCGCGCAACCGGAGCCTTGGCCAAGTCCCCCTCTTTGGCTCGCGGCGGCGGCTTCACGATGGCCAGGGAGTTACCCACGAACAATGCGCCGCCCAAGGCCAGCACCAGCCAGGCGAGAAGGTCTTCACCGAGAAACACGTCCCGAGTCTGCCAGCCTCCGAGCAGCCGAAGGGATTCCGGGTGCTGACAACTCGATGGTTGTGCGCCAAACTGCCCACATGGGTTTCCACCACGTCGCCATCGCCATTCACGACACGAAGGCCAATTACGACTTCTACACGAACGTGATGGGATTCGAGTTGGTCAAGGTCGTCACCGCTCCCACGCCGGAAGGGGGTTGGAGCAAGCACTTCTTCTATTCCACCGGTACATCACCGAGTGGTGAGCAAGGGATGATCGCGTTCTGGGAGATCCACGACGAGTCGATCGGAGCCGAGTTCGGTACAAACCTCAACAAGAGCGCCGGACTTCCGTGGTGGGCCAACCACCTGGCCTTCGACGCCCCCACTGCCGAAGACCTCGAGCGGCATCGCGAGCGGTGGCGGGCCCACGGGCAGACCGTGCTCGAAGTCGACCACGAGTTCTGTCGTTCGATCTACATCCGCGACCCCGAGGGCAACACCGTCGAGTTCTGCCACACCGTCCGCGACTTCACCGACGACGAGAAGAAGCACGCGATGGAACTACTCATGGATCCGAAGCCGGAGATGGAAAAGGTGTTCGGGGCCAAGATCTGGCAACCGGAAGGTGACGCGATCCTTCTGCCCGCGGGCTGAGATCAGATCTCTTCTTCCACCTGCGTGCTCACACCTCGAGCCGCACTGCGGAAGAGCGTGAACTCACCCTGGAACACAAGACGGATGGTGGCGATGGGACCGGCACGGTGCTTGGCGATGATGAGTTCGGCCATGCCCTTCAATGCCGGATCGGTGGAGTCCTGTTTGTAGACCTCGTCGCGATACAAGAACATCACGACGTCAGCGTCCTGTTCGAGTGAACCGGACTCACGTAGGTCGGCTAGTTGGGGCTTCTTGTCGGAGCGTTCTTCGAGACGACGGCTCAACTGGCTCAAGGCGAGGATCGGAACGTTGAGTTCGCGCGCGAGCACCTTCAGGTTTCGGCTGATCTCACTCACTTCGAGCTGACGGTTCTCGGCCTGCGGACCACCACTCATGAGTTGCAGGTAGTCGATCACGATCAGACCCAGATCGTCGTAGCGCGCCTTCAGGCGTCGGGCCTTGGCCCGGATCTCCATTACCGTGACCGCCGGATTGTCGTCGAGGAAGAGCGGTACCTCCAGACGACCGACTGCGTTGTTGACGTCGCTCCACTCGGCGCCGGTGAGATTGCCGGTCCGAAGCTTCTTCGAATCGACTCGGGCTTCCGACGACAGGATTCGGTGAGCGAGTTCGCTGTGGCTCATTTCGAGCGAGAACACGAGCACCGGCTTGCGCGTTGACTTGGCGACGTTGGTGGCGATGTTCAGAGCGAGCGCCGACTTACCCATGGCCGGGCGAGCACCGAGGATGAGAAGCGAGGCGGGCTGCAAACCCAGAAGCGCGTTGTCGAGGTCGTGGAAACCGGTGGCCACTCCGGTGACACCGGCCTTCTCCGTATAGCGGCGTTCGAGTTCGTCGGTGGTGATGCGCAGGACCTCACGGATCTCCTGAACCGAGTCGGTCACTCGCTCATCGGCCACTTCGAACACCTTCGATTCGGCGGCATCGAGGGCGCGCGAAACATCGTCGGGTTCGGTGTAGGCGATCTCAGCGATCTCACTCGCCACCGAGATCAGCCGACGTAAGGCCGCCGTATCCATCACGATCTTGGCGTAACGACCGACGTTGCCGATCACAGGTGTGGTGTTCTGCAACTGCAGGAGGAAATCGAGGCCGCCGATCTGGTCGAGCAGACCCACCCGGCGGAGTTCGTCGGCCACCGTGACTGCGTCGACCGGCTGACCACCCGACAGGAGATTGCGGATGCCATCGAAGACGTGTTGGTGGGCCGGCTTGTAGAAAGCCTCCACCGAGAGACCGAGTTCGCTCACGGTGTTCACGGCCTCGCGCGACAACAACATGGCACCCAGGAGCGATTCCTCGGCACTGAGGTTGTGCGGTGGGACGCGCGTCGTCACTGCCGGCTTGACGTTCGCACGCGATCCCCGCGAGGACGAGACGGGAGGAACGGTGTCGGTCATCGGGACCACTCTGACCCAATAGACCTGTTAATCGCTAGGGGCATAGCCCTGTGATCTTCCTGTGGACAAGTCGTCAGGGCTGTGGACAGCCCCGACCAACTCACTTGGCGACGACGTTGATGGTGACCGCGAATTCGACGTCGGAGTGCAACTTGGCTCCAACGCTGTACTCACCGACCGACTTGATGTGGTCGGGCACGGTCAGCTTCTTGCGATCGATCTCGATACCGGTCTGAGCCTCGATGGCCGAGGCCACGTCGGCGGCGTGAACCGAGCCGTACAGACGACCCTCTCCACCGGCCTTGACCTTGACTTCGATCACCTTGGCAACGAGGGCCGAAGCCACCGTCTGGGCAGCATCACGATCGGCGGCATCGCGAAGGTCGCGACGACGGCGCATGGCCGCGGCCTGCGACTGAGCGGCATCGGAGGCCGTGATGGCCAGGCCGCGCGGCAGGAGATAGTTCCGGCCGTGGCCATCGGCGACATCGACGATGTCGCCGCGCTTGCCCAAACCGGAAATGTCGGAACGGAGAATCACCTTCATGATCAGCCCTCGCCCTCTTCGGTCTCCTCGACCAGATTCTCGGTGACCTGATCTTCGATCTCGACCTCGGCAACCTGATCGACGGTCTCTTCGACCGCCGGGCCACGACGAGGACCGCGACCCACCGAAGCGACGCGCTTGGTGTACGGCAAAAGAGCCATCTCACGGGCGTTCTTGATGGCGGTCACGAGTTCACGCTGCTGCTGCACCGTGTGGCCGTTGATCTTCTGGCCGCGGATCTTCGAGCGGTCGGACATGAACCGCTGAAGCAGGTTGACGTCCTTGTAGTCGATGTACTCGATCTTCTCGGCGGCAAGAACATTGCCCTTCTTCTTGATCTTGCGTCCGCCGTCTTTGGGGGCTCCCCGGCGGACGGGCTTCTTGCTGTTGCTCATATCGGTCTTCCTTCAGTCTTTTCGTCGTATTCGGGTTCGGGTCAGAACGGTTCTTCGTCGGAGTAGTTGTCGGCCGCGGGAGCCGAGGACGCGCCCCGACCGCCGGAGTATCCGCCACCCTCGCCACCACCACGGGGAGCGGTGCGCTCGACGGTGACGGTGGCCCAGCGCAGGGTCGGACCGATTTCGTCAGCGACGATGTCGACCGACTGGCGCTTGCCGCTGCCGTCGCGGGCTTCGTATTCGCGGACGTCGAGACGACCCGAGACGAGGACTCGTGTGCCCTTGCTGAGCGAGGCCGCCGCGTTCTCGGCGAGCTGGTCCCAGAGGACCACGTTCATGAAAGAGGTCTGATCCTGCCATTCGCCGTTGACCTGGTAACGACGATTGACGGCCAGACCGAGCGTGCAGGTGGGCTTGCCCGACTGGGTGAAGCGCAGTTCGGGGTCGCGGGTGAGGTTGCCCACGACGGTGATCGAGTTTGATGCCATGTGAATGCTCCTGGTGGTTGTTCGAACGGCGCTGATCAGGCGGCTACGAGTCCCCGACGGGCCGCTTCGGCCTCGGGAAGACGGAACAGCTTGTGACGCAGGACGTCATCAGCAATACGCAACGAGCGCTCGAGCTCGTCGAGTGCACCGCCGGCTGCGGTGACATTGAAAACGACGTAGAAGCCGTCTTCCTTCTTCTTGATCGGGTAGGCGAGACGACGCTTGCCCCACCAATCGACCTTGCCGTGAACTTCTCCACCGGCAGCCTTGACGCTCTTGGTCACGCTGGCGATCCACTGCTGAGCGGCAGCCTCTTCGAGAGTGCCGTCGATGATGATCATGAGTTCGTATCCACGCATGGTGAACCGAAACCTCCCTTCGGACTCGGTGCCGATGCGATCGGCCCCGGGGCCCCGGATGGGGCAGGGTGAATATGGACCGGGTGAGTGTATCGGGGGGTACCGACCAGATCACCTGAGACCACGGGAGAAGCAACGAGCATGTGGGCATGGTGCCACCGGGGTGTGGCGAAGTGGTCTGAGCAGGGGTGATGGACGCTAGGGGCGCGTGAGGCGCACGATCGACCCCGCGATCAGGCCCACTCCGGCGGCAATTGCACCGTCGCGCGTCGTGAACTGACCGCCGGCGCGCAACACACCCGTCACCGCACCTGTTCGGTCGCCCTGAAACACGATGGCGGGTCCGCCGGTGTCGCCCAGACCCCACAGGATCGAGATCACACCGAGCACGATCGCCGCCACACAGAACGGCACCGCCAAGGTTTCGCGCGGCATCCTCGCCGCGAGGACGAGCGAGAAGACGGCACTCAACAGCAGGAGAGTTCCCACCGCTCCCACCGCGACCGCCGCATATTGGAGGAATCCGGAGAACCCGAGATCGCTCTCGTCGCCGCAGTCGATCATCTGACGAACCGGCGCCGAGGGGTCGTCGACCGATGACACCACGAGCACCTCACACTCCTTGCCGTCGGAGACCGGACGACCGTCTTCGGACTGGACCGAGAACGAGCCTCCGAAGGCCCCGATGGCCAACAGCACGAGGGCGGCGAGGAAGACCATCACCAAACCGGTCACGGCATCACGCTGGAGTCGACGGCTCGACTCGTACGACAGCCAACTGTTCCGTCGCGACGAACGGCTCAGGCCCAGACCGAAACGGCGTATCCCACGGGAACTCGACATGTCCCGCCCCCGAGAACCGCTCCCCCAGGCGATGGCTCAGCCCACCTGTCGCCGACCGCGCTGACCGCCGATGGGTAGCGCACGAACGAGATAGTGCCAGCGGCACGTACAGCACGCCTCGACCACGTAGGCGGTGTACTCCTCGGCCCGGCGATGGAACTGCGCGAGCTCCTTGTTGTCGGCCGCGAGTCGGCCGTGTGACGGCAGTTTCGGGCCGAACACGTAGGTCACGAGTACGAGATTGTCCTCGGAACAGATCGGACACGGGGTTTCGGTGCGCTTGCCCACCGACCGCGCGGCGCGCATGAGCTCGGGGTGCGCATCACAAACTTCCTCCCGTCCCAGCCGGCCGCGATGGACTTCGTTGATCGTTGCCCGACGGGCCATCCGATGGTCGACGAGACCCCCGCGCAGCGACGACATACCACGCAACGAACTCGAACCGAACGAGGTTCCACGGCTCGGGGTCCCGTCGTTCGTCATCACGGGCAGGCTAGTCCGATGTCGAAGCGCCCGAGCGCGCCTGCCACCACGCGTCGAGTCGGCGTCGGATCTCGGTGTCGCCGATCAATCCCTCGTCGAGTCGGATCTCGAGCAGGAACGACAGCGCCTTTCCGACCACCGGCGATGGTTCGAGACCGAGATGCTCCATCACCTCGACACCGTTCATCTCCGGGCGAATCGCCTTCAGTTCCTCTTGAGCGGCCAACGTCGAGATTCGGGCCTCGAGTTCGTCCATACGTTTGGCGAGGCGTTCGGCTTTCTTGACGTTGCGCGTCGTGCAGTCGCACCGGGTCAGAACGTTCAGTTCGTCCAGGAGTGGTCCGGCGTCGTTCACGTAGCGTCGAACCGCCGAGTCGGTCCAGCCCATCTCGTAGGTATGGAAGCGAAGATGAAGTCGTACGAGTTCGGTGATCTTCTCGACGTCTTCGTTCGGGAACTTCAGTGCAACGAGTCGCTTGCGGGTCATCTTGGCGCCGACGACGTCGTGCATGTGGAACGTCGTTCCCTTGCCTTCGAGGAAACCGCGTGTGCGCGGCTTGCCGATGTCGTGGAAAAGGGCGGCCAGGCGCGTGAGTCGGAAATCGAACGCGGGTGCGGCGTCGGGACGCACGTTCTCGATGACGGCCAAGGTGTGCGTCAGGACGTCTTTGTGTCGGTGAATCGGATCGTTCTCGAGTCGCATGGCCGGGAGCTCGGGAAGGAACAGATCGGCGAGCCCGGTGTCGACCAGGAACCACAAGCCGAGTGAGGGAGTGTCGACTGTGATGAGTTTGTTCAATTCGTCGCGAATGCGCTCCGACGACACGATCTCGAGCCGATCCTTCATGGTCCGGACGGCCGCCACCAACTCGGGGACCGGAGTCATGCCGAAGCGCGCGATGAATCGCGCGGCGCGCATCATGCGCAACGGATCGTCGCTGAAACTGATATCAGCGGCGAGTGGTGTGCGCAGTGTCTTCGTGAGGAGATCGGCGGCACCATCGAAAGGGTCGACCAGCGTGGGCGAATCGGTCGTGACCTCAAGAGCCATCGCGTTGATCGTGAAATCGCGTCGCGAAAGATCGGTCTCGATCGCGTCGGCGAATTCCACGTCGGGTTTGCGGGTGTCGGAGTGGTACGCCTCGGCCCGGTGCGTCGTGATCTCGTAGACACGTTCACCCTTGCGCGCCCCGATGGTTCCGAACTTCTCACCCTGGGTCCAGACGGCGTCAGCCCAACCAGCGATGATCTTCTTCACGGCCTCGGGTCGGGCTTCGGTGGTCGCGTCGAAATCCAGTTTGTCGAGCGGTTGTCCGCTCAACAGGTCGCGTACGGTCCCGCCCACGAGATACAACCGGTGACCCGCCTGTCGAAACAGCGCCGCAACGTCGGCGACCTCCGCGAGAACGGGCGCGAAACGCTCGGGAACCACGTCAGCAGGTTAGGACGCGCCACTCCTCAAACAGTGAGAAGTCCGGACTCGACCCAGAATCGCCGCACCCGATCCACCATGTCGTCGGCCAGAGTCGTGCGACCGATGGTGGGTTCCTCGGGACACACCGATCGACCAGCCAAGGATCCGAGACACGCTGCGGTCGACATCCGAAGTGCATCGAGGTCGTAACCGCCTTCGAGCATCACGAGTCGCCGACCGGCGGGCACCAGCTTGCAGAGAGTCGCGGTCAGCGACGAGAAGTCGCCCGACGAGAGTCCGAGGTCGGTGATGGGATCGTTGCGGTGTCCGTCGAAGCCGGCCGAGATGATGAGCCAGGTCGGATCGAACTGTGCACAGAGAGGAAGAACGAGTTCGTCGATCGCCCGCGAGTAGATCGCGCCACCACTACCGGGTGGCAGTGGAACGTTCATGGTGGAACCGCGGCCGGCACCCTCACCGATTTCTTCGAACCATCCGGTTCCGGGATACAGCGGCCACTGGTGAATCGAGACGTAGAGAACACGCGGATCGGAATAGAAGACGTCTTGGGTTCCGTTTCCGTGGTGCGCGTCGAAGTCGACGATCGCCACCCGCTCACCGCGCTCGGCGAGTTCGGCGGCCACCACTGCGACGTTGGAGATCAGACAGAAGCCCATCGCATGCGAACGAGTCGCGTGATGGCCCGGTGGGCGAACCGCACAGAACGCCGCATCGGCCCGGCCTTCGGTGAGGGCGTCGACCGCAGTGAGTCCGGCCCCGGCGGCGAGCAACGCGGCTCGCCACGATCCCGACGAGGCGACCGTGTCCGGGTCGAGCCGTCCACCGCCTCGGGCGACGAGTGACTCGACGTCTTTCACGTGGGCCGAGGTGTGCACCCGCTCCAGATGGTGCATCTGTGCCGGCTCGGGCACGAGCGGTACGAGTGCATCGAAGACCCCGGAATCGCGAGAACCATCGATCACCGCTCCGAGTCGCTCGGGGCGCTCCGGATGACGTGGGCCGGTCAGATGATCGAGATACGCCTCGTGCGTGGCGAACAAGATGGCCATCTCCGAGAACGCTACCGTCGATGACGTGATCGCCGGGATGCGTCAACGTCGACGGACCGAACCGCCGCGAATGCTCGACGACGGTCGCGTGCGCGCCCGCCTCCGACCATGGCCCAACGAACCACCCACCGCACAACTCGTGCTGACCGACCACACCAAAGCTCCGTCGGTCAACACCCTCGGGCAATGGCTCGCCGTGATCACCGAACACGGATTTCGACGCGTTCGGACAGGGGCCCTCGCCATCAGCGCAACTCCGCCTTTCGTCGAGTTGGGTTTCGAACCGATCCAGACTCTCGCGCTCCTGCGGCTCGATCTCAGTCGCAACATGAGTTTCGGAACGATTCAGCACGAACTCCGGCCGCTACGCGGCCCTCGCCAACTCGCCGTCGCTGCTCGCCTCGACCGCTCGGCGTTCGAGAACCGCTGGGGGCTCGACGCACCCAGCATTCTCGATGCCTGCCACGCGACGCCGGCGCACCGAATCCGAATCGCGATCACGAGTTCCGATCAACCAGCCGGCTACATCATCACCGGACGCAATGGTGCGGCGGGATTCATACAACGATTGGCCGTCGAACGATCGCTCGAGGGTCAGGGTGTCGCGACGTCGCTCCTGTGTGACGGACTCACGTGGTTACAGCGGCGCGGCGCGCGTGAAGTACTCGTCAACACGAACTTCGACAACGATCGCGCACTCGCGCTCTACGAACGTTTCGGTTTCCGCCTCCTTCCCGATTCATTGCAGGTGTTCGAACGAAAGATCGAGGCACCGGCGTGAACCGATCCGCAGGTATCGCCGCGTTGGTCGCGCTCAGTGCGTCGATCGGGATTCTTCCCGGTCATGTGCAGGCGGCTCCCGACGATGTGAACGTGTCGTTGATCGCCCAGGATCAAACCGTCGCCGGAGTGGAAGACGCCGTCTTCACCATCTCGCTGCTCCTCGACGGTGAGGAAGTGCGCGAATCGACCGGTCGCTTGACGACGACGGTCACCTCGTATCGACCGGTACGGAATCGCCTGGAAGTCCACGGAGTGATCGCGGGTGACATGACCTCGGTCGTGGATACGGTGGAACTTCCGTTGACGACGAACGGTTCGACGGATTCGCCGGTGGTCGAAGTTGCCGTCCCGATCGAAATCGGCCGACGGACGCGCGATCGGCTCCAGATGTCGGCGACCGGTCTGTATCCCATCGGAATCTCGGTTCTCGTCGACGACGTCGCTGTCGCATCGATCACCACCTTCGTCGAGCGACTGCCGGGTGGCCGTTCCGAACCCGAGGCTGACACCCCACTCACCGTGTCGATCGTCGGTTCGGTGGATGGTGGTCCGACCCTTCAGGCGGATTCGACGACCCTCGTCTCCCCCGCCGACCGAATGGCCGTGACCCAACTTCTCACGGCCGTCGACGCAACATCCGGCACGCCACTCAGTGTCGCCCTCCGACCCGAGTTGATCGAGGGCCTCTCTCGTTCGAACCCGGACGATGCCGAGATCTACACCCAGTTGTCACTGGCGGACTCGATCGACGTCGTGTCGACCACCTTCGTCGACCTCGACCCGACCTCGGCAGCTTCGTCGGACGACCGCGAAGTCTTCACCAACCAATTGCGCCTCGGTGAGGACGTGCTCGGTGAGGCGCTGCCCCAGACCACGCCGAATCGCACGACTTGGTTGCAGGACGGCCCACTCTCGGCAGCCGGCGCGCAATTCATTCGTGACCTCGGATTCCGCTCCATCACGTTGTTGCCGTCACTCCTCGCAACCGGGTCGGTCGACGACGTCCTGCTCGTGGACTCCACGCGCCTAGTCGATCTCGATCTTCCGAACGGCGGGCGGATCGAGGGACTCATCGCCGATCCCCTCGTGGCCGACATCCTCTCGAACGCATCCGCCGACAACGCGTTCCTCAGTGCGCAATACGTTCTCGCCGACATCACGATCCTTCGTCAGGACATCGTCGACCGCGGTGAGGACATGACCGGTCGGGCCCTGATCATCACCACCCGGGACGGCCGACTGCCGGACGCCGACACACTCGCCTCGCTCGTCGACACCCTCGGTGCTTCCGGGCAAGTCTCTTTCGTGTCCGTTGCCGATGCCTTGGCCACCAGCCGGGTCGCGCTCGCCGATGGTCGACCCGTCAACATCGGCCTGCCGGCCGACGAGGACCCGTCACCGTCGAACTTGAGTGACGTCATGGACCGGGCGGAGGCCCGCATCGCCGGCTTCGTGTCGATGCTCCCCGATGGTGATGAACGTCCCACCATGTGGCGCCGAGTTCTCGACGTCATCCCTGATCAGAACCTTTCCGACGAACAGCGAGAGGGCTATTTCGCCGTGGTCGTCGAAGAGACACAGCGGTTGGCCGATTCCGTCGCCGCTCCGATTCCGACCGTTTTCACCCTCGGCGGTCGCGACAGTTCGATTCGCCTCAGTCTGCGCAACGACAGCGACACCGAACTGCGCATCCGCGTTCGGCTGACGTCGTCCAAACTTCGGATCCCCGAAGGTGAGCAAGTGGTCGCAATACCAGCCGGCACCGTCGCCTCGGTCGAAGTGCCCGTGCAAGCTCGGACCAACGGTCGCTTCCCGGTCACCCTGCAACTTCTCACCCCCGACGGTGACATCTCGCTCGCACCTCCCACGGTGTTCACTGCACGCGTCAACGCGCTGGCGGGCCTCGGACAACTCGTCACCGGAGTCGCCCTCCTGCTCCTCGCCACCTGGTGGATCGCCCACTTCCGTCGAGAGAACCGACGCCGTCTGGAAGGTGTGGCCGACACCTCCTCTCGTCATCCGAGTGGTGAACCCTCCCCACGCACCCCAGGCTGAGTTCGCGCCGAACTAACCTCCGTGCGTGCCCGATCATCCTTCTTGTGTCCGCATCATCACCGACAGCGCGTGTGATCTTCCGGACGACTTGGTGACGTCCCTCGGAATCGAGATCGTTCCCCTCTACATCCGCTTCGGTGACGACGAGCTCGTGGATCGCGAGCAACTGAGCACGGCCGAGTTCTGGGCTCGGTGTGCTCGTGAGTCCGAACTTCCCTCCACGGCGGCGCCTTCACCTGGTCATTTCGAGGCTGCGATCAGGAAACTCGCTGGTCAGGGGGCTACGGGGGTCGTCATCGTGTCGTTGTCGGGGGCTCTCTCGGCGACCCATCAGAGCGCCGAGTTGGGTGCCGCGGCCGTCGGTTCGGAGATCCCGGTCCGGGTCGTCGACAGCCGGAGTGTGTCGATGGGACTCGGCTCGATCGTGGTGGCCTGCGCTCGCGCCGGCCGCGCCGGCCGGACCATCGACGACGTCGAGGCCTTGGCCCGTGACATGGCCACTCGCTGCAAGGTCTGGGGCGCACTCGACACCCTCGAGAACCTGAAGAAGGGCGGTCGAATCGGTGGAGCCAAGGCCATGCTCGCCTCGGTTCTCTCGATCAAGCCGATCATCGAGGTTCGGGACGGTGTGGTGGAAGAGGGTGGCAAGCAGCGCACGCGAAGCAAGGCCGTTGCGTTCTTGGTCGACAAGGTCAAAGAAGCAGTGGCGAGTCCCGGTATCTCCGAGCTCGCGGTTCTCCATGCCGACTGCAGTGACGTCGACGCTTTCGTCGATCAGTTGAAGGCCGTGTATTCGGGCGAAATCATCGTTGGTGACATCGGCGCGGTGATCGGCACGCACGCGGGTCGCGGCACGATCGGTGTCGCCTTCTTCGTGAAGTAGACGACGCGAACGATTCGCAATTCCCCAGCGCAGGGGCGGTGCACAACTAGCGTTGACGATTGACATGTCGTCCGTGAACGCTCCCGAACCGAACACGGTGATCGCCGGACGATACCGACTCGATCAGGCGTGGGCTCATGGCGGCATGGCCGACGTCTGGAAGGCCCACGATCTCCAACTCGATCGTGTGGTGGCCGTCAAACTCTTGAAGCCCCATCTCGCCGCCGACGAGACGGTGGCCGAACGCTTTCGTCGCGAAGCAATTGCTGCCGCGAGTCTGAGCCACCCGAACATCGTCACCGTGTACGACGCGGTGTCCGATCAAGGACGCCAAGCCGTGATCATGGAGTTCGTCGACGGACGTTCGTTGCGCAATCTGCTCGACGACTCCAAACGACTGTCCCCCAAACTCACGGTCCACATCGGCACCAGCATCTGCGCAGCACTCGACGCGGCCCACCGCAACAACATCATCCACCGCGACGTGAAGCCCGGCAACGTTCTCGTCACCAAGTCGGGACGAGTCATGCTCACCGACTTCGGTATCGCCAAAGCGCTCGGGAGCGGTGAAGACCTGACGAGCGAGAACATCATGATGGGTACGGCCAAGTACCTCTCGCCCGAGCAGGTGAAGGGTGACGAACTCGATCTGCGCGCCGATCTCTACTCGCTCGGGCTCGTCCTCTACGAATGCCTCGCCGGACGCGTGCCTTTCGTGGGCAAGAACGACACCGAGACGGCGCTCGCCCGACTGCAGCGCGACGCCACCGACATCTCCACGATTCGTTCCGATGTGAATGCCGAGCTCGCCGCGGTCATCCACCGCATGCTCGAACGCCGTCCCGATCGTCGTTACGCAAGTGGCGCCGAAGCGAAATCGGCTCTGCGAACTGCGGTTCCGAATTCCGACGGCAACGCAACGCCCCGTTCGGTCGCCCATCCGAGCACCGGCGATCGCACCCCGACCCCCGGCAAGATCATCCGGCCTCCGAGCCACACGCCGTCGGGGAATTCACCACGTCCGCGCCCGACGCCAGCGCACGGCACCAAGAAGCCCTTCCGCGGGTCACCCATCCTGTGGGGTGGCTTGGCGGTGGCGTTGGTGGCTCTCGCCACTCTCATCGTGCGCGTCGCCACCGGTGGTGATTCGACGAGTGTCGCGCCGATGGAATCGACGACCGTCCCCGTCGCCTCCGGACCGCCGGTCATGGCCGGTGTGACGGCGTTCGACCCGGAAGGTGACCGCACCGAGAACGATTCGTCGGTCAGCCTCACGACCGATGGCGACGTCGGAACGGTGTGGTCAACGGTCTGTTACAAGTCGTCCACTTTCGGTAGCAAGTCGGGAGTCGGTTTGGTCGTGAAGCTCACCGAGGCGAGTCTGGCCAAGATCGACGTTCAACTCTCGGGTGACGAATGGAAGGCCGATGTCTACGCGTCGAACGTTCTGAGTGACAACGTGAGCGACTGGGGCGGATCGATCGGATCGTCCGATGCATCGAACGGTCCGACCCTTACTGGTGTGATGAACACACCCGCGCAATACGCGCTGATCTACCTGCGTGAGGTGGGCCGTGACGGTGGCTGCAGCAAGGACAATCCGTTCCGTGGCAACATCACCGAGATTCGTGTCTCACCCGCTCCCTGAGTCGACCATGCGCATCGAAAGACCGAGTGATGATCGACAACACTGACTCCGAACTCGTCGAGTCGGCTGTCGCCGGTGACGCACGGGCCGTCGAAGAACTTCTACGCCGGCACCAGCCACGCCTGCGAGCGGTGTGTCGTCGCATCCTGAACAGCGACGCCGATGCCGACGACGCCACCCAGAATGCGCTGATCGCCATCGTTCGCGCGCTTCCGTCATTCGATGGTCGATCGGCCTTTGGCACCTGGGCCTACCGCATCGCCACGAACGCGGCACTCGACGAGGCTCGACGTCGGCAGCGACGCCCGAGGGTCGGGCGCGAAGAACTCGACGCCACGCGAATCGTGGATCTTTCGAGTGACCGGGTCTTCGCTTCCCTCGACGAGCGTGACGCGCTGGAACGTGCATTGGCCTCCGTTCCCGAGGATTTCCGAGTCGCCGTGGTTCTGCGGGACGTCGCCGACCTCGACTACGAGCAGATCGCCCAGATTCTCGGGGTCCCCATCGGAACGGTTCGCTCGCGCATCGCCCGCGGACGGGCCCATCTGGCCGATGTTCTTCGGAACCGCAATGGGGTCGGCGAACGTCAGAGTTTCGATACGAAGGATCCCTCGTGAACGACACCCCGGACAAGCGAACAACCGACGACGCCGTCGACGTGGTCGACTGGTGGGCGAGTCGCGTCGTCGATCGAGAGGTCGAGTTCGCCGACGTTCCGGCCGATCTTCGTGCACAGGTACAGTCCCGCGCCGCTGACTTCGCCGCCGTCCGAACCGGCCTTTCGGCGATCGGCACGCCCGGTGTCATCGACGACATCGCCATCGCGCGAGCCATCAGAACCGCGAAGACGGCACCCCGATCATCGTGGCGTCGCATCGGCGGACCACTCAGTATGGCGGCCGCACTGATCGGTGTCATCGCCATCGGAATCACTGCCATCGGTCGTGATTCACGATCCTCCGACGATCTCGCGACTGCCGATCAGCCGATGATGTCGAGTCCGCTCGCCAAGACCATCGATACAGAAGCTCCCGCCTCCGAGTCACAGGAAGTCATCGAGGCTGCCGGAGCCGCCGAGTCGGAGGTGATGTCGTCGACGGGTGAATCCGTCGTGATCGCCGACATGGTCGAACTAGGACGACTGACGAATGGTTGGTGGACCACCCCACCGACGATGAGCCCGGCCGCAATGTGCCCTCTCGCCGAGGGAATGCGACGCGTCGACATGGACGTGATGTTCGACGGCATCCCCGCCGAGATCCATCTCGGCCCGAGCAACCTGAAGGTCGTGGCTCTGTCCGACTGCATGGTTCTGGCTGGCATCACGCCCTGACGGATCGCCTCGCTAGCCTCGTCCACATGGCTGGCAACCCGCTCACCGATCCGAATTGGGCCGCCGACGTCACCGACTCGATCGTCAACACCGTCGACAAGGTTCGCGACCGCACCACCAAGCCGCTCGTCATCATGGCGCGTGGTCTCGTTTTCGGACTCTTGGCGTCGTTCCTCGGCATTCTGATCGTCGGACTACTGATCGTCGGACTGACTCGCGCGATGATCTCACTCATCGAATGGCCGCTCGACCACGACTCGGCGGTGTGGGTCTCGTATCTCGTCATCGGCGGGATCCTTTGCGCAATCGGAGCGTGGTTCATGGCCCGACGTCGAAGTGAGGAGTCCGTCTGATGGGACAGCACCACAAAGTGATCATCATCGGATCGGGACCGGCGGGACTCACGGCGGCGATCTACACCGCGCGGGCCAATCTCGCACCTTTCGTCATCGAAGGTGAGCCGTCGAGCACGAGCGATCAACCGGGTGGACAACTCATGCTCACCACCGAGGTCGAGAACTTCCCCGGATTTCCCGAGGGCATCATGGGTCCGGAACTCATGGGCCGGTTCAAGGAACAGGCGGCGCGCTTCGGAGCGACGTTCCTCACTGCCAAGGCGACCAAAGTCGAGTTCGGCGAACGGCCACTCAAGGTTCACGTGTACAACGACGTCCACACAGCCGATTCGGTGATCGTCTCGACCGGTGCGCAGAGTCTGATGCTCGGGCTCGAAGCCGAAGAACGACTCATCGGCCATGGCCTGTCGACCTGTGCCACTTGCGACGGATTCTTCTTCCGGGGCAAGGAGATCGCCGTCGTCGGAGGTGGCGATTCGGCCATCGAGGAGGCCACGTTCCTCACCAAGTTCGCGTCGAAGGTGACCCTCATCCACCGACGCGATTCGTTCCGCGCGAGCAAGATCATGCAGGACCGTGCCCTGAACAATCCGAAGATCGAAGTTCTCTGGAACTCGGCGGTCACGGATCTCATCGGAACCGAACAACTCGAGGGCATCCGTGTCCGCAACACCGCGACCGGAGCCGAGAGCACCATGGACGTCACGGGTCTGTTCATCGCCATCGGCCACCGACCGAACACCGATGTGTTCAAGGGCGTTCTCGACATGGAGGACAGTGGGTACCTCATCACCCGACCCGATTCGACGTACACCAACATTCCGGGTGTCTTCGCCTGCGGAGACGTGAAGGATCACGTGTACCGGCAGGCGATCACGGCATCGGGGTCGGGGTGCATGGCCGCCATCGACGCCGAACGCTGGCTTGAAGCGCACCACTGACCGCAGCGCGGTAATCTCAATCCACTCGCCCGTTCCGACGGTTTCGCAAAGGATTCACCATGGCCGAAGGCATCGTCACCCTCACCAGCAGCACGTTCGACGAGACCGTGAATGCGTCCTCGACCCCCGTTGTGGTCGACTT
>SYCI01000013.1 GCA_005787035.1 Actinomycetota bacterium | reverse complement strand
TCTCCACTGATGCGACGTGGTGGATCCGCCAGGCGATCACGCGTGGCATCGCCAACACCGGTCGCACGATCCGTCTGCCAGTCCATGCCGGCGACACCTTGGCTCGCCTGCAGAAGGCGCGCTCGCGCCTCGAGCTCAAGTTCGGTCGTCAGCCAACACTTCGTGAACTCGCCGAAGAAGTCGAGATGCCCGAAGACAAGGTGACCGAGGCATTGCGTTTCGCGGCCGAGCCGTTGTCGTTGAGCGAACCACTCCGCGAGGACGGCGATGCCGAACTCGGCGACGTGGTCGAAGATCGTTCGGCCGAGAGTCCGTTCGAGATGGCAGCGACTGCGCTACTGCCCGAGGAGATCCAGCGACTACTCGCTCCGCTCGACGAGCGCGAGCGCGAGATTCTCAAGCTGCGTTTCGGTCTCGACCGGGGCGAGCCTCGGACACTCGAAGAAGTCGGCGAACATTTCAATCTCACTCGTGAACGCATTCGTCAGATCGAAGCGCGCGCGATGAGCAAGCTGCGTCATCCGAGTTCGGATACCGGCGCCCGCGATCTCCTCGCCGTCTGACCTACGACCTCCGCGCAACCGAGTGCAACGCCTTCGGCGTTGGCGGAGGTGGACGGGATCCGTCGCAGGCTCCTCCCGATTCCGCGCAACCGAGTGCAACGCCTTCGGCGTTGGCGGAGGTGGACGGGAATCGAACCCGCCGAACGAGTGAACTCGTTCCAACCGCTTTGAAGGCGGCGGCACCCACCAGGCGTGCGGACACCTCCGTCTCCGAGGGTAGCGGCGTGTTCGGGCACCATTAGCCTTCGCCCGATGAAACGTCTTCTCGCCTTGTTGGCCCTCGTCGGCCTGGTCGCCTTCGCAGCCAAGAAGCTCCAAGACTCCTGAGTTCGCCTCACTCGCACTGATCACTCCCACACACGGGCGTGGTCGGCTGCCTACCCCCGCTCCTCGAGCATCTCCTCACTCGACCCGAGGTCACCGACGTCCTCGTCAACGGTGGCACCGACATCTGGGTCGAAGCCGACGGCGTTCTTCAACCCGCTGGACATCTCTCACCGGGCGAACTCGAGGCATCACTCGAACGAGTCCTCGCACCACTCGGCCGCCGTCTCGATCGACTGTCGCCCAGTATCGATGCCCGTCTTCCGGACGGAACCCGTCTCTGTGCCGTCGTACCACCCATTGCCACCGACGGTCCGGCCATGGCGCTACGGGTGTTGCGACACCGCCGTTGTTCCATCGCTGACTTCACCCACGAACCTCGCATGGAACACGACGTCATCGATCTCGTGGCGAATCGATCCAACATCCTCGTCTCGGGTGCCACCGGTGCCGGAAAGACCACACTCATCGCCGCCATCGCCGACTCGATCCGTCATTCGGAACGCCTCGTCGTCCTGGAGGACACGAAAGAAATCCTCACGTCGCATCCCCACTGCCTCCGACTCGAGGCTCGACCACCGACTCCCGACGGACGAGGAGAGGTGACCCTCGATCATCTCCTGCGTACTGCACTTCGCCTTCGCCCCGATCGTCTCATCCTCGGTGAAATCAGAGACCGAGAAGCCATCACTCTGCTCAACGCGCTGAACACCGGGCACTCAGGTTCTCTCGCGTCGATCCACGCGAACTCTGCTGCAGACGCCCTGCGCCGCCTCGAACTTCTCGTCACCCGACTCGTACCGGGAATCACCACTGCCCGCGAACTCATCACTTCGGCCATCGACGCGATCGTCCACGTGATGCGCGAATCCGACGGCCGTCGTCGAATCGTCGAGATCGTGCAGATTCCATGAAGCAATCACGGCTCGACGATCGGCACTTGGAGATCGCCGTCGGCTCGATCGCCCAAGCGTGTCGATCCGGTGAGACACTCACGGCCGCACTTCGTTCGGCCAACGATCGCCACCCGACGAAGACTCTCACGCAACTTCTCGCGCTTCACGATTCGGGTTTCAGTATCGCGTCGGCCGGCCTGCGTCTCGCCGAAGACTCGACCAACTCACCGAACTCCATGCTCACGTCCAATGTGATCGCCATGGCCGCGGCCGTCGGGGGGCCGGCTGAACATCACTTCGATGCCCTGGCCCAGACGTTGGCCGATCGTCGTCAGGCCTCCGCTGAACGCGTGGCCCAGGCGAGTGCGGCCCGGGCGTCGATACGCGTCATGACCTGGGTCCCCGTCGTCGTGGGAGGGTGGTTGGCCGTCGACGACCACTCAGTTCGGCACACGATGTTCGCGACGACGGCCGGCTTCGTTTGCCTGGCCACCGGACTCGCGCTCAACATCACCGGGCGTCTCTGGGCCAACTCACTCATCGCCGCAGCATGAGTCTCGTCCTCCTCGCCACCGTCCCGATCTTCATCCTCGTTCGTCGCCGTCGCCACCGCGCTCGACGGCGCCAGCGGATCACCGCTCAACTTCTTCCCGACTCCGTCGACATCATCGTGGCCGCGTTGCGGGCCGGTTCCACATCGATCGATTCACTGAATCTCGCGGCCCGACATTCACCCGAAGGAATCCGCTCCGCCTTCGTCGCATGTGTCCGCGCCTACGACGACGGTGCTCGTTTTCACGAAGCCCTCGACGAAATTCCACGCCACGTCGGTCCGCACTCATGGCCGGTCGTCGATCTCCTCAAGGATCATTCTCGCCTCGGAATCCCGGCCATCGACACCGCCGAACAACTCGCGGTCGAGGCCCGCGCTTCTCGTCGACGAGCGGTCGAGACAAGTGCACGAGAACTTCCGGTGCGCCTCGCCCTGCCACTAGTCGTGTGCTCCTTGCCATCGTTCGTCCTCATCGTCATCGCTCCGGTGATCATCGGCGCCTTCAACCGCATCAGCCTCGGCTGAACCGAAAGGAAACACCGTGCACGAATCCCGCGACATCGGTCAAGCGACCTCCGAGTACGCCCTCGTGATCCTGGCCGCGGCCCTGATCGCCCTACTCGTCGTGGCGTGGGCCAACGGCGGTGGTGGTGCCGGCAAGATCGGTGAACTCTTCGACCGAATCATCGACAATGTCATCTCGAAGGTGCCATGACATCGCGCGCGATCGTGGCCAAGCCGTCGTCGAGTTCGCTCTCACGCTGCCCGTCGTCGTGCTCACCATCTGTCTCGTTGCCGAAGTCGGGGCGGTCACCATCGATCAGATACGGCTCGTCCATCTGTGTCGGGAGGCGACTCGCGTCGCGTCGGTGTCGGCCGATCCCGAATCGGCGGCCCGCAACTTCATGGCGACTGCGAATGGTGACGACGTCGACATCGAAGTGATGGTCAGTGACGACGTCGTGACGGTTGCCCTCACCCGAATACATCGCACGGAAACTCCTCTGATCGGAGCCCTGCTGCCCGAGGTGACCATGCACGAACAACTCTCGATGTACACCGAGTAGTCGGGGTGTCGTTCGACGATCGGTAGTTTGGGGTCCATGGCCCTCGGCGTCACGATCGACGAAGCGCCAGATCTCTTCATCATCTCGATGGTCGGCGATCTCGATCTCGCATCCATCCCCCAACTCCATGACGCCCTACAGAGATCTGCTCTGGGCACGGCGACGGATGTCGCGCTCGATCTCGACGGTTTGACCTCTCTCGACGACGCCGCCCTCGGAATACTCCACGGCGCGCTTCGAAATCTGAGCGCGGGTACTCGCCGGATCTGGATCGTGTGCAATCTGCCGGCTCTCCTGGAGCGTCTGGAGCAAGCGGGAATTCTCGTCTCGGCGAAGATTGCCGCTTCGAGGCACGACATCGCATCCCGCTGATCCGACCACCACACTGGGAACGTGGATTCGGTCTGGGTGCTCGGCGACCAGTTGAACCGCGACTTCGCGGCTCTCAGCAGTGCGTCGCCCTCCACACATCGCGTGCTCATGGTCGAGAGCATCGGAAAGTTGTCGTCCAAGTCGTGGCACATCCAAAGGGCTCATCTCGTCATCGCCTCCATGCGACGATTCGCCGACGAACTCCGTCAGGAGGGTTTCGAGGTCGACTACCGTCGCAGTGCCTCACTCGCCGCCGGATACCGCGAGCACATCGCCCAGTTCGCACCGGGCACGGTTCTGGTCATGGAACCAGCGAGTTGGTCGGGGCTCGAACTCGTGCGTGGTCTCGGATGCACGTTGATCCGCTCCAATCAGTTCCTCTGTCATGCGGACGAATTCGCGAGCTGGGCCAACGGACGCAAGTCGTTCAAGATGGAGGACTTCTATCGGACCCAGCGCGTTCGCGGTGGCTACCTGATGAACGGGGACGAACCCGAAGGTGGTCGCTGGAACTTCGACGCCGAGAATCGCGAACCACCTCCGCGTGACGGGGTGAACCGCTGGCCCACGCCCGTGACGACTGCACTCGACGACGTGGACGAGGAGGTCCTGGCCGACATCGAGAAGCACTGCCACGGCGATCGACCAACCGGAATCTGGGCCACCACCCGAACCGGGGCGCTCGACAGACTGCACCATTTCCTGACCGAACTGCTGCCCGTCTTCGGTCCGCACGAGGACGCAATGACCACGTCGTCATGGCACCTCGCTCACTCGGTGTTGTCGCCCTACCTCAACATCGGACTCCTCACCCCTCGCGAGGTGTGCGACGCGGTGCAAGACGAATACGCACGGGGACGTGTTCCGCTGGCCTCGGCCGAGGGATTCATCCGCCAGGTGATCGGCTGGCGCGAGTACGTGTGGGGTCTGTATTGGCTGTGGATGCCGGAGTACAGCAGCAAGAACGTCCTCGAAGCCGACCAGCCTCTACCCCGCTGCTTCTCCACCGGTGAAACCGACATGCGATGCGTGTCGACCGTGCTTCAGGAGATACGAAGCCACGGCTATGCGCACCACATCCAGCGGTTGATGATCATCGGCAACCTGTCGCTCATCAACGGCAGTTCGCCCCAGGCGCTCACCGAGTGGATGTGGGCCAACTTCGTCGACGGTGCCGAATGGGTGATGGTCCCCAACGTGATCGGGATGTCGCAGTTCGCCGACGGCGGAATGATGGCCACCAAGCCGTATGCTTCGGGTGGTGCGTACATCGACAAGATGTCGGACTACTGCAAGGGATGTCGTTACAAGCGCACCGAGCGCACCGGTCCGGATGCCTGCCCCTTCACGACGCTGTACTGGGACTTCATGGCCCGCCACGAGACCCGCTTTGGTCGCAACCCCCGTGTGGCCCAGCAGGTTCGGGCTGCCTTCAAACTGAAGGACCTCGATGGGGTCCGCGAACGGGCGGTCGAGGTTCGGGCCGGTCTCGCCGAGGGTCGAATCTGAACCTGATGCCCCTGCTCAGCGGGTAGTTTTGGAAATCTTGGAAATTTCTTGAAGAAAGTGCGAGGAACATTGCACTTGCTTCTCTTGTCCGGTGTGAGGGCAAACCGCCCCACACCGAACCGAAAGGAACCCACATGAACACCACCGGCCGCCCCTCCCTCCGCCAGGCCGCCAGCCTCGGACTCGTCGTTGCCAGCCTCGTGGCCGGACTCAGCGCCTGTGGATCGGACGACTCGAACGCCGAGGCCTCCCAAGATTCCGCCGTCACCGAAGTCGTCGCCGACACCACCCCGGTCGCCGAGGAGACGGTTGCTCCGACCGAGCAGCCGGTCATGACCGAAGCGCCGGCTGCCGATCAGCCCGAGGACGAGAGCGATCACGCCGACATCCCGAACGAGTCGTACGTGGACGACGGATCGATGGACGATCAGGTCGATGATCCGGCCGCCGGTGGCGACCAGGGATCCGGATCGGGCGCCGTCGTCAGCATTCCCGTCGGTGTGCCCACCACGGTGAAGATCCCGACGATCATCCCCACCACGACGATCAACACCTCGGGTCTGGCCAACCTCAAGGTCACGCTCTCGGACTTCGCCATCGAGAAGAGCAGCCCGCTCGAGGTCACTTTCCGGATCACCGAAGGTGCAGCCGACATCGATCGCATCGAGTACGCCTGGACGGCACCCGGGCTCACCGGTCGCGGCGAAGCCCGCCGGGTCTCGAACCAGAGCGCCTTCGTCTCCACCTGGGCGGTCGGTTCGATGCTTCCCAACACTTCGGTGCTGCGCCTCACCGTGTTCGACGTCAACGGAAACGCCACCTCGTTCGTGCACAACTTCTGACATCCGAACGCACACAACCAAAGAGCCCGGCCTCACGGCCGGGCTCTTTCGCGTGGTGGAGACGATGGGACTCGAACCCACGACCCCCTGCGTGCAAAGCAGGTGCTCTAGCCAGCTGAGCTACGTCCCCGAAGGGCACTCGTAGGTTAGCCCGTACACCCTCGCTCGCTGAGTGGCGGACGTCGATCCAGACCTACGCTCTTGCCATGTCGACTGGTCTTCCCGGCGGGCGTCCACCCCGCACTCAGTTCGGAACCTTCCTCGCCCCGCACCACCCGGTGGGCGAGAATCCCACGCTCCAGTTCCAGAGCGACATCGAGTTCGCGGCCCATCTCGACCATCTCGGATTCGACGAGTTCTGGTGCGGCGAACACCACTCGAGTGGATGGGAGATGATCGCCTCACCCGAGATGTTCCTCGCAGCCGCCGGTCAGCGCACCACCAACATCCGCCTCGGAACCGGTGTGGTCTCGCTGCCCTATCACCATCCG
>SYCI01000102.1 GCA_005787035.1 Actinomycetota bacterium | reverse complement strand
GCAACTCGACCACATGACGAAGGGTCGCGCCATGTTCGGAACCGGTCCGGGCGCTCTCCCGAGCGATGCCTGGACCCTCGGTATCGATCCGCTCGTGCAGCGCGATCGTCAGGACGAAGCCATGGGGGTGATTCTCCGCCTCCTTCGCGGTGACGACCGATTCACTCATGAGAGCGACTGGTTCACGCTGAAGGACGCCCAGTTGCAGTTGCTTCCCGTGCAGGACTCGATGCCGGTCGCCACGGCCTCGACCTTGTCGCCGTCGGGCATGCAGCTCGCCGGAAAGTACGGATGCGGCGTTCTGTCGATCGCGTCCAACTCGACCGCCGGACTCGCCGCGCTCCCCACCCAGTGGACATTCGCCGAAGAGGCGGCGGCCAAACATGGCCGGACGGTCGATCGGGCCAACTGGCGTGTTCTCATGAGTTGGCACATCGCCGAGTCGCGCGAGCAGGCGCGCCAAGAGGCTGTCGATGGTCTGCAGCGCTGGCACAACGAATACAACGTCTGGACGCTCGGACGACCCGGTGCCCAGCACGTCGAGAACAAGTGGGAGTTGCTCGACCAGATCACCTCGTCGGGAACGGCCGTGGTCGGAACACCCGACGATCTGGTGGCCACGATTCGCAACCTCCAACAGGTGACCGGCGGTTTCGGAGTGGTGCTCGGCTTCGCACACGACTGGGCCAACCGCGAGAACACGAGGCGCTCGTGGGATCTAGTGGCGCGCTACGTGATTCCGGAGATCAACCGCACCACCGAACGGCAGCGGGCATCGATGAAGTTCCTGAACGACAATCAGGCGACGTTGATGGCCGGCGCAGGTGCGGCCGTGATGCAGAAGATCATGGCCGATGAACGCGCCTCGGCCGAGTTGGTCACGATGATGCAACAGATGCAGACCGGGCAGGACGATCGGAACTCGACGTTCCGACCCGGTGGTGGAGTTCGCGAGGATCAGTTGCCTACGACCGCGGGCGAGTGACTCAGTCGTTCTCTTTCAACGCGACCGCGTTGGGAGTCACATTCATCTTCGGCTCGTATTCGGCTACGTCGATGGTTCGCGAGGCATTGCGTAGGGTCGCACGAAGTTCGTCCCGGCACGTCCGACACGGACCATAGAAGCGATCGTCGTGCGACTTGGCGCACCTCGGACACGTGTGCGTCTGGGGGGCCAAGGTGAGAGGAAGTGAATCCGACACGTGGTGGAGACTAGTCAGCAGGTGTTGGTCGACCTGTGACTTCGCGACGCTCTACTGTGCGCTCGTGCACGTCGACGTGATGACCACACCACTGCCGCTCTCCCGGACGGGAGATCACGCCCGTCGAGCCCAAGCGGCCGGGTTCTCCGGGTTGCTCTTCACCGAAGCCGGTCGCACGGCGTATCTCAACGTCGCTGCCGCAGCACTCGCGGCTCCCGGGCTCGAACTGTCAACCGGAGTTGCGGTTGCCTTTCCGCGCAGTCCGTTCGTCACCGCGGCCACGGCGTGGGAGTTGCAGGAAGCCGCCGGTGGCCGATTCCGCCTCGGACTCGGTACCCAAGTGAAGACGCACGTGATTCGTCGTTATGGCGTGGAGTTCGATCGACCCGGACCACGCCTCCGCGATTACGTGCTCGCGGTGAAGGCGTGCTTCCGAGCATTTCGCACCAACGAACTCGATCATCACGGCGATTTCTACGAGCTCACCTTCATCAACCGCCAATGGAGTCCGGGCCCGATCGACTTCCCGGATCCCAAGGTCGACATCGCGGCCGTGAATCCGTGGATGCTGAAGATGGCCGGAGAAGTGGCCGACGGAGTGCACGTGCATCCGATCGGTGAGCCGGGATACCTGAAGCGCCACGTGGTCCCTCGAGTCGCCGAAGGTGCGGCGTTCACCGGCCGTTCACCCGACGATGTGTCGCTCATCGTTCCGGTGATGACGATCGTCGGCGACACCGACGCCGAACGCGCCGCCGAACGCGAGCATTTGCGCGCGATGCTCAGCTTCTACGGAAGTACTCCCAACTACGCCTTCATCTGGGACGAAGCCGGATTCGAAGGAACCACAGCTCGTGTGCGCGAGAAGCAGAAGGCCGGAGATTTCGCCGGGATGGCTGCGCAGATCACCGATGATCACCTCGCCGTGTTCACGACCGAGTCGACATGGGACGGTCTCGCCGATGCACTCGTGGAGAAGTACGGCGGCATCGCCCGACGACTCGTTCTCTACAACGCCAACCACTCCCCGGATCGATTCGAGCGCTACGGACATGTCGCCCGCCTCATCGAGGCTCGGGGGTAGCCTGCCGGCATGGCCGGCGACCTGATCTACGCATTTCGAATCAGGCGCCTGCCTCTGCTCGATGCCGGCGGCGCGAGCATCGGGCGCATCGAGGACATCGTCGTCGTTCCCGGTCGATCTGGAACCTCACCGCGAGTCGTGGGGTTCCTCGCCGCCAGTCAGCGTCGTCGCATCTTCGTGAATGCCGGCAAGGTCGGCGAGGTCACCGACGAGGGCGTCCGCCTGCGCTCGTGGGACATCGACCTCAATCCTTTCAAACAGAAGAAGGGTGAACGTCTGCTCACCCGCGATGTGATCGACCGTCGGATCAACGGCGAGACCGTGAGCGACGTGTCCCTGCGCTGGCGTGAAGACTCTCGCTCGGGAGGTTGGGAAGTCGCCCAAGTACGCCTCGCTAAGCGCACGGCACTGCGCCGCCGACCGAGCCATCGTCTCGTCGACTGGACCGAAGTCGCGCATCTCTTCGCCGCCACCACCGAGATGGTCGCCGAGGCCGCCCGTCTGCACGACATGCACCCGACCGACGTCGCGGCTGTCGTGCGATCCCTACCTCTCGCTCAGCGACGACAGCTCGCCGAGGCCATGGACGACGATCGTCTCGCCGACGTTCTCGAGGAACTCCCGGAAGCCGAGCAGGTCGGGCTGATCGAAGGTCTCGACATGGAACGACTCCTCGCCGTGCTCGACGAGATGGAGGTCGACGACCTCGCCGACCTCTTGGCCGAGATGCCCGGCGATCAACGCACCAAGATCCTCGATGCCATGGACGACGAAGACGCCGACATGTTGCGTCGACTCCTCGCGTACGAGGACGGCACCGCCGGTGGTCTCATGACCCCCGACATCATCGTCCTCGGACCCACGAGTACGGTCGCCGAAGCCTTGGCCCAGATCCGCGATCCCGATTGGCTGGTCTCGATCGCCGCCCAGGTGTTCGTGTGTCGTCCTCCGTACAAAGCACCCACCGGCAAGTACCTCGGTGTGGTTCACTTTCAACGTCTTCTTCGCGAGGCCCCGAGCATGGAACTCGGTCAATGCCTCGAGACGGAACCAACGATCACTCCCGACATCAGCGACCGCGAAGTCGCCGAGCGTCTGGCCTCGTACAACATGCTGTCGATCGGCGTGTGCGACGAAGCCGGTCGTCTGCTCGGGGCCATCACCGTCGACGACGTACTCGACCGTACGTTGCCGACCGGTTGGCGACAACGTCGCCGACAAGAGACGCCGACTCGCGTCGGCTGATCATCACCGAGTCGACCCATGTAGAAGCAATCCACCGAAGGAGGTGTCATGAAGCGCAAAGCCCGACTCGCCGAACCCCGTCGCCGTCGACGTATCGGCGTTCACTACGACACCGATGCCTTCGGTCAGTTCTCCGAAGCCATCGCCCGCACACTCGGCACCGCCCGCTACCTCGTGTGGCAGTCCGGCGTGATCATCTTCTGGATCGCGTACAACGTGATCGTGCCGGAGTCCTGGACCTTCGACCCCTGGGGTCGTGGTCTCGTGTTGCTCACCCTCGTCCTGTCGTTGCAGGCGTCGTATGCCGCACCACTGATCCTTCTCGCGCAGAATCGTCAGGAGGGTCGGGATCGCGCCCAGACCGAACTCGACCGCAAGGTCGCCGAACGCACACAGGCCGACACCGAGTTCCTGGCCCGTGAATTGGCCAGCGTCCGACTCTCGCTCACCGACGTCGCGACCACCGAAGACCTACGCGAACTCGTGGACCTCCAAGAGCTTCAGAAGAAAGTCGACTACCTCACCGAGGTCGTCGAGAAACTCGCCAGTCGGCTCGATCAGGAGCACTGACCGCAACGGCCCAAGAGGTCGAGGCGATGTCCGAGAAGTGTGAACCCAGCCGCTTTGGCCGTGGGAGCGAGCCCTTCACCGAGTTGTCGTTCGATGGTTTCGGGCATCTCGATGTCGACCACCTGTCCGCACGACACGCAGACCAAGTGATGATGATGACCTTTCAGATCCTCGGCGAGCTCGAAAGCCGACCGTTCGCCATTGGTCAGAACCTTGACCACCACACCGGCCTCTTCGAGAACTGCCAAGTTGCGGTACACGCTGCTCTGGGGAAGTTCGCTCGTGGCCGCCGAGATCTCGGTGGTGACGAGCGGGTGCTTGGCCGCCGAGAGAACGTCGACGAGGCGTCGCCGACCATCGGAATAACGCTGATTGATCGACTTCAGCCGAGCCGAGGCGATGTCGTGAACATCGGGTCGGTTCTCGGTCTTGCTCATGCCCCGAATGTACAAGCGATGGGCGAGGTCTGCGATCTAGCCGGCCGAACCGATGTACTCGAAGACCGTGATGCCACGTTGGATGACGGCTGTCATCAGAGCGAGTTCGTCGAGTTGCCCGTCGCCGAGAACGACGACACCCGATGGCGCTCCTCCTGAAGTGATCAATCCCTGCAACTGATCGGCAGTGGCGGCGGCCGTGGCACCGGCGATCACGGCTGTACGTTCAGCGACACCGGCCACGTGCGTCACGCGAGCTCCGTCGACCGAGCCGCGTACTTCCACCCGCAGACCACCGAGTCCGCCTTCGGAATGTGGTGGCGACATCATCGGTAGTCGAGCGGTCAATCGATCACGACGCGTCGCCGAGACGCGTGCACTGATTCGCTTCACGGCCGGGAACGCTCGATGCAAGACGATCGGGTCGGCGAGTTCGGCGCGATAGCAGTCCTTGCCGCCGATCGGCTCGGGAAACCACAACAACTCGCGGCCGCTTCCACCCGGACGTTCGATCCATTCACCGTCATGCCAACCCAACGCATCGCCGCCGAGGGCTCGATGGTGCTGACGAGCGCAGGCCGGGCCACCCGTGCCGTGGAACGCCACGTGGATCTCGTCGATGTCGTCGAAGCGTCGCCGCAACTCGGCAACCATCAATCCGCTCAATCCCGGACTCGCCGAGGCACCTACCACCAGGGCGCGTCCGAGGCTCGAAACCTCGGAGTCGTGCCCGAGAAGTTCATGAACGTCGTCAGGGTCGTCGGTCGTCGTGATCACATGAGCGCCGCCCCGAAGAATGTCGAGGGCCAAAGGCGCCTGAGGAGCCGGGGTGGCCACCACCACGAGGTCGACGTCGTCACCCGACGTCGCGCTGGTCACGTTGGGCGAGAGTTGCGCGGCAACGCGCGTTCCGACGGCCCCGAGGCCGACGATGCCGACCGACTTCACGATCGGGGACGGGAGAGTTCGCGCCAGCCACCGCGTTCAGGTGGAACGCCACCTCGCCCGCGCAGGCGGATGGCGCCGGCGATGATGCCGGCGAAGGACAACGCCGCCAGGGCTCGTCGCAAAGTTTTCACCGTGGGGCTAACAGGAGTCGAACCTGTGACCTCATCCTTAT
>SYCI01000101.1 GCA_005787035.1 Actinomycetota bacterium | reverse complement strand
GCCAAGGCAGGTGGAGATCCTTCACGAGGAAGCTCGCCACGATCATGCGGACACGGTTGTGCATCCAACCGGTCGTGTTGAGTTCGCGCATGCCGGCGTCGACGATCGGGTAACCCGTCTCGCCCCGACACCACGCCGCGAAACGCTCATGTGCCACGTCACCTTCGTCGAGCACGATGGCGTCCATCTTGCGGTTGAGGTTGCGCCAACCGGTGTCTGAATTGCGGAAGAGCACATCGGCGTAGAACTCGCGCCAGCAGAGTTCGCTCCGATAGTGGTCGTGATCGGGTCCTCCCCGCAGATCGGCCAACAACTGACGTGGATGCACCAGACCCCAGCGCAGCGCCGCCGAGAGCCGGCTCGAGCCGTTCACCGAGGGATCGTTGCGTCGCTCCTTGTAGCCATCGAGACCCTCGGCCCCACGATCGCGGAACTCGCACCATTGCTCCCACACCGCCCCTTCGGAGACCGGTGGCAGATCGAGATCCACCTCGGGTCGGGTGAGCGGGCCGTCGCAGCGGATCTTCGGTGCGCCCACCACTCGCGACAGATCCGGCACTTCGAGCGGTTGGGTCCAACCGCACTGGAGCCAGCGCTTGGAGAACGGCGTGAAAACCGAATACGGCGTGCCGTCGTCCTTCACCACGGTTCCGGGGCGTACGGCATACGGAGATCCCACGAACGTCAGCGCCCGACCCTCGGCGCGCAGGGCAACCTCGACCGCGTCGTCCCGTCGCCGGCCGTACGGACCGAAATCCTCCGACGCGAACACCGCCGAGGCTCCGACTTCACCGGCGAACTCGGGAACGATCCGAACCGGATCGCCGTGCCGATACACGAGAGCCCGTCCGAGCGAATCGTCGAGGTTCTTCAAGGCGTCGATCATGTACGCCAGACGCGGCGCACCCGATGCCTCCACGAGCTTCGAGTCGAACACGAAGAGGGGCACCACTTCGTCGTACTCGGCCAATGCGGCGGTGAGCGCCGGGTGGTCGGCCAAACGAAGATCCCGACGGAACCAGATCACGGCGCGCGACATGCGTCGAGTGTGTCAGCGCACCGACTCGTGCGCCATTCGTGGGCCGGCGGCGTCAGCCGAGGTCGGGGAACCGCACACGAAGGGCGTTGGCGTGGGCGGGGAATCCCTCCACGTCGGCCAGTGCCACGATGCTCGGCGCGAGGCGTCGCAAGGCCGAAGCGTCGGCTCGAGCCACCGCCGTGCGCTTCACGAATGCATCCACCGTGATTCCGCCTGACACCCGGGCGAATCCGTTGGTGGGCAGCGACGCCGGACAACCAATCAAGAAGTTGGCCGCCGAGAACGGAGTGTCCTGACCGATCAGGATCTCACCGGCATGGCGAAGACCGTCGAGAACCCGCGCTTCGTTCGCCGGCGACACGGCGATCTGCAGATGTTCGGCCGCGAATTCGTTGGCCACCACGACTGCATCGTCCAGATCGTCCACCAGTACACAGCCACCGTTCACCCCGAGTGATGCCGACGCCGCTTGGGCGCGTGCCGCCGGCAGTGCTGCGAGTTGAACGGCCAGCTCGGCCTCGACGGCACCGATGAGCGCGCTGCTGTCGGTCACGAGAACCGTGCAGCTATCGGTTCCGTGTTCGGCCTCGATCAACAGGTCGGCCGCGAGTCGACGCGGGTCGGCGCTCGCATCAGCGATCACCAGACTCTCGGTCGGACCGAGCACCATCTGGGTGGCCGTTCCCCAACGCTGGATCTCCAACTGCGCGACGGTCACCGGCAACGAACCGGGACCCATCACCTTCACCACTCGTCCGATGTTCTCGGTGCCAAAGGCCAGTGCGGCCACCCCGGCCGGACCGTTCACGCGGAAGACTTCCTCGATCCCGAGTTCATCGGCCACGCACAACACCACCGGATCGACGGCACCGTTCGCCCCCGGCTTGGGTGGTACGACCACGCGCACGGTCTCGACACCGGCCACGACCGCCGGACCGCCGAGTTGGGCCAGAACGCTCGGGTAACTCGCCTTTCCACTCGGACAGAAGAGACCGGCCGACGCGATCGCCGACACGCGCTCACCGACCACGAGGCCCGGATCGGATTCGAACTCCCAGTCGACGAGTCGTTCCATGAGCGCCTCGTTGAAGCGACGGATGTGCGAGACCATGTCCTTGATCGCCGCGCGCAGATCTTCGTCCACCGACGAATGCGCGCGCTCACGCTCATCGGGACCCACCAGAAGTTGCTCCGGAGTGATCGCCACGCCATCGAAACGCTCCAGTGCGTCACACACCGCGGCGTCACCGCGATCGCGCACGTCTTCGACCAACTTGGAGATCTGGTCGCGCAGACCGGGCGGGATCGCGCGATTGATGTCCCGATCGACGAGCGCCCGACGCTCGTCAGCCGACATCGCCGTCCAACGAAGGTGCCGCATCACGTTGGTCGTCACCCGATTCAGGGTACCCGTGTCACGCCGAGGTCACCGGGGAGTTTTGCCGTCCGAACGGCGACAAGAGTCCACTCCCCACCACGACGAAGGTGGTCACCAAAGCGATGAGGCTTCCGTAGGCCAACGACCACTCGGCCCCGCCGCGATCGGCGATCAGGCCGGTGATCGGCCCGCCGATCGGAGTCGACCCCAGGAACGCGACCGCCGACAGCGCCAACAGGCGACCGCGCATGTCGGCCGGACTCTTCTGCTGCACGAGTCCGTTGAACGACGACAGGAATCCGGCTCCGCCGATACCGAGTGGAATGGCCGCCACACACGCAACACCCACCGACGGAGCCCACGCCACGGCAAGCCCCGAAACGCCGAGCAACATCACACTCGCCACGAAGATCCGCACCGACGACTCCCGGCGCGAGGCGACCGACAGCGAACCGATCACGCTGCCCACGCTCACGACCGACAGCAGCCAGCCGAACCAGCGCTCGTCACCCCAACGAACCGCCGCGAGTTTGGGCAGCGACACCGAGTAGTTGAAGGCGAACGTGCTGACGAGCACCAACACCACGTGCAGTCCGAGGAGTTCGCGGTCGCGGCCGACGAAGCGCAGTGCGTCACGCACCGGCGTACCACCTTTCGACGCCCGGGGTGCCGAGTGGAGTTGTGCGCGGTCGATGAGGACGAGCGAGCCGAGAACCGCCACGAACGAGATCCCGTTCAGCATGAAGCACCAAGCGGTTCCGAGTGGCGACACCAGAGCCGCGGCCAGGGCCGGGCCGAAGATGCGCGAACCCGTCATCACGGCGGTGTTGAGCCCCATCGCATTGCTGATGTCGGTCGGCTCGACCAATTCGGTCACCAGACCACGCCGAGCCGGGTTGTCGAACGCGTTGGCCAGACCGAGCACGAGCGACAGGACGTAGATCACTCCCACCGACGCCAGACCGGCGAAGTCGAGGAGAGCGAGCGCGATGGCCTGAACGGTGAGCGCGCTCTGGGTGATGAGGCACATTCGGCGCTTGTCGTAACGATCGGCCACCGCCCCGGCCCACGCGCCGAGTACCAACATGGGCAGGAACTGCAGGGCCACGGCGACCCCGAGACTCGTGGCCCGACCGGTGAGCCGGTAGACGAGGATCGACATCGCGGTCGACTGCAACCACGTGCCGACGTTCGACACCAGGAGTCCACCGAAGAACAGCCGCGCGTTGCGGCTCTTCAACGACCGGAAGGTTCCCGCCGAGGCCACGGGGATCAGTCGTCGAGTTTCAGGGCCGAGATGAACACGTCGCCCGGGACCTCGACCCGACCGATGGCCTTCATCTTCTTCTTGCCCTCTTTCTGCTTCTCGAGCAGTTT
>SYCI01000100.1 GCA_005787035.1 Actinomycetota bacterium | reverse complement strand
GGATCCACAAGCGGCTCATCGACATCGTCGACCCCAAGCCGCAGACCGTCGACAGCCTGCAGCGTCTCGACCTGCCGGCTGGTGTGGAAGTGGAGATCAAGCTCCAGCAGGGCTGATCGACTTCACGAGAACTGGTCGAAGGACCCCGCTTTCGGGCGGGGTCCTTCGCTATTCCGGTGTGGAGTCACGTGAGCCACAACCGGGCGATGAGACAACCGACTTCCGAGGCGGTAGACCTCGCTCCGTGAACGAATTCGAGCCCCCGATCATCGAAGATTCCGAACCTTCGTTCGGTGTCGCACCAACCCCCGAACCGATCCGTGCGCGGCGACGTTGGCCGCTCATCGTCGTGCCGGCGGTCGTGGCCGCCGTGCTCGGAGGTTTCGTCGGTGCTCAGCTGAGTCAGTCCGATTCGGCATCGACCGACATATCCGTTGCCCCTGAACAGTCGGCGCCTCCGGTCACGGTTGTCGCGTCCGACGCCGAACCGTCGGATCAACCGGTGGCAACCGCGGCTCCCGGGGCCGATGTGCCGTCCGAGGTCGATGTTCCCGTTGCGGTGAACGCGATCAGCCCGAGTGTCGTCACGGTGGTGTCGCTCGAGAGATCGGCCATGGGACAGGGGCGCGGAACCGGAACCGGAATCGTGCTCACGTCCGACGGTGAGATCCTGACCAACGCACATGTGGTGGAAGGAGCCGAATCGGTGAGCATTCTCTTCTCCGATTCCATCGATCCGATTCCGGTTGCCGTGTTGGCCCTCGACGTCGGCAACGATCTCGCTTTGTTGAAGGTGGATCGTGCCGATCTCCGTCCGGCCGTTTTCGCCGACCCATCCACCATCGATGTCGGCGACGAAGTCGTGGCGGTGGGATTCGCGTTGGCACTCGATGGCGGCCCCACGGTGACTCGCGGCATCATTTCGGCCCTTCATCGAACCATCGCCAGCAATGACGGTGCTCTCGATGGGCTCATCCAGACCGATGCGGCGATTTCATCGGGTAACTCGGGTGGCCCACTCGTGAATGCCAAGGGTGAGGTGGTGGGTATCAACACCGCCGTGTTCCAGAGTTCGGGTGGTACGGCGGCCAACAACGTGGGCTTTGCGATCTCGGTGGAAGAGGCACTGCCGATCGTGGCCGAGTTGCGGCAGATCGCGGCCGGCGGATCGCGCAACGAGGGGTACCTCGGGGTGGGTCTCGACGAGCGCACCGACGGCGGGCGGGGTGCTCTGATCTCGGAGGTCGCCGACGGATCTCCGGCGGCTGATGCCGGACTGGAGGCGGGCGATGTGGTGGTGGCGACCGATGGGACTCCTGTCGACGGACAGGCTGCGTTCATCGCCGCGATCCGCGACAAGTCGCCGGGTGACGCGATCGACATCGTGGTGCTTCGCGGTGGAACGCGGGTGACCCTGACCGCCACCCTCATCGAACGCCCCCAACGCTGACCTGATTAGGGTTCGGGCATGAGTGACGGACCCTTCCTCGACGCGCATCTCGGTGGTCAGCGTCCCTTCGGACTCAACTACTGGCCTCTGCCCGAGGACGATCCCGGTGTGGAGATTCCGCGCGAGTCGATCCGACTCGTTTCGCCCGACGGAGCGTTGGTGCGCGGTGTTCTGTGGACCCCGCCGAACGGCAAGAAGTGGAAGACCGCGGTCATCTTGTCGCACCCTCGTGGTGACTTCAGCGTGCACTACGCGTGTCCACTCCTGGCCGCGGCTGGCTATGCAGTGCTCGGTTTCGGCACTCGTTACATGAACAACGACACCGACTGCTTGCACGAGGCGTGCACGATCGATGTCGAGACCGTGTATCACGAGATGAAACGGCGTGGCGCCGAAGCGGTGGTGTTGCTCGGTAACTCGGGTGGCGGATCGCTCATGGCGCTGGCCCATGCCGAGCGCGGGATCGGTGATGGCTGGGTCGGTATGGCTGCGCATCCCGGTGAAGGCGTGTTCATGCTGCAGGTGATCGATCCGAGTGTGGCCGACGAACTCGATCCGTTCTCCACCGTTCCCGAACTCGACATGTACAACCCCGAAAACGGTTGGCGCCCGTGGCCCGAACCGTGTGTGTACGACAAGAAGTGGCTCGCGCGTTATCGCGCCGCTCAGGTGGAGCGGGTCGCGCGGATCGATGCCATCGCCAAGGCGAGTATCGAAGAGAGCGTCGACGCTGGCTCACGACTTCGTGGCGTCGACAAGGGGACCGACACGGCCCGCTGGCGAGAGCTTCGTCGCCGTGCTGTGTTCAGCAAGTACATGGTGATCTACCGGACGCTCGCCGATCCGGCGTATCTCGACTTGTCGATCGACCCCGACGAACGACCCATGGGTTCGCTCTTCGCGTTCCCCGATCCCTTCGATGCGAACTACGGACGCGGGGGACTTTCGCGCACCATGACCGCACGTGGCTGGCTCAGTACGTGGAGCGGCTTGTCGAGTCATGCCAAGTTGGCCGACACGATGCCCAAGGTGAAGGTGTCGACGATCCTCATCCACCCCACCGCCGACACCGAGATTCGCGTGTGGCAGGCCAAGGAGATCGTCGACAACAGCGGCGCGGCCGACAAGACCTACGTGGAGATGAAGGGCGCGCCGCACTACTTGGAAGGGCATCGCAAGGAGGCCCTGGCCCACGTTGCCGACTGGCTCGCCAAACGCTTTCCGTAGCCGAGGGCAGTCATCGATCGGGAATAAGCGGCTCGACCGGAGGTTCCTCTTGATGGCCCGACTGGAGAAAGTTACAGTGGAGTGATGAGCAGCCTTCGAACAAAGCCACTCGTCGCCGCGACTTCATTCGTCGCGATAACCGTCTCGGTGGCGATGTCGGGCGGTGCGCCTACCTCGGCGTCGGTCGAGAACGGAAATCGCCGAATCGACATCCAGTTCTCGAACCCCGGTGATCAAGACGTGGGAGGAATCGCGGTCACCGATGACGGAACCGTGATCGTGGCCGGAGCGACCGACGACGACTTCGCCGGAGCAGTGGTTGGTGGAGCCGACGACGATGCACTCCTTTATGCGACAAACGAATCGGGTGAGATCGAGTGGGCGGTTGTAGAGGATGGCGACGATGAGTCAATTGGCAACGAAGACGAGTACTTCAACGACGTGATCGTCCACTCGAACGGATACATCTACGCAGTGGGTCAGATCAACGGGGATGGCGGTACCAACGGTCAGGCAGCCATCAATAGGTATTGGCCATCCGGGGAGTTCATCGATCAGGTCGTCTGGGACGATCCCGGCGATACGACTTGGGACGAGGCGCAATCCTTAGTGGAAGGACCAGACCACAAGATCTACGTTGTTGGCTACTCAGGTGGGGACCTCCCGGATGGTCATACCGTTCTGGGTGATCACGATGCATTCGTAGCGGTTATCAATCCAGATCTGAGTGACATAGCTGCCCTGGAAACAATCTATTGGGTCGGCGATGCGGGAGATGACCGCGCATATTCCATCGATGTAGATGGCGCCGGCAACCTCTACATCGCCGGTCGAAGCGATGACACTGATTTCGACGGCAGCCTGAACACTGGCGGAGTCTGGGATTGGTACGTGGCGAAGATCGACAATGACGGGGATCTAGTTGATGACGGGGAGATTGAATGGTTTCAGTTCGGAGGATTGGACGTCGCAGAAGGGGAGGACGGGGACGATCGCGCCTGGGACGTTGAGTTCTCGGCCGAACTCGATGTTCTCTATGTCGGGGGCTATCTGGGGAATTCTCCTCGGTTGGGTGGCGCACCTGAGGATCTGAGCCAGCAGGGATTCGTGACATACCTACATCCTGACGACGGCACGTTCGTCTATGCGAGCAGCGTTGGGCTTTGCGGGTGCAATGACTCCGAGGTAAAGACGGTCGTCATTGATCACGACGGTCATGCCATCACTTCCTTTTCCCTAGACGGCGATGATGCATACAACCAAACTGCGTTTGGTCCCCACGGAGAAGGGATCGATAGCGGTGTCATCCACACTGATGGAGGCTCCTTTTGGAACGATTATCTCGTAAGCTCTGGGGACGACGAAATCATGAATTCGATCATCGACGACTCCGGCAATCTCTGGTTGGTGGGGGAAACAAGTGGTGACTTTGCTGCTTCCAACGGCGGTGACGACGACATCTTCCTGAGTCTGTATCGAGTCAGGGATCCCCGTCGCACGTCGCGTTCGAACAACAACTCGGCCTCGTGGTCGGTTCTGTCGGGTACCGATCGCTTCGACTCATCGATCGTTGCCTCGCGAACGAGTGCTGAAGGTGGTTCGGTGATCCTCGTCAACGGACGCAACCAAGTGGATCTACTTCTCGCGTCGATGCTCGACTCGTCTCGCACTGAATCGCTAGATGGTCGCATCCTGTTCGTCGAAGCTGGGGCGACACAGGTCCCCGAGTCGCTGCGAATCGAATGGGAGCGGCTCGCTCCTTCGGCGGTCACGGTGATCGGCGGTCCGGATTCGGTCTCCGACGAATTCTTGGCTGCTCTCGCCAATGGCTCGGTACCCACCACTCGCGTGCAGGCATCACAAGTCGTGGCGAGAATCCTCGACTCGTCGGTCGCCGGCACTTCTCTGGTTCTGGTGGGTGACGACGAACCGACGAATGCGTTGCAAGCGGTCTCGTGGGCGAACGCCGTTGGGGGCACCGTGTTGCCCTTGAGTGCAGCGTTGTACGAACTCGATCGCCTGAAAGCGATCGGATTCTCGTCCGTGACACTCGTTGGGAGCCCTGATGTGAGCGGTCTGGCCGCTCTCGCCTTCATCGAGTCGAGTTTGGGTCTGACCGCGCAGAAGGTGTCCTCCGCGTCACCGAGCGATCAGTCGGCGGCTATGGCGACCGTGGTTGGTAGTCGGTCAGACGTGGCGGTCGTTTCGCCCACGCGTTGGGTCGATGCGGTACACGCCAACGCCATGAGGTTGCCGCTCATCTGGGCCGGTCCCGAGTGTGTTCAACCGGGCGCCACCGCGGCCCTGGCATCTTTGTCGCCGACGAATTCCATTCGTGGTTTCGGTGGCGCCATGGCCACGTTGGGCGATCCGCGATCAGCTCTGCGCTGCTGAACTCCTGTACTCCTGAGTCAGACGCGGCCGAGGATGCGCGCCGTGTCGACGCACGTCGCCACACCGCGGCCCGACCGTCGAGCGAGTTCGGCTACTTCGGCCACCAACTCTTCGTTGCGCGGGGTCCGGCCCGTGGCCGACGCGAAATCCTCCAAACCCACCCGCACGTGACCGCCACGCTCGATGGCCATCGCCGCCAGACCCGACCCGACGACGTCGCCCCCCAGCACCGCCACCGCCCAGGGCAGCCCGGTTCCAGCGAGGATGCCCAGGTAGCAATCGAGTGAGGCTTCGGTGGGCGGTAACCCGAAACCGTCACTCAGGTAGAACTTCACGAGTGAGCCCGCCGGGAGGCCCCGAGCCTCGTGTTCGGCCCGGACCGCCTCGGCATAGGCCGGGGTGAAACAGGCGATCGAGGCGCCCAACCCCAGCTCACGGCACGATTCCCACTTGTAGGCGATCTCGTCCGGCGAGTACCCATAGACATACGACCCCAGGGTCACCGTGCCCGGGTCGACCAGACCCATCCGGAGTGGTCCAAGCCCCTGAACAGGCATTTCGCGAGCCAGGACCCGGTGGTGGTCCCACCGATCCTGAATCGACGGACCTCGGAAATTGGCCGTCGGGTACACCAAGATGTCGGGGTGGTCCGGTAAAAGCCCAGCGTAAGCGGCAATTCCGGCCGCGGACATTCCTTCTGGCCCCGCCCCGAGTGGGCTCTGGGCCAGGGTCGAGAAGTCGTCGTGCTGGTGGACGATGGTGGCCCCGGCTTCCACACAGAGTCGACCCGAGGCGGCGATCTCGGCCGGGCTGATCGGCACATGGGGCTGGCTCGAGCGCCGAGTGGCCCCGTTCAGAGCCGCCTCGATGATCACCGGATCCACCACTGAATTCTGACATCGAAACAACGACCCGACCAGGTTGGGGAGGGTCGTGACCAGCGGTAGCGTTCCCGACTCGTGTCTGAAGGGCTTCGGCCCGACAGCAGCAATCGATGTCCGTGTGAGCCCGGTTCGCCGGGGACCACATGGCAACAACCGAAACAGGTGCTCCGCCGGTCCATGACCGACGGAGCATTTGCGTGAATGGCAACCGCCACTCACGAACAGTCAACTCAGCGCCAGAGCGATCTGGACCGAATGAAGAGGCTGCCGCATGGCAAAGACAGCGATCGTCGGCGAGAAGGTCGGCATGACACAGGTGTGGGCGGACGACAACCGCGTCGTCCCCGTCACCGTGCTTCGTGTCGAACCCGCTCGCATCGTTCAAGTGAAGACGTCCGAGCGAGACGGCTACGCCGCTCTCCAAGTGACCTTCGGGCACACGGATCCCAAGAAGCTCAACAAGCCGGAGTCCGGTCACTTCGCCAAGGCCGGCGTCGATGCCGGTCGTCGTCTCGTCGAGCTGCGCCTCGATTCAGTCGATGGCTTCGAAGTCGGACAGGAGATCAAGGTCGATCTTCTCGCCAAGGGCCAGAAGGTCGATGTGACCGCCGTGAGCCGCGGTAAGGGTTTCGCCGGTGGCATGAAGCGTCACAACTTCAATGGTCAGGGCGCGAGCCACGGTAACCACAAGCACCACCGTGCACCGGGCTCGATCGGTTCGTGCTCGTTCCCCGGTCGCGTGTTCAAGGGTCTCCGCATGGCCGGTCACATGGGACACGAGCAAGTCACCACGATGAATCTCGAAGTGGTCGACGCCGATGTCGAGCGTGGCTTGTTGTTGGTCAAGGGTTCGGTTCCGGGCCCGAACGGTGGCGTCGTGATCGTTCGCAACGCCGTGAAGGGGAAGTGATCCCATGCCGTCGATGAAGCTGAAGAACCAGTCCGGCAAGGACGTCGGCAACGTCGCACTGAGCGACGACGACTTCGGTCGTCAGCCGAACGTCCCGGTGATGCACCAGGTCGTCACCGCGCAGCTCGCGCACCGTCGTGCGGGCACACAGAGCACGAAGACCCGCGGCGAAGTCTCGGGTGGTGGCAAGAAGCCGTTCAAGCAGAAGGGAACCGGTAACGCCCGTCAGGGTTCGATCCGCGCTCCGCACTTCTCCGGTGGTGGCGTCGCCCATGGCCCCAAGCCGCGTAAGTACTCGCAGAAGACCCCCAAGAAGATGGTCAAGATCGCGTTGCAGTCGGCGCTGTCCGATCGCGCGAACGAGGGCAAGGTCGTCGTGGTCGACGGATGGAAGTTCGACACCCCGAAGACCTCCGAGGCTTTGGCCGCTCTGGCCGCGCTCGGCGTGTCGGGTCGCACTCTCGTCGTCGTGAAGCGCGACGAGATCAACGCCATCCGTAGCTTCCGCAACATCGAGAACGTTCAGTTGATCGAAGTCGGCGAACTCAACGCCTACGACGTCCTCTGCAACGACTACGTCGTCTTCACCCAGGCCTCGCTGCCGGGCGCATCGAAGGATGGTCAGTGATGAAGGATCCCCGCGACATCATCCTCGCTCCGGTCGTTTCCGAGAAGAGCTACGGCCTCGTGGAGCAGGGCGTGTACACGTTCTACGTTCACCCCGACGCCAGCAAGCCCGAGATCCACGACGCCATCGAGGCGATCTGGGGCGTCAAGGTCGTCAAGGTCAACACCCTCAACCGTCGTGGCAAGCAGCAGCGCACGCGTGGTACGAGCCGCGTCGGTCGTCGCCCCGCCACCAAGCGGGCAATCGTCACTCTGGCCGCCGGCAGCGAGATCCCGCTGTTCGAGAACAACTGAGGCACACCATGGCTATTCGTAAGCGCAAGCCCACATCGGCCGGTCGTCGTTTCCAGACGACGCACGATTTCGCCGAGATCACCAAGCACTCGCCCGAGAAGACCCTTCTCGCCAAGAAGTCGAAGACTGGTGGTCGCAATGCCTACGGCCGCAAGACCGCCCGTCATCGCGGCGGCGGACACAAGCAGCAGTACCGC
>SYCI01000099.1 GCA_005787035.1 Actinomycetota bacterium | reverse complement strand
CCCGTCGTCCGCTCCAGTCGAAAGGCCCCGCCGAAAGGTGGGGCCTTCGTGGTTCTGGTGAGGATTTTTCACCGTATGGGTCGAGATTCCGCACCAGATTCCGTCGACGCGGAATGCACTGGCACCTCCAACTCATCAGCTAGGAACGTGGAATGGCCGATTGGCAGGACTTCACCCGGGCTCTCGACTTCGCCGTCGAGCATCTGGCCTCCGACCCCGATCCGGTCAACGATCGCGAGGAGGCCGATCGCTCGCAGTACGTGTTGCGCATTCTGGCTGCCGTGGCCCAGAGTTCGACCCTTCGTTTCGATCCCGAGCGTCCGGCGTTCCTGCCCATGCTCGAGACCGTTCGCTATCTCGGCGCCGCGGGCCCCGACATCGACTACGACGTCGCTGCTCTGCAACCGGGCGGACGGTACGTCGTGCGGGGCGAGCGCGGTGGCGCAACCTACGTTGGCATCGCTGTGTACGCCGGGTCGGGTGAATCGGGCGCCACGTCCATCGTCGCGTCGGTCGACGTCGACGACGTCGCAGCCGCTGACGGCTCTTTCGAGTTCGAGGTGGCACACCCGCAGGCCGTCCGAGTGATCGTGCGTCAGTACTTCCACGATCGATCGACCCAGAATCGAGGCCGGTGGACGATCGACCTTCTCAATGCTCCCGCCCATGGTTCCATGGCGTTGCCGACCGAATCGGAAATGAAGGCACGGGTTTCCAATGCCGCCCAGACCGTCCGATGGAACGCGCGACTGAACACTCTCTGGACCCCCGACCGCCGTCAGTACCCGAACCAATTCGTCCGGCAGACGTCGACCGACATCGTGGCGGCCGTCCCCAACCCCGATGTGGTCTACTCCTTCGCATGGTGGAAAGTCGCTGAAGGTGAAGCGCTGGCGATCGATTTCCGACCTCCGTCCACGAATTATTGGGCTCTACAGATCTGCGATCGGTGGTTTCAGTGCTTTCCCGACCGGCGGACGAATCTGAACGATCGCCAGGTCGAGTTCAATCCGGATGGATCGGTCACGATCGTGATTGCCGACGGCGACCCCGGTCACCCGAACTGGCTCGACACCGGGGGCCATCGCATCGGCACGGCCTTCTTCCGTTGGCTGCACTCCGATGTCGAATCTCAACCCACGGCAAGGGTCATGACACTGAGCAAGTGACGAGATGTCGGGATCTCGTCGGGGAATCAATCGGATTCGACCGAGACGTACGACTCCTCGACGACTCGTTTCTCGACACGAAGGAACGCTTCGACTTCATGAAAGTTCCGTTCGGCGACGGCGACCGCGAGGTGGGTCCAGCCCTGCGGGTGGCGGTCGAATTCGTAGACGAACCGGACGATTCGGAACGTTCGATACACCTCGCCACCCTCGGTGACATCGGTGAATACCGGATCGTCGACAACCGACACGACGGCGAGATCCGCCGGAAGAGAATGGAGTCCGAAATCAGCCACGTGATGTGTGTCCCGCTACGTTGATCCCATGCGTGGCGCGCGAACCTTCAAACCGCGTCGCCGCGGACTCGGATCGGCCCGCCAGCGAACTTTCGATGCACTGAAGCCGGTGTGGTCGTTCGACGAAGAGGGTGACGTACTCGAACCACTCGTGTACTTCGAAGAATGCAACCGAGTATGCGTGGAGATCGGCTCGGGTAACGGATCATTGGCCTCGTCGTTCGCCCGATCCCATCGGACGACGGGTTTGATCTCCGTCGATGTTCATCGTCCGGGAATCGCGCGCCTCCTCGATGACATCGGCGAGTTCGAACTCATGAACCTCCGGGTCGTGGAAGGCGATGCCCTCGTCTTCCTCGAGCGACTGCCGACCGCGAGCATCGACGAGTTGTGGGTCTTCTTTCCCGATCCGTGGCCCAAAAATTCGCAGGCCCATCGGCGTCTGATCAGTGCCGATCGATTGCCGGCATTGGCTCGCTCCATCCGACCGGGGGGATACCTCCGGATGGCCACCGACGTCGATTCATACGCCGAGCAAACGCGCCGACTCGTGGAGGGGAGTGATCTCTTCGACGAGGTCGTTGCTGAGCGCCCCGAGTGGCGAATCGAAACTGCTTTCGAGGCGCGCGGTCGGATGGCGGGGCGGTCGGCGACCGACCTGCGTTGTCGTCGGCGTCACTGACCGCCGAATCGCCAACACGACATCATCGCTCCCATGGCGGGGCCGCGAAACACCGCGTCCCCGGGTTCGGTCTCGGCGGCCCCGACCGCGACCATGAGTGGCAACAGGTGTTCTTCTCGTGGGTGGGCCACCGAGGCGCCGGGAGCCGACGACCACCGGCGCAGTGCATTCGACCGAGAGGTACCGGCTTCGGGCAGGGTTTCGGCGAGCCACGAATCGAAGAGTTGCGACGCCTCGAGCGACCAACGAGACAGATTGTGGAAGCTCGATCCAGAACCGATGATCAGCACGTCGTCACGTAACGATCGCAGCGCGCGACCGACGGCCAGATGGTGATCGGGGTCGAGATCGTGACGCAACGACATGGCCACGATGGGCACATCGGCGTCCGGGTAGATCACCTTCAGCGGCACGAAAACCCCGTGATCCCAACCATGGGCCGGATCGAGGAGATGGTCGACTCCGGCGCCGCGCAACGCGCCGCCAATGCGCAACGCCATTTCGGGAGAGCCCGGGGCTCGGTACTCGAGTTCGTAGGTGTAGTCAGGAAAGCCGAAGTAGTCGTAAATGAGTTCGGGGCTCGCGCCGCGGTCGATGGTGACGACGGAAGCCTCCCAATGCGCCGTGATCACGAGAACCGCACGTGGCCGCCGGGGCAGGCTTGCCGGAAGTTCGGTGAGGAATCGTCCGAGGCCGGTCCAGTGACCTTGCGGGTCGGGCATGAAGAAACATGGTCCGCCGCCATGGCTGATGTAGAAGGTCGGAAACGGTTCCATCCGACCAGTCTTGTCGGTCGGGGCGACTTCGGGTCTACAGCCCCACTCGGGCACCGGCATCGAGATCGTCAGCGGCCGAGAACGCCCGACGGACGAGTGAGTCCATGAGCGCGGCACCACGCTCGTTGGCGGTATCGAGCGTGAGAATGCTGGCTGCGAATGAGGTGCAGTAGAAGAGACATCCCTCGGCGTAACCCTGCGTGATGCGTTCGGGGTCGGCCCACTCGTCGGGCACTCCGCCGGCTCGCATCCGCTGCGCGTAGCGCACGATCAGGTCCGTCTGCATCTCGCGTCGCAGATCGGTGGGCATGTTGGTGCCGAGGAAGTACACGAGATCGGTCGTCGACGGCACGCGCATGGAGAGCTGCCAGTCGATGAGGGTCATCTCGCCCCGGTCGTCGAAGAACATGTTGTCGAGTCGGAAATCGCCATGGGTGAGCGTGCACGGCCAGGTCTTGTAACCCTCCATCCACGTGGGGATGGTCGGCACGAACCTCTCGCACCAGTCGAGAACGCGCCGGGGAAGTGAATCCGAATAACGAGCGAGGAACATGGGCCAGCCCATGTCGAACATCGATCCGATCGACGAACTCATCGGGTCGTCGAGATCGGGAATCCAGTCGAGGCCGGGGAGATCGGGGTGATCGAACCACGCGCTGTGCAACGTGGCGGCGGTGTCGATCGCCGTTCGGGCCTGATCGGGCGTCGGACCGGCAACCTGATCGCCGGGTCGACGGGGGTGCAGGTCTTCCAGAACGAGTACGTAGGGATCGGTCTGCGAATGGAGGCACTCGGCCAGCCGGATGCCGCTGATGCGGGGTGCGAGTTCGGTGTAGAAGCGATGTTCGCGTTCCCAGACACGCATCATCTGACCAATCATCTGTCCACCGGGATCAGCAGTGGGAAGTTTGACGATCACACTCGCCGGGACACCTCGACCGGTCAATCGCACTCGGGCGAGTTGGCCCATGAAGCCCTCACCGGAGCCGATGATCTCGCTGGTGAATTCGCTGACGTGGCCGCCGAGGACGTTCCCGAGCCAATCGGCGGACAACTCGCTCATGAGCGACGGTGCATTCGACATGGTGTGGCATCCCCCTCACGCGCCGGCCACCGACGGCACATGAGCATCGTAAATCACGAGAAGTACCCTTGAGGTCGAATGGGTACCGAAGCCTTCGTCGCAGCAGTGGGTGCCTCGATCGGTGCCGAGCGCGTGTTCGCGGGCGACGGCCGTTACGCCACCGACTGGACGGGTCGGTACTCGGTGCCCTCGTGCACCGTGGTGCGACCGCTCGGCACGGATGAAGTGGCCGCCGTGGTTCGATTGGCCATCGAGCACACGGTGGCGCTCGTGCCTCAGGGCGGAAACACCGGACTCGTGGGGGGTGGGGTGCCGCACCGCGATGAGGTCGTGGTTTCACTCGAAGCGATGCGCAGGATCGGGTCGGTCGATACGGCGGCACGCCAGGTCACGGCCGAAGCCGGGGTCACGATCGAACGACTGCACGAAGTGGCCGGCATCGCCGGATTGCGTTACCCCGTCGATTTCGGGGCGCGTGGGTCGGCCACGGTCGGGGGCAGTATCGCGACCAACGCCGGCGGAGTGAACGTCTTGCGGTACGGCATGACGCGCCACCAGCTCGTGGGGATCGAAGCGGTACTCGGCACGGGCGAGGTCGTGAGCCATCTCGGGGGCCTCGTGAAGGACAACACCGGCTACGACCTCGGTGCGTTGTTGTGCGGCAGCGAGGGCACCCTCGGAATCGTGACCAAGGCCCGACTGCGGCTGGTGCCGACGCCGTCGCACCGGGCCACGTTTCTGATCGGCGCCACCGACCTCGACGCGGCCATCCGGTGCACCACGGCACTCACGTCGGCCCTCGATTGCGTCGACGCCGCCGAACTCATGATTCAGTCGGGAGTGGATCTGGTCACGAGAATCTCAGGGCTCACCAATCCGCTGCCGGACCACGATGCCTACCTGCTCGTCGAGTGTTCGGCCGACACCGACCCGACCGAAGCAGTCGGGCGAATCGTCTCGGGAATCGAGGGCATCGCCGTCGTTGCGGCATCGTCGGCTCAGCAGCGCCGTGACCTCTGGCGACTCCGCGAAGAACACACACCGAGCATCAACTCGCTGGGCGCGCCGATCAAGTTCGACGTGACCGTGCCGGTTCGAGCGGTCCCGGATTTCGTGCGAGCGCTCCATTCGAACCCAACGGTGGTGGGTGAGAGTCGTTCGCTCGTGGTGTTCGGTCACGCCGCCGACGGGAATCTGCACGTGAATGTTGTCGGTGCGCACGAACGTGACAGTGAGGAGATCGGCGACGCGGTGATGACGCTGGTCGCGGGATTCGGGGGAAGCGTGTCGGCCGAACACGGCATCGGTGTGGCCAAGAAGAGATGGTTGAGTTTGAGTCGGTCGCCGACCGAGATAGCGGCCATGAAGTCGGTGAAGCGCGCGCTCGATCCGTTCGGGATCATGAATCCGAACGTGCTGTTCGACTGATCAGCTGGTCATTCCCTGCAGACCCACGAAACTGCGGGCGAGTTCGATCTCACCCATGTGGCGCAGCCCGTGTTGGTACAGCCAGCACTCGACTCCGTCGAGCACGGTGATTCCCTGTTCTCCGGCCACACGTGCGCTGAAGGTGCTCGCGATCTGGGGAGGGAAGGGCCGAGTGATCACCACGCGGTCGAGGTCGGCGGCGTCGAGGGTCTCGAGCCAGGCCTCCGTGCGATCGAATACCGACCGGATGTAGAGCGTGAACGCTTCCAGATCGCCGATTCGTTGATCGACCATTTCTTCGACGGTGCGGTGTTTGCCGTGGTCGTTGATGGCCGGCTGAACGCGAGCCCGCCACTCGTCGTTCCAGATCGGAGTCTGGCCGGTCAGAAGCATGAAAGAAGCGTCGTGCATGTTGGCGTAATGGAAGAGCGAGAAGGCGATGGGAAGTGTTCCCTCGCGCTCGCGGTGGTTCACCTGATCGAGGTCCATGGTGGCCAGAGCGTCGTCGTACAACGAGTGCATGGCCTTCATGCGACGACGCAGTGAATCAAGGGTGAGATCGGCGGGCATGGGTCGAGACTAGGGGAGTCCGACGTCGTGCGCGGTGGCTACTGTGGCTGCATGCGCTACGGAACCGTGAACTTCGAATACGCCGCCGACCTCGCCGGACGCGAACCGGCCGCCGACGGTCCGATCTTCATGGTGAACTTCATGAAGTACCGCGCGGTCGCCGACTACGTCCGTGGTGAAGGCGCGCCGGGTTCGGCGGAGATCTCGGGTATGGAAGCCGACGACAAGTACGCGCCCACCGAGGTGCTGGCCGACATTGGCGCCGATGTGGCGTTCTTCGGGCGGATCGTGGCTCAGGGCGACGACGCGGAGTGGGACCGCATGGGCATCGTCCGCTACCCGACCCGACGCTCGTTCATCGAGATGCAGAGTCGACGGGACTTCAAGGAAAAGCACGTTCACAAGGAAGCCGGCATGGACTACACGATCGTGTGTGGTGCACTTCCCGTTCCCGGTCACGGAACGATCGAACGGCAGGGATATGTGACCTTCCGACTCGTCGCCGGCCCGACCGAGGCCCAACCTTCGGCGACGCAGGCGGTCCTGGCCATCGAAGGCACGATCCTCGGTGACGGGCGCTCGTGGAATCAACTCGTCATGACATGGAGTGACGACGTGCCGGCCGTGCCCGGACTGTCGCGGGGCGGCGATCAGATGGTGGTCGTGGCCCACGCCGAGATCGACCGCATGGGCAAACTCCTCACTTCGCCCGGAACCTGACCTTCACCTCGTTCGGTCCGAGAACGAAGTTGCCCCGCCGCCACGGGATGTGGTCGGAGGCGAGTTCGAGTTCGTCGAATCGGGCGAGGATCTCCTCGAACAGAACCTTCAGTTCGAGGCGGGCGAGTGGTGCGCCTAGACAATGGTGACGGCCGTAGGCACCGAAGGCCACGTGATCGTTCGGCGTGCGGGAGATGTCGAATCGGAACGGATCGGCAAAGACTTTTTCGTCGCGATTGGCCGACGGATAGAGGAGAAGCACGCGGTCACCTTCGCGCACCGTGAAACCACCCACCTCGACGTCCTGGGTTGCGGTGCGGTTCATGTTGCGAACGGGGGTGGCCCAGCGGAGCATTTCCTCGATCGCCGAAGGAAGAAGGCTCGGTTCGGCCCGCAGACGCTCCCACTGCTCGGGGTGCTGGAGTAGTGCGGCCACGCCGCCCGAGATCACGTGCCGCGTGGTCTCGTCGCCCCCCACCAGAACGAGCATCGTCTCGAACATGATGTCGATGTCGGAGAGACGCTGGCCCTCCCACTCGGCATTGGTGACGAGACTGACCAGATCTTCGCCGTCGCCGTTCCGACGCTCGTGAACCTTGGCCATGATGTAGTCGTTCCAGTCGACCACGGCTTGTTCGACCTCCGAGCGGATCTCGTCACCACCCGTGGCGAAGAGGTCGGACCAATGCAGGAGGGTGTGGTGATCTCGTTCGGGAAGGCCCATCAATTCGCCGATCATGTACATCGGGAGTGGTGTGGCGATGTCGGCCACGATGTCGCACTCACCTTTGTCGATCACGGCGTCGATGAGTCCGGTGACCTTGGCTCGAAGGTAGGGCTCGTGATCGGCGACCCGGCGTGGAGTGAAACCATTGCCCACCAGCCGGCGGCGCTTGGTGTGCTCGGGGGCATCGAAGTTGATCATCGACGGCACCGAGCTCTCGGGACGCGAGCCCTTTCCCGAGCAGAACGTGCGCCATTCACGACTCATCATCGACACGAATTCGTGGCTGGCGGCACCCCAGATTCCGTTCTTGTCGTCCCAGTACAAAGGCGCTTCACGACGCATCCACGAGGTGATGTCGTCGAAGTCGGCGTAGAAATCGGGGGCGAGGATGTCGACGTCGTCGCGGGTGGGGTGACCGGCTGGCCCCCGTCCGCCACGGTTGAGATCGATGCGGAAGTCGAGTTCCTCGTCCATGGCCGAACGCTAGTGACCAGCCGCTGAGACCGACGAGGTCAGCGCGTCGGACGGCTACCGACGATGCTCGCCCGTTCCATGATCCGGATCTCGGGCCAGTAGTCGCTGCTCGCGTAGTGCTGGCACGCCCGGTTGTCCCAGAACGCGACCGAGTCGTTCTCCCACTTGAAACGGCACTGGTACTCGACATTCGAGCTCTCGCGCCACAGTTCGGTCAGGAGGCGTTCGCTCTCGTCTTCGGACACTCCGAGAACTCGGTTGGTGAACACGGGATTCGCATAGAGGTGCTTGCGGCCCGTCTCGGGATGTCGGGCCACGAGCGGGTGCACGACGAGCGGGTACTTCTCGCGCATGGCCGGCATCTGCTCGGGAAGGACGCCACGTCCGAACGACTTCACGAAGTCGTGCTCGGTGTCGAGGGGATCGATGTAGTCGCGAGTGGCTGGCGAAAGTCCCTCGTAGGCCGCATACATGTCGGCGAACAGGGTGTCGCCTCCGCTGTCGGGGACCTTCACGGCGTGCAGGACGGCGCCCATCGACGGAACGGCGCGCCACGTGACGTCGAAGTGCCACATGTTCTCGAAACCCTTCACGTCGAACGACTTCTCGAAGCGGACGAGTTCGGGCTGGCCCGTGTTCGATGGGATGAAGGGATGGATCTCGAGTTCGCCGAAGCGGCGGGCGAACGAGACGTGTTGGGTCGAGGTCATCGGCTGGTCGCGGAAGAAGATCACCTTGTAGGCGAGGAGGGCCTGGCGAATCTCATCGATCACGGGTTGGGGCAGGTCCTTGGTGAGGTCGACACCGTGGATCTCGGCGCCGATGGTGGCCCCGACCCGCTTCACGTCGAAGTTCTGCCACGTGAGGGCGGCGAGCCGGGCGCGCTCTTCGGACAGATGGGTGATGGGTCCGACCTTCTGGCCGTGCAACTCGACGCGGTCGGCCGAGATGAGGGTCGAGACGTCGCGAGTGGCGACGATGTCGGGGTGTGCAGTTGTCGGTGTCATGGCCCCTCCGATGGGCCGTTTCTGACGACCCGTCAGAAACATTAGCGGATCGGGTCGAAAGGCCGTAGCGACGTCGGGCCGTCGGACCCTTCGTGGGACGGGTGTCGGTCGGGCAGAATCGTTGTGTTCGGACCTGCGGGAGGGAAGTCATGTCGGATCGAGTGCCTCACAACGTCGAGGAAGCGGGCTATGTCTTCGTCGATCCGGCTGCCTACGCCGATGAGGACTACTTCCATCGGGCCTGCGCTCTCCTTCGTCGCGAGAGCCCCGTGCACAAGGTGGAGGGTCCGGGGTTCAATCCGTTCTGGGCCATCACGAAGTCGGCCGACATCTTCGACATCGAGGCGCGCAATCAGATCTTCCTGAACGAGCCACGGCCGGTTCTCGGGACCATCGAGGACGACGCCCGCCGGGCGACCAATGGCGACATGTTGAGAACGCTCATCCATGTGGACGACCCCGAGCACCGCAATCTGCGCGGTGTGACGTCGGAATGGTTCCTGCCCAAGAATCTCGCCAAGCTCGAGGGCGTATTGGCCGGATACGCCAAGCGTTACGTCGACAAGATGGTCGAACTCGGCGATTCGTGCGACTTCGCGCGTGATGTCGCGATGTACATGCCGCTCAACGTGATCCTGTCGATCCTCGGACTGCCCGAGAGCGATTACGGCCGGATGTTGAAGCTGACTCAGGAGCTGTTCGGGGCCGCCGACGAAGATCTGCAACGCGGGGGAGAACCGACCGACATCATCGCGGTGATTCAGGACTTCTTCGCCTACTTCACCCGTCTCACCGAGGAACGTCGGGCCAACCCCACCGACGACATGGCCTCGGTGGTCGCCAACGCCAAGATCGACGGCGAAGACCTCACGCTCATGCAGACGATCTCGTACTACGTGATCACGGCCACGGCCGGCCACGACACCACGGCTTCGGCCATGGCCGGCGGTCTCCTCGCCCTGATCGAGCATCCCGATCAGTTGCGGCGCCTGCAGTCCGATCCCGGCCTCATGAACACCGCCGTGGACGAGATGATCCGTTGGGTCACGCCGGTGAAACACTTCATGCGCACGGCGACCGAGGACTACGTGGTACGTGGAACCACGATCAAAGCCGGCGATTCGGTGTTGCTTTCGTATCCGTCGGGCAACCGCGACGAGGACGCCTTCGTCGATCCGTTCTCCTTCGATGTGGGTCGCTCGCCGAACAAACACCTCTCGTTCGGCTTCGGCGTGCACTACTGCCTGGGCGCGATGCTCGCGCGCATGGAGTTGAAAGCACTCTTCCGCGAACTCCTTCCGCGCCTGAAGAGCGTGGAACTGGCCGGTGAGCCGAAATGGATGAAGACGATCTTCGTGGGCGGGCTGAAGACTCTCCCGATCCGGTACGAGGTGACTCCGGCCTGATCAGCGTGGCGCGGGGGACAACAATTCGCCCGGGAGGTCCGTGAGGGCCTCGGCGGCGAGACGGCCGTTCTCCACGACCTTGTAGCCGTTGACGAAGGTCAGCACCATGCCGGTCGGGGCATCGGCGGTGAGCCGTTCTCCGTCGGCGGGGAAGTCGCGAACCCGCCGCACCGGCCCCGTGCCGATGGTTGCCGGATCGAACACGACGATGTCGGCATACGCGCCTTCACGTAACTCGCCGCGGTCGGTGAACCGGAAGAGGTCGGCTTGGACCTTGGTGAGTTTGTGCACGGCCTGCTCGATGGACAGCACACCTCGATCGCGCACCCAGGTGCCGAGGAGATCGGTCGAGAGCACCGCGTCGCACAACTGACCCACATGGGCGCCGGCATCGGAGAGTCCGAGTGTGCACCCTTCGGACTGCAGGAGCATGGCGACTCCCTCTTGGTCGTCGTTGGCCAGCAGAGCCTTGACGCGCAACTTGAGGTCGGGTTCGAGGAGCGCGAGTTCGAGCAGAGTGGCGAAGGGATCGTTGTCGCCCGCCAGTTCGGTGAGACGCCGACCGACGGCTTCGGGGGAGTGCGGGGCCTCCATGACCTCGTAACTCTCCCAGCGCGGCACGATGCCTTGCTTGTTCTCCCACGCCGTCCGGACTCGCTGACGCCACGCAGGATCGGCGTAGGCCACCCGGCGTTCATCGATGGACTTGGGCATGAGTTCGGCGAACACCGGATTGGTGTTGAGAGTGAAGGGTTCGACCAACGTCTGCGAGAACGAGAGCGGTCGGCAAGAGACCTGGGGCCACACGTCGGCACCGGCCGCCAGACCCTTCTTGTGGATCTCCATCGCGGTGATGTGGCTCCCGGTGGAGGTGGTGAGGATCGCGGTGTACGTGAAGGGCGCACCGACGCGAGGCTGCATCTCGTAACAGTCGGCGAAACTCAGGTTCTCGCCACCGTTCACGCCCACCACGCCACGACCGCTCTCGCCCACAGCGCGACACAGGGCCTCGATCTCACGTTTGTCGGCCCAACGGCTCGGGATCGGCTGACCATCGGCGCCGCGATGAGTGACCGCGAAACTCGTGGCGAATCCAGCTGCACCGGCATCCATGGCTTCGCGCACGATGGTGGCCATGCGATCGATCTCTTCGTCGGTGGCCGGTCGCCCGACGGCTTCCTCGCCCATGGCGAAAAGGCGCACCGGTGTGTGGCCGATGTACGACGCGTAGTTGAGAACCGTGCCGCGCGAGCGAATGGAGTCGAGGTACTGGGGGAAGGATTCGAACTCCCACGGGATCCCCGCATTCAGCGTGGCCGGATCCATGTCTTCGACCTTCTCCATGGTGCGTGCGATGAGATCACGATCGGCGGGTTTGGTGGGCGCGATGGAGAAACCGCAGTTGCCGGCGACCACCGTGGTCACGCCGTGAAAGCACGAAGGAGTCAGTGCCGGGTCCCAGAACACCTGCGCGTCGTAGTGCGTGTGGATGTCGATGAAGCCCGGCGCCACGACGAGTCCGGTCACGTCGATCTCAGTCTCGCCTTTGAGGTTGGTCCCGATCGCGGTGATTCGACCATCAGCGAAAGCCAGATCGGCGATGAAGGCCGGCCGACCCGAGCCATCGACGATGGTTCCGCCTTTCAGAACCGTTGTGCCCTTGTGACTCCTTGACATGACGCCCCCTCCGACGACTCGAGTTTCGCACCTCGGGTCCCGGTTGTCAGCGGTTGGACTGCGGGAAAGGGGTTATGGAGGCCGTCAGCGGTAGTTTGAGACGCCTGTCAGGGTTCGCCCGGGCAGTGGCGATGTGGCCGAGTGGTTTAGGCAAGGGCCTGCAAAGCCCTCCACCTGGGTTCGATTCCCAGCATCGCCTCGAGGCGAGTCAGCTGGCCTGGTTATACGAAGGTTGCAGTAACCATTCGGGATTGGTTCATAGTGACCTGACACGTGCGGCGACCACCACAGGCGCCGCCCCATCCGACAAATCGAGAGCCTCCGGATGGAACCGCGCTCAGGGTCACTTTGGTGTTTCTTGTGTAGTTGCTTGAACAGGTATCACCGCAATTGAGTCCGCCGGTGTTAGCGACGACCGATCCCGACCCAGTCCCTCCCTTGCTGACTGCGAGCGTGTACGTCGGGATGGCAGTGAACGTTGCGGTGACTGAGCGGGCTTGATTCATAGTGACTTGGCAGGTGCCGACGCCACGACAGGCGCCAGACCAGCCAGAAAACGTCGATCCTGATGCGGGTGTGGCGCGAAGGGTGACTCGTGTACCAACTCCTGCCGAAGTCGTGCAGACGCCTCCGCAGTCAATGGAACCCCGGCTCTCGAGGATCGTTCCAGTTCCCGTTCCGCTCTTGATGACAGTCAGAGTGAATGTCGAAGCCAAGTTGAACCTGGCAGTGACTGTCCGGTCTTGGTTCAACAAGAGTTGGCAGACTCCAACTCCCGAGCAATCTCCCGACCAGCCTGCAAAGACGGAGCCATTCGAAGAACTCGCCGTCAGGGTGACCTGTGTTTCAGAGAAGTATGAATCCGAGCAAGTTGCACCGCAACTGATCGATCCAGCGTTCGCATTGACCGTCCCCGATCCATCCCCGTTCTTGTCAACAACAATGGAATAGCGAGGTGCAGGATTGACGAACAGCAGTTTGTTTGGTTCGGTCGAAACATTGAATCCGTAGGGATACTTGAATCCACCGTACGCCCAAGTCAGCGCGCCCTTGGTCGAGGATTCCTCGAGTGAGTTCCAGACCTGGGCCGGGCTGAGCCGTGGTGACGCACCGAGCACGAGCGCGGCCGCACCGGCCACGTGCGGAGATGCCATGGACGTTCCGTTCCACGATTCGTACGAGGAGTCGTTGGTGGCCGTCGACGAGTAGATCCCTTGCCCCGGGGCATAGATGTCGACACACGATCCGAAGTTCGAGAAGTAGGCATCGGTATCGGTGGCTGTGGCGGCGGCAACCGTGATTGCCGTGGGGGCCCGAGCCGGGCTGTAGTCGCATGCCGGATCCCACTCGTTTCCGGCGGCCACGACGACCGTGACGCCGTCGTCGACCAAGCTTCCGATGGCTGCATCCAGTGCTGGCGAGGCGGGTCCGCCGAGGCTGAGATTGGCGACAGCCGGCTCTCCGGAACGATGAGCGGAGATCACCCAGTTAATGCCGTCGATCACAGACGCCCAAGAACCTGAGCCGTCGCAATCGAGTACTTTCACCGGCACGATCGTGGCCGCCTTGGCGACCCCAACGTTTGATCCGGCTGCTGTGCCGGCCACGTGTGTGCCGTGTCCGTTGCAGTCGGTCGTAATTCCATCACCAAAGTCGTAAGAGGCGCCCTCGGCGACACGATCGCCGAATTCAAGGTGGCTTGCGCGAACGCCGGTGTCAATCACGTAGATCTTGACTCCGGCGCCAGTTAGCGATGATGTGAAGGAATTGGAGAGGGGAAGAGGATGCTGATCGATGCGGTCGAGCCCCCAGCTAGGGGGGTTGCTTTGAGTTCCCTCGATTGAAATTTCGAGATTGCGTTCAACTGAGACGATGTAGGGCTCCCGCCGGAGAGCGTCGGCGAGACTCGAGGGCAGTCGAACCTGAATTCCGTCGACAGCCTTCCTCCACCGGTCAAGAGGGGTGTACCCATAGGAGTTCACAAACTCGACTGCGCTCGTCACGCCCGATTCGTCGCGCGCGACCACGATGTACTCGCGCAGCGCCGGGCCGGCAATTTCGGGTTCGGGCGGAAGCTCCGGACCAATCACCTCGTTCTCGACCGGATCGGTGCTCGACGTTGCTCCAACCGGTGAGGCCAGGACGGACAGCGATGTGGCGACCACCGTGGCCGCGACCAGCAAACCTCGGGCCCGCAGGCTCCTGCGGTCGGAAGGCGCGTCCGTAAAGGCCATGGTTACGAATGTACTGGCGGGTGTGGTCAGGATTGGGGCGGTCGATCGATGCCGACGACCCGAACATGCTTGGTGCGGCTGGTTGCCCCACGATCGACGGTCACCGCTGACGGCCTGACCCCGAGCCATCGGCCCAGCAATCGACACAGTTCCTCGTTGGCCTTGCCATCCACGGGAGGGGCGGCCAGCCGCACCTTCAAGGAACCCTCAAGAACCCCGACGACTTCGGATCGCCGAGAATTGGGCGTCACGCGAACTGCGAATTCGATGCCGTCCGGAGTGGTTGACCACCATCTTTCTTCGACATCGGAGGCCACGCCGAGAGGGTAGTAGTCACCTCCCCACGCACTTCGATGGCTCAACTAGCGTGAGGAGTGGTCGTGGGGGCCACATTGGGGGAGATCCTGTGAAGACGGTCTGGTTCCATCTGATGCCGTATCCGGAACTTCCCGACGACTTCACGTCGGAGCATCGCTCGGTGTGGGTCGACATCGATCCGAAACTCTTTGATCCCGCCGTCGGACACCGGATGTACAACGACTACATCGACGAGCTGGAGTTCGCGGCCAAGGTCGGATTCGACGGCGTCGGGATCAACGAACACCACTCGAACGCGTACGGTCTGATGCCGAGTCCGAACCTGATCGCGGCCGCTCTCGCTCGAACGTGTCCGGATGCCGCACTCGTGGTGCTGGGGGACTCGGTGGCCCTCTATAACCCCCCGATCCGCGTGGCCGAGGAGTTCGCCATGCTCGACTGCATCAGTGGTGGGCGGTTGGTCGCCGGTTTTCCGGTTGGGACTCCGATGGACACCCTGTACGCGTACGGCAACAACCCGGCGACTCTGCGCGAGCGCTACCACGAAGGGATCGAACTGATTCTTCGAGCCTGGACCAGTGATGAGGTGTTCGCGTTCAACGGCAAGTACTCGAAGTCGCGCTACGTGAACTGTTGGCCGCGACCCGTACAGGATCCACATCCTCCGGTTTGGATCCCCGGAGGTGGCTCGATCGACACGTGGGAGTGGTGCGCGCAGACCGGCTACTCCTACCTGTACCTGAGTTACTTCGGCTACAAGGCCGCGCTCTCGACGATGCGCGGATTCTGGAACCGCGTCGAAGCCGCTGGACGGCCGCGTAATCCGTACCAGGCGGGCTTCGCGCAGTTCTTCGGCGTCGCCGATTCGGAGAAAGAAGCCATCGAGCTGTATCGGGAGCCGGCCGAGTACTTCTTCAATCGTTGTCTGCACGTGTACCCCGGCTTCGCTGATCCACCCGGTTACAAGACGCTTCAGACCGTTCGAAACGGCGCCGAGGGAATGGTCGAGCGCGCGGCTCGCGAAGCGTCCGAACGCGCCGAGCAGGCGGCCAAGAAGGCGGCCCGCAAGGCGGCTCAGCAGTCCTTCAGTGCCGCATCGCACATGACTTTCGAGCAGATGGTGGAGAAGGGTTACGTGATCGTGGGCAGTCCCGATCAGGTGGCCGAGAAGACCGTCGAGATGGCGACCGATCTCAACATCGGACACGTGATGTCGCTGTGTCACTTCGGCAACATGAATCGGGATCTGGCCATGCACAACACCGAACTCATGGCCACCAAGGTGCTCCCACAGATCAGTCATCTGTGGGACGACCAGTGGGAGGACCACTGGTGGCCGCGACCCCTGACGGACCGGGTTCGATGACCCTCGACTCGTGGCGAGCGGGCTCGCTCGAAATCTTTCGCGTCGGACGTGGGCCGCGAATCGGATACCTGCACGGCATGGTTCCGGTGACATCCGATGAGGCCTTCGTGACTTGTCTCGCCGAGCAGGGTCGAGAAGTCGTGGCACCGTGCCTGCCCGGCTACGGAGGAACGTCGACGTCCCGAGACCTCCGGACGATGCACGATTGGGTGGCGGCGACGAGTGAGATCATCGACGTCGCCGGGCTGAACGGAGCTCCGATGGTTGCCTCGTCGGTCGGGGCGATGCTCGCACTCGAACTCGCCTCCATTCGGCCGGAGGCATTCAGTCATCTCGTCCTCATCGGCCCGATCGGTCTCTGGCGTGACGACTGTCCGGTGACCGATCCATTCTCCACTACGCTCAGCGGACAGCGGAACCTCCTGACCAACGATCCGGGTCTGACGGCGAGCTTCTATGACGGCGCTGCTGGTGAGGATCCGGTGGTGGCCACGATCCAGCGTTACACCGCACGGACGGCCACGGCGAGCCTCGTCTGGCCGATTCCTGATTTCGGTCTGTCGCAACGCATTCACCGAGTGAGTTGTCCGGTCACCCTGATCTGGGGAGCCGATGACCGCATCGTTCCACCGGTGTATGCCGACTTCTTCGCCGAAAGTCTGAGCGAACTGCGGTCGGTTCACCTCATCGAGGGAGCCGGGCATCTGGCCGAATGGGACGCGCCCGCGCGGGTCGCCGAGATCGTGACGGAGGCTCTCCGTGAGTCGTGATCGAGCGCTATTCCAGCACGCGTATTTCGTGAACGACCTCGAGATCGCGATCAACGAGTGGCATCACCTCTTCGGTGCCGGTCCCTTCGCAGTGGCGTCACACCACCGCACCGATTCGTTCTCGTATCGAGGCACTTCCGTGGAAGCCGATGTCTCGTATGCATTCGGATATCTGGGCGACCTGATGATCCAGTTCATCCAGCAACACGATGATCAGCCCTCGATCTACCGCGACATGTATCGCGATGGTGAGCAAGGGTTTCACCACGTCGCGTACCTGGTGTCGGATTTCGAGGCGGAAAGGCAACGGCTTCTCGACATGGGTTTCGAACCCGCCTGCGAATTGTTCGCCGACGGGGTGAACGCGGCCTACTTCGACACCCGCGCGGTGACCGGAGGCTTCACCGAGATCCACGGCGATCCGCCGCACATCGTCAAAGTGTTCGACCGTTGGCGTCGCGCTCACGCCGAGTGGCGTCCGGGCGACCCGGTGATCATGGGCCGCTAGTCAGGGCCCGAAGCAGTTGGCCGTGTATGCGTTACCGAAGGTGCGTGTCGGATCGAAGTGATCGCGCGCGGCCAGGAATTCGTCCCACTTCGGGTACAGCCGCGAGAGATCAGCCCGACCGAGGAAGTGCATCTTGCCCCAGTGGGGTCGACCGCCGTAGTCGGCCATGATGGTCGCCACATCACGGAAGTAGGCCTCGATACGCGGCCACGGGGTGCCCTTGTGCATGTGAACCGCGATGTAGGCCGACGGCCGACCGTGCGCGGTCGAGAGTGTGATGTCGTCGCCGGCCGTGAATCGGACCTCCACGGGAAAGCTGACGAGGTGGCCCTTGTCGTCGATCATCGCCCGCAGACGACGGAGCGCTTCGGCGCAGTGCTCGCGTGGTATCGAGTACTCCATTTCAAGGAAGCGCACGATGCGCTTGCTCGCGAAGATCTGATAACTCTCCGACACGGTCGTGGAATGACCCGTGGAGGGAAGAGCGGTGGCCAGTCGCGGAATCAACGATGGACGAAGGTTCCCGACCTTGCACACGGCGCCAAAGGCGTAGTTCTCCATCAGGGTCTTGGAGTACCAGCGGTGGGCCCGAGCGCGCGGTCCGAGCGTGGGGGCCGGATCCGAGGTGCGCTCGTTTCGCTTGGTGAGGGCCCACTTCGTGTGAGGAATCCAGAAGAACTCGAAGTGATCGTTGGCGTCGACGTTGTCCTCGATCGATTCGAGGAGCGACTCGAGTGGTTCGGCTCCTTCGTTGGCGCGGAGGCGAAATGCGGGCACGACGCCGAGGGTGTACTGGGTGACGATGCCGAGTGCTCCCACCCCCACTTGCGCGGCCCGGAAGAGCGGACCGTCGGCGGGGGAGAGTTGCACCACCGAGCCGTCACCGGTCATGAGCCGTAGCGCCCGAACCTGGGCCGCCAAACCGTTGAAGCGAGCACCAGTGCCATGGGTGGACGTGGAAATGGCGCCGCTGATCGTCTGGTACGCGATGTCGCCGAGGTTGGGCAGTGCGAGCCCGAGTCCGTGCAACGTCTCGTTGAGATCGGCGATCGTGATGCCGGCTCCGACCGTGACCGTCATCGCCTCGCGATCGACGGCGACGAGTTGGTCGAGCTTCGACATGTCGACGAGAAATCCGTCGGTGAGAGCCGTACTGGTGAAACTGTGCCCCGTCCCGACGGCCTTCACCTTCTGCCGACGACCGTGCGCACGCTCGACGAGTGACGACAACTCGCTCTCGGATTCCGGCCGTTCAAACGACACCGGACGCATGCGTTGGTTGCCGGCCCAGTTGGACCACTCGCCTCGGCGGAAGGTCGACACGTCAGTGCGCTCCGGGCTCGAATGGTCCGCCGGTGAGCGAGCGGGCCACGATTCCCAACTCGGCGAGAAGTGGCTGGCTGTAGGCCACGCGTCCGGTGAGGGCCGCCGGATCGCCGGCGCAGAGCTCGAGCGCGGCCTGGGCGATGATCTCTTCGGGCTCGAGTCGGAAATCCTCGACCAAGTCATGGGCCCCGGCGCCGGGCGTCGGGACGTTGTCCCACGGCGCGAGTGTGTTGACAGCGATGCGGTCCTTGTACAACTCGGCCGCCATGCCGAGGGACACTCGTTCGAGGGCGGCCTTGCACAGTCCGTACACCGACGATGCTCCCTCGGAGAACCACGGCTCGAAAGGAGGGCCAACCGGCTTCACGGCCGCGCGCGACGAGATGTTCAGGATCCATCCGGAGCCGCGTGAACGCATGTCGGGGATCACTTGCTGGGCGAGATCGATGGCGCTCCACACCTGGGTCTCGATCATGAGGCGGAAACGCTTCTCGGGGAACGAGTCGATCGGAAAGAAGAACGTGACCGCTGCATTGTTGACGAGGATGTCGATCGGTCCCATCCGATCGTGGACCTCGTCGATCATGCGCTTGCGGTCGTCGCTCACCGACAGATCGCACCGGAACGCCTCGGCTGTGCCGCCGGCCTGACGGATCAGAGCCAGCGTGTCGGTGAGTGATCCCTGATACTTGGGATCGGGTTCGACGGTGCGGGCGGCGCAGGCGACCGCCGCGCCTTCGGCGGCGAGTCGGCGGGCGATCGCGGTACCGATACCGCGGCTGGCCCCGGTCACCAGCGCGGTCTTGCCCGCGAGTCGGGATCCGTCGAGTTCTTTTTGCACATTCGCTCCTTGAACGTCGGCGCTGACCTCATGAGTCTGTCAGGCGTCAGGTCGGTCGCCGAAGCCACCGATTACTCTTCGGGCGATGTCGCCGTCGTTCCGACCACCCGCCGTTCCACCGGCCCGCCGTTTTCTGCACATCTGCTACTGCTGCGCGAGTACCGACGCCGCTTCCGACTTCTTCTCCCAGGGTGTGGGTCTGCGTGAGGTCATGCGCAACCCGATTCATCCGTCCGACGGTTCGCTTCTCGGTATCGACGGAGAGATCGTGAGCGGAGCGGCGTTCCTGTACGACCGCCGTGGTCCGCGAACCAGCCCGTCGGTCGAGGTGCAGGAATGGGTGCAGCCCGGGCTGATCGGGCGTCCGCTCTCCGACCCGACGGCGGTCGGAATGCAGGCCGTCGGTTTCGCGGTGGCCGACCCACGGACCACGATCGACGCGATGGTCGCCCACGGCGCGACCGTCGTGGCCACCGGTCGGTCGCCTTGGGCTACGGAGTGGTTCACACTCGCCGACCCCACCGGGGCCCTCGTCGACATCGTGAGCGACCCGTCGATTCCCGCCGGTGAGTCGCGCTTTCGCCATCTGCGAATCACGGTGACCGATCTCGACGTGTCACTTCCCTGGTATCACGGCATGGGTTTCTTGAATGTCGACGATCACATCATCGACGACGGTTCGTTCCTGGGTCTGACGGGCGTCACGGAGGTGAGCGGGCGGGCCAGCCGCCTTCGTTTGCCCGACGAGAACTGCGAGGTCGTCCTCGTGCAGTGGTCGACGCCGCGGTCGCACGGCCGTCACCCGGTGCCGGCCAACCAGGCGGGTTGGTATCGCACCGCAGTGTGTGTGGACGACACCCGAGCGTCGTACGACGAATTCCTCCAACTCGGCTGGACTTTCGAACGTGAGCCACGAGAGGTCGAACTCGAGGGCACGAAGGTTCCCGACATGTGGATCTGTTTCCTCAACGACCCCGACGGTGTGCCCTTCGAATTCGTGCAACGTCCTCGTTCGGCGTTCCGGCCCGAGCGTCCGACCTCCTGAACGAATTCAGGTGCGCGGAAAGAGCGTGTGCGGCGACCAGCCGTCGACGGTCACCTTTCGACTCGCGAAGCGCCAGCGTCCGTTCTGAGCGACGTACGAATCGACGTAGCGGCCCCAGTGGTCGAGACCGATGTCGGTGAGCACCGCGAAATAGAGGCGGCCCGACGCGTGGGTCGAGTCCACGAGATCGATCTGATGGGTCGAGGTGAAGTGGCGAACGTGGGTGAGGTTGCCCGAGGTGCTCGACTTCGTGCCGGTGAAGATCGTCATGATCTCGTCGATACCGGCGTAGGTGCGGTCGCCTTCGATGGTCATCGTGGCATCTTCGTTGAAGAGCTCTCGGACCTGAGCGAACCGTCCGCTGTCGCCGTTGGCGTTGTAGCGAGCCACGAGGTCGCGGATGGCCTCGCGGGCAAGGGCGGCCGGGAGGTCGTGACTTTGGTCCTGGGGACCGGAACTTTGGGCCATTTCTCCTCCTTGTTCGGTGTTGGGTCTACCACCCGACCTCGGGGAGGCGTACAATCTGACGAGGCGTCAGAAACTCATTCGACCCGATCTCGACCAAGGAGATACCCATGACGATGCTCGAAGAACGCAAGATCCCGGCCGACGTCACCTACGGACTTTCCGATGCCGATCAGCACTACTACGAGCACACCGATGCGGTGACGCGCCACCTGCCCAAGAAGTTCAAGCACGCGGTCCACTGGATCGACATCGACGGCCGCAAGACGTTGCTCGTCAACAACAAACTTCTCACTCTCATCCCGAACCCCACCTACGACCCGGTGGGTCAGCCCGGTTCGCTCGAATTGTACTTCCGAGCCCAGAACCACGAGGGCAAAGAGATCCGCGACATCGTCAAGATGGGACCGATCCCGCCGGCGGCCCGTGATCGTGCGGCGCGCGTGAAGTTGCTCGACGAGCAGAAGGTCGACCTCGCGTGGGTGCTGCCGAGCCTCGGTCTCGGTCTCGAAGAGATGATGGCCGACAACCCTGACATGCTCTACGCCGCGTTCCGCAGTTACAACGAATGGCTCGACGAGGACTGGGGTTACAACCGTGATGGTCGGATCCTCACCGGTCCGTTGATGTCGCTCATCGATCCGGTTCGCGCCCTCGAAGAACTGAAGACGGTGATCGCAAAGGGCACCCGCTTCGTCACGTTCCGCCCGGCGCCGGTGAATGCCCCCGATCGGTTCCGTTCGCTCGCCGACCCGCTGTACGACGAGTTCTGGCACACGGCGGCCGACGCCGGAGTGACCATTGCCTTCCACGGTGCCGATTCGGGTTACGGCATTTACCTGGAGCGCTGGGGTGAGAGCCAGGCCTACACCGGCATGAAGATGTCGCCGCTGAGCGAAGTCATGGGCGTCCATGTGGAACGACCGGTGTACGACCTCATTGCTTCGCTCATCTGCCATGGGCTCTTCGATCGGGTTCCGAACCTGAAGGTCGCCACCGTCGAACTCGGAGCCGGTTGGGTGGGCGATCTCGCCCGTCGTCTGAAGCGCTCCTACGGCAAGACGCCGCAGCTCTACAAGCGAGATCCCATGGACACGTTCCGCGATCACGTGTGGGTCGCCCCGTTCTACGAAGACGACATCACCAACGTGCGCGACATCATCGGGGCCGAGAACATCCTTCTCGGTAGCGATTGGCCGCACCCCGAGGGTCTGGCCAATCCCTACGAGTGGGTCGCCGACTTCGGCGGACTCTCGGCGGCCGAGCGCAAGCTCGCGCTGCGCGACAACATGCGTCGTATTTCGGGGATGCCGGTCTGATCAGCGCGCGGGGCCGAACGTCGCCGCCGCCGTACTGACCACGCGATCGTTCTCTCCACGATCGATCAGATCGACCCGACATCCGATGCGCCCGTTCGGGCCACGGAATGCTTCGGCCTTGGTTCGGAAGGGGCCGGTCTTGCCCCGGTTCACGAACATCACGTACCAGTCTTCGATCTGCAGTTCGCCGTCGGCGAGAAGGCGCGCCGTTTCATAGGCGGCCGCCTCGAGAGTGATGTGTTGCGGGCCGATGTGCAGTGCGGCATCGGGGGACGCGAGTTCGGCCGTGAGTTCGGGAAGTTCCCACACGCCGTCGCCGAGTGACCGCGCGCCGAAGACCTCGGTCAGAGGGGGCAGGTCGGGTGAATCGACGACATCGATCGGCGGATTGTCGATCTTCACGTAGCCATCCGGAACGGGTCCGAGCGAGAGTCCGACTCCGGTCGAGATGGCGATCACCCGATCGGGGTCGGCGGCATCCACGACGAGAGCCCGACTGAAACCAAGCCGACGACCGGTGTGGAGGTTGTCGGGGATGATGAGCAGTTCGCGCACGTCGCGAGCCGGATCGAGGATCTGCATCGAGGCGATGAGCGGATTGGGAACCACGAAGTCGTCGTTGAATCCTCCGCACTCGGGTGAGGCCACGCACAGCGGTGCAGCCATGATGCCGCCCGTCGGGTTGCGCATGTCGTGACGCACGCTCATCGAGTTCCCCTCGACCCCGGCGTCGAGTGAGGCGTGTCGACGACCGAGGTAGCGGTAGGTGAGAAGCGACGTCCACTTCTCGGCGAAGGTCTCCCAGTACTTGTCGGGATCGGTGTCGCGGATATCGGTGGGCCTATCGGACACGTTCGGACCTCGTCACGTCTTCAGACTAAGAGACGACCAACCACGATGTGACAATGTGTCGGAGGAGGTTCCGATGACCCGACTCGACGCGAAGCAGACCGCCCGACTCGCCGACTTGGTGAAGCCCGGTGCGGTCGCGGTGATCACCATGGAACTCCAGAACGGTGTGGTGGGTGAGGGGGCCTTGATGCGAGCCCTCGTGGACGAGGTCGATCGCCAAGGTCTCCGGGCCACCGTTGGACGTCTGTGCCGTTCGGCGCGTGAACACGGAGTTCCGGTGGTCCACTGCACCGCCGAGAACCGCCCGGATGGTCTGGGCGCCACGGAGAACTGCAAGATCTTCGCCATGAACGCGCGCCTACGGCGCGAAACCGGTTCCACGCCGATCGACCAGGGCACACCGGGTGCGCGGCTCGTGCCCGAACTCGGTCCCGAGACGACCGACGTGGTCGTGTCGCGTATTCACGGTATGACGCCCTTCACCTCGACGTCGCTCGATCAGATCCTGCGCAACATGGGAGTCCGGACACTCGTGGTGACCGGTGTTTCGGTCAACCTCGGCATTCTCGGCACCGTCATCAGTGCGATCGATCTCGGGTACAACGTGGTGCTCGTGCGCGACGGAGTGTGCGGCGTGCCCACCGACTACGCCGACGCCGTGATCGACAACACTCTTTCGTTGCTCGCCACGGTGTGTGAAGCGGCCGACGTGGAGTCGGCCTGGAGCGCCTGAGTCTCAGCCGAGACGGTCGATCATCGCCGCGTAGCGGTCGATGAAAGCCGGAACACCAGCCGGATCTTCCCAGCCATCGCGGCCCGATCCGACGATCACCCGATCGATTCCGAGATCGCGATAGCCCAGGAGCGTGTCGAGGGTCGGGTCGCCGAAAGCGACGAGTGAGATCGGTACCGATTCCCGCCCAGCCTCGGCCGCGATGCTGCGGAACTTCGCGACCCGGCGCGGAACATCACCGAGGGTGACGTCGAGTGGCATCCATCCGTCGGCCCAGGCGACCGCGTGTTGGGTTCCGAGGCGTCCCCCGGTTCCGCACCAGATGGGCGGATGGGGGGTTTGAGCGGGTTTGGGCCGGCACCACACGGCGTCGAAGTCGAAGAACTCGCCGTGGTACTCGGATTCGTCATCGGACCAGAGGCTCTTCAAAGCACCGATGCACTCGGCGAGGGCTCGATACCGCTGTGACCACTTGATGTTCCGGTGATCGGCGAGCTCCTCTTCGTTCCAGCCCACTCCGACGCCGAATTGCAACCGACCACCACTCGAGAGATCGAGGGTCGCGACCTTCTTGGCCAGAACGAACACGTCGTGCTCGAGCGGCAGGGCCACACCGAGTCCGAGCAGCAGGTTAGACGTGTGCTCGCCGATCTGGGTGAGGCTGATGAACGGATCCATCATCGTCGTGTACTGCCACGGCATCTCGCCACCCGTCGGATACGGAGTGCGACGGGAGACCGGGATGTGGCTGTGCTCACCGATCCAGATGGAATCGAAACCGGCGCTTTGGAGAAGTGGTCCGATCACTCGCGGCGCAATGTCGGCCGGTGTGTTCATCGTGGTGTAGCCGAGCTTCATAGAACGCTCGTACGGTACCCTCGGCTCGTGCGATTCCTGTTCCAGTACCCCGACGCGCACGGTCTCGACGGCGAGATGTTGGCCGCCGGTGCGGTGGGAGAGGTCGCCCGCGCCGTGGAGTCCGCCGGATTCGACGGCATCGCCTTCACCGAGCATCCGGCCCCGAGCGCGCGATGGCTGGAGGCTGGTGGCCATCAGACACTCGATCCCTTCGTGGCCCTCGGCCACGCGGCCGCGGTTACCGAGCGTGTCCGGTTGTTCACTTATCTCTCGGTTGGCCCGTATCGGAATCCCTTCATGCTCGGCAAGACGGCCGCCTCGGTCGATGTGCTGTCGAACGGGCGGTTGGTGCTCGGTCTCGGAACCGGCTACCAGAAGGCCGAGTTCAAGGCCCTTGGCGTGGACTTCGATTCACGTAACTCCGAATTCGACACCATGCTCGACGTGCTCCCGCAGTTCTGGGCCGGGAAACCGGTGGCCATCAAGAGCGAGTCCTTCGAAGCGCGCGACACGGTGTGTCGCCCCCGACCCGTACAACAGCCGATACCGATCTGGATCGGCGGTAACTCGAATCTCACTTTGCGGCGTGTCGCTGAACGCGCACAAGGCTGGATGCCGATGTTGACCGATGCCACGGTCTCGGCCACCACGCGTACGGCCCACATCGGTGATGCCACCACACTGGCCCGTCGAATCACCGAGATGATGGATCTCGCCGGTGGTCGATCGTTGGACATTCTGGTGTCGTATCTCGATCAGTCGATCTGGCGCATCGGCGTCGACGTGGAACGTCATCGTGAGGCGATTGCCGAACTGGCCCAAGCCGGAGCCACGTGGGTCAGCCTGTCGGGCCCATCGGAATCCTTCACGAGAACCGAAGAGTTGCTCGCGTATTACGCCGAGACGTTTCTCGTCTGATCGCGTCCGTCGACCGATCACTACAGTCGAACCATGACCTCGTTCGATTCTTCCGTTCGCTTTCCGGCTTTCGTCTTCACCAACGACGGGGACGAATCGACTCGCGGCGTGCGCGAGATCGGTCTTTCCGACATCGCGCCCGATGGTGTCCTCATCGAAGTCGAGTACTCGAGTGTCAACTACAAGGACGGTCTGGCCACCACTGCGAGTGGCAAAGTGGCCCGGATCTCGCCGCTGGTCGCCGGCATCGATCTGGCCGGAAGAGTCGTGGATCCGGCCGGCTCGTCGTGGAAGGTCGGCGAGTCGGTCATCGCGCATGGCTACGACATCGGTACGGCGCGCCACGGCGCCTATGCGCGTTATTGCCGTGTTCCCGCCGATCAGATCGTCCACCAGCCCGCGGGGCTCGATGCGCGAGAAGCGATGATCATCGGAACGGGAGGCTTCACATCGGCGTTGAGTGTGATCGCGCTCGAGGATTGGGGTCTGACGCCTGCGGATGGTCCGGTGCTCGTGACCGGCGCGACCGGCGGGGTGGGGAGTATGGCCGTGGCGATGCTCGCGCAACGTGGCTTCGAAGTGGTGGCCAGTAGCGGTAAGCCGGCCCAAGCGGACTACCTCCGATCGATCGGAGCCTCGTCGGTCATCGATCGCAATGAACTGTCGGAGCCCGATCGCCGACCGCTGCAATCGATGAACTACGCCGGAGCGGTCGACTGCGTTGGTGGGGTCACTCTCGCCAACGTGTTGAAGCGTCTGAAGTACGGAGGGGCAGTAGCGGCGAGCGGACTCACCGGTGGGGCCGATCTTCCGGCCACAGTCATGCCGTTCATCCTTCGGGGTGTGGCACTGCTCGGCATCGATTCGGTACAGACACCACATGACGTTCGTCAGCGGGCCTGGGATCGCCTGGCCACCGACCTCAAGCCGAAAGATCTCGAGGCGATCGGACACGAGATCGGTCTCGGAGACCTCGACCGCGTGCTCACCGAGATTCTGAAAGGCAATGTTTCGGGGCGCTACGTGGTTCGCCCGCGCTGACGGGATGTAGCAGCCTCTCGGCGACTGGTTGCACTCGTCCATATGTCGGCTAGCGTCTCCTCGCATGGGCCTCCGCCCCGAGCGCACGCATGACACCGCCAAGTAGTCCGTCCACTGTCGTCGTGCCGGGTTCGCACCTGATGCCCGGGCTCCTCGGAACCCGAGATTCGCACCTACGAGCCATCGAGAGTGCCTTTCCGGGGACCGACATCGCGGTTCGGGGTAACGAAGTTCGCATCGACGGTCCCGATGCGGCCACGGTGGCCCGACTCTTCGAAGAACTGGTCATCGTCCTGCAGCGCGGCGACCCGGTCGACGTCACGGTGATCGGTCGGAGCATCGACATGGTGCAGTCACATGAGCGGCCCTCGAAAGTCCTGGGCGATGAGGTGCTACGCGGCGCCAAAGGTCGTTCGGTGCGTCCGAAGACGGCCGGTCAGAAGCGTTACATCGATGCAATTCGCGAAAACGTGATCACCTTCGGTATCGGTCCGGCCGGCACCGGCAAGAGTTGGCTGGCCGTGGCCATGGCGGTTCACGCTCTCCAGACCCGAGCGGTTCAGCGGATCATCCTCACCCGCCCGGCGGTCGAAGCCGGTGAGCGGCTCGGCTTTCTGCCGGGGGACCTGATGGCCAAGATCGACCCGTACCTGCGTCCCCTGTACGACGCCTTGTACGACATGGTCGAGCCCGAGGCCGCTCAGAAGCTCATGGAGAAGCAGGCCGTCGAAGTCGCTCCACTCGCGTTCATGCGCGGTCGCACTCTCAACAACTCGTTCAT